>JANTFR010000195.1 GCA_024763355.1 Anaerolineales bacterium
GAGGCCGCCCGCCAGAATTTGAAATTGTCTCTACCCAACGCCTGACATGCCAGGCGGATGTTCTCGAAGACGGTCAGGTTGGGGAAGATGTTGGTAATCTGGAAGGAGCGCCCTATCCCGAAGTGGATGGTGCGGTGTACCGGCTGGTGGGTGATGTCCTTGCCCCGGAAAATGACCCGCCCGCCGGTCGGCTCGAGGTTGCCGCTCAGCAGGTTGAAGAAGGTCGTCTTGCCCGCCCCGTTCGGCCCGATGATGGCGTGCAGCGAGTTCTCGCGCACCCGGATGCTGACATCGTCAACCGCTACGAGCGCGCCGAATTCCTTTCGGAGGTTGATGGTTTCGAGGATGGTTTCGGAGTTCATAGGTATCCGTGTGCCGAGAGAGCAACCCTTGAACGCAGATAGTGCTGTTTTATCTGTAGTCACTTCCCATTGCAAAACAATCCCTGAGGGGCCAATGCCCCCCAGGGACTTGATTGTAACAAATCGGTATGGGGTTATTGCCCGCCCAGCGAACCGTAAGGCAGGTCGCCGCAGCGGTCTTTCATCGATTCGGGCAGCAGGCAGGGCGGTTCGGGCCGCGTGGTCTTGATATACTCGAAGTACTTCGCGTCCGGGTCATCCACGTTGAGCAGTTTGACGATGTACATATCCTGAATGGCAACGTGGTCTTCGGGACGGATGTAGATTTCGCCCTTGGGGCCGTCGAAGGTCATGCCTTCCCAGGCGGGGATAAGGGCATCCGCACTGACGTCGCCATTGGTGGCCTTCAGCCCTTCCACCAGCATAATGGCAGCATTCATACCATCGGCGTCGAACAGGTCGGGGTAAACGCCGTAACGGGCCTTGTCCTCTTTCACCAGCCAGTCGTTGATGGGGTTGTTCTGCGGGGCGGTGTAGTGGTAGAGAATGCCGCTGGTCGAGCCGATGGCGTTGGAGAAGAAAGCCGGCAACGCTACGTTATCCACAAAGGAAGCGCCCAAAGCCATTTTCTCCGTTACGCCGACATCCACGGCAGCCTGCATCATGGAGATGAATCCGCCGCCCGCCCAGGTCACAATCCAGGCATCGGCCCCGGAGTCCAGAATCTGCTCCATATAGGGCGTAAAGTCGGTCGTATCCAGCGGAGCAAAGATGTCGTCCGCTACGAAGGTGCCGCCGTTGACCGTGCAGGCATCGCGAAAAGCCTGCGCGCCGCCATACCCGAAACTGTAATCGGGAGCAATCTGCACGAAGGTGTCATACACGGTGGGCAGATATTCGCACAGGTTGATGGCGTCCTGATAGTTGTTGCGGCTGGTGCGGAAAGTGTACTCGTTGAAGTTGGCGCCGGTGATGTCGTTCGCCGCCGCGGGGGCCACAATCAGGGGGATTTTGTTCTCCGCGGCGATTTCTTGCAGCGAAGCGGTGTTGCCGGAACTGACCGTGCCGACCAGCACATCCACACCCTTGACGTCGATGAACTCGCGGGCGATGGAAGTGGTCAATTCGGGGTTGGTCTGGTCGTCGCCAAGATAGACGGTGATTTCACAGTTATCCAGTTTGAAGGTATTTTCACCGTCATCAACGGTGAAGACATCGCCCACGCTGCCCGGCGCGCCGGTGGCATACTCCATCCCCAACATGAAGGAGCGAATGATGTGCGCGCCGTAAATTGCCAGCGGGCCGGTAGCATCGGTGATTAAGCCCACTTTAATGGGTTCATCGCAGGAAAGTCCCATCGGCGCGGCTTCTTCCGTGGGTGCAGGGGCCTCGGTCGGAGCAGGGGCCTCCGTGGGGGCGGGGGCCTCCGTAGGAGCAGGCGCTTCAGTCGGGGCAGGCTTTTCGGTCGGTTGGGGAGTCGCTGCGGGCGCGCAGGCCGAGAGCAGCAAGCCTCCTACCAGCAGGCCGATAACGAGTGTTCGCAGAGTTTTCATCGTTCTTCTCCTGAAAGGCAAGGTGAGTTGGTAAATTGGTAGAGATGGCTAGACGGGTGAGTGGGCAGAGGGTATTTTTCGCCGCGCATCACCTCCCTCGCTGCATGATGTGGGCGTGGAAAACCCGGTTGAACTCTTCCGGTTTTTCGATGAACGGCAGGTGGCCGGCATCGGCGATGACCACCTCCTGGTAACTTCCACCGGCAGCAGCGTACTTCTCCAGTACGGCGCGGGTCTGACCGACCATCGGCTGCGGCGGGAAGACCTCTTCGCCGGGCCAGCCGGGAATCAGGCCAGACTTGCCGAGGAAGCCGGGGTCGGAAGCAGCACTATCCGAGACGACCAAATCGTCCGCGCCCCGCGCCCAGAGGACGTGTACCTTCGGCTCCGCGGCGATGATTTTCTCCACATTGACGGCATACTTCGGGGAGGTGGCATTGGTCGCCCCCCACTTGCCTGGAGCAACGAAAGGCCAGTTGGGGGAGGTCACCGAGTCGCCCGGTACGTCCTGCTCCCCGATGTGGGTGGAGAGCAGCGCGGAGAGCAGTTCTTCCTCGCGGGGAGGGATGAAGGGGGGCTTAACGAGCAGCGTCCGAATGGCGGCACGCGGCGAGAAGGGGCTTTCCATCGAGCGGTCGCCCTCTTTCATGCGCTTGATTAACTCCGGGTTGGAGAGGCCGCCGCCGGAACCGGCGAAATCGGGGAAACAGGGCGTGCCCTCCACGTCCTTCGTGCCGCCGAAGCCGTAGGGAGAGCCGGTATCCACCAGCGTGGCGGTCAGAAAACGCTCCGGGTAATCGGCCATCATGCGCCAGACCACCATGCCGCCCAGCGAGTTACCCACGATGTGCGCTTTTTCGATGCCGAGGAAATCCAGCAGGGCGATGGCGTCATCGGCCAGGTCGCCCATGCCGTTGGTAGCGTCAATTTTCTTTTCGGGGTCGGCCTCGCCAAAGCCGCGCTGGTCGGGAGCGATGCCGCGGTAACCGGCGGGCAGGGCAACCATCGTTTCCTCCCACCAGGTGGCGGAGGAGACGTTGCCGTGCAGGAAGAGGACGGGGATGCCGTCCTCCGGGCCGCTGAACAGCACGCGCGTGGTGATGCGGCTGGTGGTAATCGTTTTGGCAGTAATGCCTTCCATCGTGGGGATATTCATCAGGGTTCCTCCTGCTTGACGTACATTTCCTTCAATTTAGGCTTCTCCACTTTGCCGTAGGCGGAATACGGCAGGGCATCGGCAAAGACGAACTCTTTGGGAATCTTGAATTTGGCAATCTTCCCCCGGCAGAACGCCTTCAGCTCCTCCTCCGAGACCTGCTGCCCGCTCTCCAGAACGACGACCATCAGGCCGACTTCGCCCCATTTTTCGTCTGGCTTGCCAATCAAGGCGGCGTCCTTGACGGCAGGGTGGTCGCGTACCACGGATTCGACCTCCGCGGCGTAGATGTTCTCGCCGCCGCTCTTAATCATGTCCTTGTAGCGCCCGTCGATGTAATAGAAGCCGTCGGCATCCATGTGAGCCATATCGCCGGTGTGGAACCAGCCATCCACGATGGTCTTCTTCGTCGCTTCGGGGTTGCGCCAGTAGCCGGAGCAGACGTGCGGGCCGCGAATCAGCAGTTCGCCCGCCTCGCCCACGGGGACATCCGCGCCGGTTTCGGGGTCGGCGATACGCATCTCGCTGTGGAAAATCGGCTTGCCCACCGAGCCGGTCTTAGGCACCGAGTCCTCGTCGGTCATACTGAAGCAGTTGGGGCCGACCTCAGTCAGGCCATATCCCTGACGGAAGATAACGCCTTTCTTTTCGCGCCAGGCGTTCATCAAGGGGGGCGGACAGGCTGCGCCGCCGCTGATGAAGAAATGGACGTTGCTGAAATCAGCCTTTTCAAAGTAGTCCGACTCCATCCACATGCGGAAAAGGGTGGGAACGCCGAGTATTACAGTGCAGCCTTCGTCCATAATCCAGCGCAGCGAGTCCACAGGATCAAAATCGCGCGCCAGGACGATGCGTCCGCCCACGTAGAGCAGCGGCGTCAGGAAGGCGAACAACCCCCCGGCGTGGAAAAGCGGCGTGTAAACCGGCGAGATGTCCTTCTCGGTCAGTCCCCAACTGACGATGGTGTTGATACAGTTGAACAGGATTTGGCGGTGGGGCAGCACCGCGCCCTTCGGGTTGCCGGTCGTGCCGGAGGTGTACAGGATGCAGTAGGGGGTTTCCAAATCCATCTCCGGGTAGACCGGCTCCTGAGGCGAAGCCGCTTCGAGAAGGGTCTCATAGGAGACTGCACCCGACATTTCGGCCCCGCGCAGCCCGACGAAGTGTTCCACGTGGATGGCGGAACGCATCTCCTTGACCAGCGGGGCGAATTCCGGCTCGAAAAGCAGGACTTTCGGCTCCAGGTCGTTGAGCATGTAGGTCAGTTCGCGCGCCGTCAGCCGCCAGTTGAAAGGCGCAAAAACCGCGCCGATTTTCGGCAAGCCGTAGAACAGATCAATATAGACGATGCTGTTTTTGGCGATGATAGAAACCCGGTCGCCCGGCTGGACGCCCAGTTCATCGCGCATGAAGTTCGCCAGGCGGTTGGCGCGTTCGTTCAGTTC
>JANTFR010000196.1 GCA_024763355.1 Anaerolineales bacterium
CTGCGCAGCGGGGAGACCGCCTACTACACCCTGACCGACATCCGCCGTGTCCAGCGCTACCAGATAGAGATTCTCAACGACCCCCACCCCTCCCTGGTGGTCATCCTGCACAGCGAACGCTCCGGCGAACGCTGGGTGCTGGTCGCCGAGGCCGTCCAGGACACCAACCTGCCCCTGCCCACCCCTCGCAGCGGCGGCTTCGTCTTCGCCACCCCAACCCCCGACCTGGCCTTCACGCCCCCCGCTCCCGTTACGGAGGTCTACACCGACAGCCTGACGGTGGACAACCCCCAGGCCGGGCTGCGCCTGCACATCTCCCACTGCGCCAACGTCGTCCAGGTGGGGGCTGCCCAGGGCGCGTTCGTGGTCTGCGACGTGACCCTGACCGCCTTGCAGGACGGCGTCCGCTACAGCGGCGACACCCTGGCGGTCACCGAGCGCGCCCAGGTGGAGCAGGTACCCGGCTGGTGGCCCGCCCCCCTGAGCGTCATCGGCGCTTTCGGGACGGGCGAGATTCCCGCGGCCGGACAGTCTCTGGACGGCAAGGTGGCCGGGGAGGTCGCCAAAGGCCACTCCAGCCCCGTCCTGCTCTGGGAGCAGGGCAATCTGCGCTTCGTCATCTCCCTGGACGAGGCCCTCCAATGACCCCTCCCCCGGTCGGATGGCGGAGACCGGGGAGGAGGCATTCAACCATTCCAATTTCATCTTTCGAAAGGAGTTTCCTATGGGTTTCGATTTCACAGCACTGGCCCGCGGTCTGGCCATCCTCAGCCTGGGAGGCATCGGCGTCATCATGGCCGGGTCCTTCCTCTTCCCCGAACTGGCCGAACGCTACAAGAAGCAAATCATCAACGTGGTCATCGGCCTCATCCTGGTGGGCATCTCGACCGCCCTGGTGTCCTACTTCTAACCCGGAGTGCGCCCGATGACCGAATCCGTAGACGACCTGCGTTACGACTGGCCGGTGGATGTCCTGCATTACGAGTCCCGTATGTTCCTGGGGCTGAGTATGCAGGAAGGCGTCGGGGTGGCCGCCGTGGCGGGGCTCATCCTGATGCAGACCAGCAGCCTGCCGCTCGGCCTGGGCGCAGCGGTCATCGGCTACCTCCTGGTCAAGCGTTTCGAGGGGCTGGGTGACCGCAATCTGCCCGCTTACCTGGTGGACCGCCTCACCTATGCGGCCCGCAGCCATGAGGTCACCCTGCCCGTCATCCTGCCCGGCGGAGGGCAGGAGAGCGTGGTCATCACCGACCTGGACGGCGGCCTGATTGCCGAGGTGGGAGGCCTGGAATGAACATCGTGGAATTGGAAGCCTTCGACATCGCTACGGCCACCCCCTGGCAGTTGATGCAGACTGCCCCCTTTTGGGCCTCCCTGCCCCGCCTGGCCCAGGGGCTGCCCTCGGCGCGCCTCCTGATGGTGGCCGATTCGCTCCGCCTGGAGGACGTGACCGCAGGCTTCGAGCAGGCCGCGGCCACCAGCCTGCCCCCCGGCCTGGCCGCCTACCGCCTGCAATACGAGGAGCACCTCCGCCGCTCGGTGGAGGAGGTGCGCTTCATCCGTCTCTACCTGATGGTCAACACTCTGATGGACGACCGCGCCCTGTGCGGGCTGCTGGCTACCTACGGCATCACCGCCCGCCCCCTGCACGCCGAAATCCCCATGCCCTTCCAGCGGGGTGTGGACCGCTGGAACCTGGTCGAGGACGAACACGGGCGCTGCTGGGGGCTGCTGCGCTCCCGCGCCACCCAATACGGCGGCATCTATCCCCGCGCCCTGCACCGTCTCTTCACTCTGGATTTCCCCGTCTGGGCCGTGATGCAGGTCGGGGCGTATGGCGAGCAGGAGGCCGTCAAGCGCCTGCGCCAGAAGGCCGCCGTGGCGAAGTACGAGCGCAAGGAGAGCGTCGAAGCCGCCCAGGCGGCCAGCGAGGTGCAAAGCGCGATTGGCCGCCTGCGGGCCGAGATGAATCGGGCCGGAGCCTCCCTGCACACCCTGCGCTTCTTTACGATTGTCGGCGGGCAAAACGAAGACGAACTCAAGGCCCGCCTGGAAGTGGTCCGCGGGGCCCTGCCCTTCGACATGCAGCGCCTCTCCCCGCCCGGAGCGGCGATGCGCAAAATCCTGGGGGTGCGTCCCCCGGAGAACCTGGACGGCTCTCCCCTGACCTCCCCCGGCGTGGCCCTCCTGACCGGCAGCGCCCTCTCCTACCGCCGCCGCACCGAGACCCGCGGCGTGCTCCTGGGGGTTGACCGCAACCAGGCCCCGGTCATCGTGGACATCTTCGACGAGCGCAATGCCTCCTACAACATGGTCGTCCTGGGGCAGACCGGGAGCGGCAAGACCTTTGCCACCCTCCTGCTCATGCTGCGCCACCTGCTCCTGGGCGTGCATCTCATCATCCTGGACCCCCAGGGGAACGTGGACCTGGGTTTCCTGGGGGAGGAGATTTACCAGCGGGCCGAAATGGGCACCAGCGCCGCGGCGGTCAATCTGCTGGACATCACCCACGCCGAGATAGGGGCGCAAATCGAGCAGGTCTGCGCCATGCTCTCCCTCCTGGGCGTCTACGAGCGGGGCGACACCCTGGCGCGGGCCGTCCTGGACGAGGTGCTCCTAGACATCTACGAACCCATCTGGGGGCGCGGCGTCCAGCCTCCCACCCTGGGAGCAGTCCAGGCCCGTCTGCGGGTGCTGGCCATGCGGACGGAGGCCCTGCCCCGCATCCGGGAGACCGCCGCCCTCCTGGCCTACAAGATGGAACCCTACGCCAACGGGAGTTATGCCGGGCTCTTCGGGCGCTCCACCAGCGTGGATTTCTCCCTGGCCCACCCGGTCACGGTCTACGACGTATCCGGCCTGCCCAAACAGGAGATGGGCGGCAACCTGCGTTCTGCGCTCCTCTCCATCCTGGTCGCTAACCTGAACCAGGCCATCCGGCGCAAACGCGCTGACGGGGACACCACCCCCATCCTGTTCTTCGTGGACGAGATGGGGATGCTGATGCGTGACCCGGTGATTGCGGCCCACGTCAGCGGGGAGTACAAGACCGCCCGCTCCCGGCGGGTGGGGATGATTGTGGCCGACCAGGACCTCCACAGTCTCCTGGGCCCGGCAGACGAAAGCGGCCTGCACCATGGCGCGCCCATCCTGGCTAATTCTGCCTTTACGCTGCTTTTCCACCAGAAAGGCAGCGAACGGGAGCGGGTGCGCGCCTCCTTCCCCGGCCTGCCCGCCTCGCTCTTCGAAGCCCTCTTCGGGCTGCCCCGCGGCGTATGCCTGGCCCAAATCCCCGGCGACCTGCTGCTGACCCATGTACGCCCCTCTCCCTTCGAGCGCGTGGTGCTCTCATCGCGCCTGGAGGACCGCCTGCGCGCCCGCCTGGTCGTGGCGCGCATGATGAAGGAGATGCAATGATTCCGGACATCGAAGAACTATTCAAAACCTATGCGGATTGGATTGCCTGGCTGCGCAACAAGCGCACCGAACTGGAAACCCAGCGCGCCAAACTGAAGGGCCAGACCGAGCCTGGGGCTGCACCTGTCCCGGACGCAGTATCCGACCCGCAGGCCCAGGCCGGTGTAAGCGCATCGCCTGGGGCTGTGACTGTCTCAACCGCGCCGCAGACCAGCCAGGCTGACGCAAACGCGTCGTCTGAGGCTGTACCGCCCCAGAACTCCCAAGATTTACCTGATTGGTTGTAAGCATGGACAAGGATACCTGGCAAATGGCTGGTCTGGCGCTGGTCGCCCTGGGCGTGGTCGTCTTGACGAGCATCGAGCCCCGGCAATGGCGGGCGCTGCGCCACTGGTTTCGGGAGGGGCGCTGGATACCCTGGGCTGTGCTTCTCCTGGTGCTGCTCATCGCCCTCCCCCTGGCCTATGCCCTGCGGCGCAGACGGCGCGCCCGTCAGGCGGCGCTGGCCGTTCAGGAACAGGTCGCTTCCGGCCCCACCTACCTGCTCCTGCCGCGGGCAGACTGGCGTCCTGTGGACCCCGCCCGCGTGAAATTGTGGGGCCGCCTGGCCTCCGCCCTGCCGCGGGACGAACATATCGCCTTCGAGATTGTCGGCAGCGGCACCGAACTCGCCTTTGCCCTGCACGGCAGTCCGGAAGGGGTCCGGGCGGCCCTGGCCCAAATCAAGGCCGAATGGCCCGGCGTGCAGCGCCGCGGGGTGACGGAAGACCCCGCCCGCCTGCCCGAAGACTGGCATGTGCATTGGTGCGAAATCGCCCCCGCCACCTGGGAAGAGGACATCCTCCCCTTGAGCGCCGACCCCCTGCGGGCCGTCTTCACGGAAATCAACGGGGTCGTGGGCCGCGGGCGGGCCATGCTGCAAATCATCGCCCGCGCCGACTTCGGCACCCGCCGGGCGGTGGGGCAGAAGGCGGTCGCCAAACGCGGCGAGAAGGCGCCTCATGCCGGGGTGCAGGCGCTGCGGCGCAAGGAGGCCAGCCGCCTGGAGAAGCGCTTCGAGCGCACCTTCCTGCAAGTCACCCTCCG
>JANTFR010000197.1 GCA_024763355.1 Anaerolineales bacterium
TTCGGGGGTCAGCGGCAATCCCGCCGGCAGGCCCTCCAGAATGGCGAGCAGAGCCGGGCCGTGGGATTCGCCGGAGGTGAGGTAGTGCATGGTGTCAGGTGCCAGGTACTATGTGCGACGTTCGTAGTGCAGTATCTCCCCTCCCCCTTAGGGGGAGCACCCTGCGGGTATGCTTCGCGAGGGGTAGGGGTGGGGGAAAAGTGTCAAGTACCGCGTGCGATGTGCAGGGGCGTTCCGCCGTCCGTGGTCTGTCGTCCGTCGTCGACCGTCCGCCCTCTACCGTCCGCGGTTCACGGTCGCCATCCTCTCCAGCGCTTCGCGCAGGCGGGGGACGGGGACGGTCAGCGCCAGGCGGAAGTAGCCCTCCCCTTGCGGACCGAAGACGGTGCCGGGGGTCAAACTGACGCGGGCGCGGGCAAGTACCTCAGCGGTGAAGGCCTCGGCGGATTTCCAGCCCTCCGGGATGCGGCTCCACACGTACATGCCGCCTTTCGGGGGGAGGGGGCGCAGCCCCAGAGCGGCCAGCCCTTCCAGTGCGGTGTCCCTGCGGAGGGCGTATTCCCGGTTGCGTTGGGCAATCCACTCCAAGGGAGTGCGTTCCAGGGCCGCGGTGGCGGCTTCCAGCATCGGTAGAAAATGTCCGCTGTCGGCCTGCGTTTTCAAGCGGTAAAGCGCCTGCACCGCCTCGGCGTTTCCGCTCAGCGCGCCGAGACGCCATCCGGCCATGTTGTGCGATTTGGACAGACTGTTGTATTCTACCGCTACTTCCGCCGCGCCGGGGATTTCGAGGATGCTGGGGGCGCGATAATTATCGAAAGTGACCAGGCTGTAGGCCGCATCGTGGCAGACCAGCAGATTGTGGCGGCGGGCAAAGGTGATGACGCGCTCAAAGAAGGCGCGGGTGACGGTGGCGCCGGTGGGGTTGTGCGGATAGTTGAGCCACAACAAGCGGACGCGGCGCAAAATTTCGGCGGGGACGGCTTCCAGGTCGGGAAGGTAGCCGTTTTCGGGGCGCAGCGGCAGGGTGTGGATTGCCGCGCCGGCGCGCTGTGCGCCATGCCGGTATGTGACGTAGCCGGGGTCTGGGGCCAGCGCCACGTCGCCGGGGTGCAGGAGCGCCAGCGAAAGGTGGAAAATGCCCTCTTTAGAGCCGAGCAGGGGCAGGATTTCCCGCTGGGGGTCGAGGGTGACGCCAAAAGTGCGCCGGTAATGCCGCGCCCAGGCCTCCCGCAGGGCGGGCGTGGCGTTGTGCGCCTGGTAGCCGTGCGCATCGGGACGCGCCGCGGCGCGTTGCAAGGTCTCTATGACGTGCGGCGGAGGCGGCAGGTCAGGAGAACCCACATCCAGGCGGATGAGGTTAGCGCCGATGCCACGCAGGGCGGTAAGTCGTTTTTCGAGCAGGGCAAAGTAGTGGGTCATGTATCACGTATCATGTGTCAAGTACCACGTGCGAAGTGCGGGGGCTGCCGGCCGAGTAGCACAGCGTATCGAGGCCGTGGTCTGTCGTCCGTCGTCTACGGTCTACTGTCCATCCGTCCACGGTCTACCGTCCACCCTCCACCGTCCAAACGCCAGCGCGGCCTGGGCGCGCAGCATCCCCAGCCCGTTGACGGCAGGAAGGCCGGCAGCGCGGGCATCTCTCATCAATTGCGTTTCTTCGGGATTGTACACCAGGTCGTAGAGACGCGCCCCGGTGGGGAAGGGCACACCCTCCGGCCAGGGGGAGGTCTCCACGTGCGGGTACATCCCGACCGGGGTGCAGTTGACGATGAGGAGGGGCGATTGGTGATTGCCGATTTTCGATTTTTGATTGGCGATTGCGGATGGGAGGGCATCCAGCGCCAGGGGATGGAGCATGCCGCACCCGACAGGAGTCAAGTCGGCGCATAGGGTTCTGGCTTGCTCCACACGGCGGGCGGCCACGGTGACTCGCCAGCCGCGCCGCGCCAGGGCGTAAGCCACCGCCCGCGCCGCCCCGCCCGCGCCCAGCAAGAGGGCCTCCCCGGCGGGCAGGTCCCCGAAGACGCGTCGGAGGTCCAGCCAGAAGCCCTCTGCATCGGTGTTATCGCCCCACAGTTGCCCGTCGCGCTTGAAGAGCGTGTTTACCGCTCCGATGGCCTGTGCCGCGGGGGTCAGGGCATCCAGCAAAGGGATGATGCTTTCCTTGTGCGGAATGGTGACGTTGCCGCCGGCGCAATCCGCCTGCCGGATGCGCGCCACGGCTTGCGGGAGGGCCTCCGGCGGGGTGGGCAGCAGTTCGTAGCGCCAGTTGTGCAGCCCGGCCTCTTGCAGCGCGGCGTTCTGGATTTCCGGTGAACGGCTGTGCCGGAGGGGGTGGCCGAGGAGGTAGAGGTGTGTCATGTGTTAGGTGTCAAGTACCATGTACCACGTATCACGTACCACGTCGTCTATGGTCTACCGTCCACGGTCTACCGTCCCCCCTCCACCATCTCCCTCAGCACCTCAAAATATTCCGGGAAGGTTTTCGCCACGCAGCCGGGGTTTTCGATGACGATGCCGGGCACCCGCAGGCCGATGAGAGCGAAGGCCATGGCGATGCGGTGGTCGTCGTAGGTGCGCACCGTAGCGGGGAAAATTTCTTCGGCGGGGTAAATTTTCATCCCGTCGGGATACTCCTCCACGCGCACGCCCAGGCGGATGAGTTCGGTACACACCGCGCTGATGCGGTCGCTCTCCTTCAGCCGCGCCGAGGCGATGCCGCGGATGAGGGTCGGCGTCTTGGCAAAGGGGGCAATCGCGGCCAGCGTGGGGGCCGTATCGGGGATGTGACGCATGTCCACCTGCACGCCGCGCAGGGCCGCGCCCGCCTCCACCCGGATGCCGCCGCTCGTCTCCGTGACCCGGCAGCCCATCCGTTCCAGGACGTTCAGGAAATCTACGTCCCCCTGACGGCTGTTTCGGTGGATGCCGCTCACCTCGATGCTGCCTCCCGTGATGGCGGGGATGGCGAAGAAGCAGGAGGCCGCCGAAGCATCCGGCTCGACCCGATAAGATTCCCGCGCCCGATAGATGCCCGGCTCCACGCGGAAGACGGCCTCCCTTTGGGTCGTTACCGTTACCCCGAAGTCTTCCATCATCCCGATAGTCAGGTCTACGTAGGGGCGCGAGCTCAACGGGCCGGTGACTTCCACGGTGAGGGGGGCCTGGGCGTAGGGAGCAGCCATCAATAGCGCGCTGACGAACTGACTGCTGACATCCCCCGGCAGGCTGACCTTCCCGCCGCGCAGCCCGCGGGCGTGGATTTCCGCCGGTAAACTGCCGCCCGAGGTGGCCACCTGTCCACCGATGCGGTTGAGGGCCTGCACCAGGTCGCCCATCGGACGCTGCCTCATGCGCGGCACCCCGTCCAGGCGGTAGGTTCCCTCTCCCAGGCAGAGGGCGGCGGTCAGAAAACGCGCTGCCGTCCCGGCATTGCCGATGAACAGGTCTGCTTCGCGCGCCGGAATGAGTCCGCCTTGCCCGTGGACGGTGAAGCGCTTCGCCTGCGGGTCTGCCTCCACGCGAAAACCCAGGGCGCGCAGGGCCTCCGCCATGTAGCGGGTATCGTCGGAGAAAAGCGCCCTTTCAAGCGTGGTGACGCCTTCGGCCAGCGCAGCCAGCAGCAGGGCGCGGTTGGTGATACTTTTCGAGCCGGGGAGGCGGGGAGAAAGTCTCATGTGTCAGGTGTCACGTGCGGAAAGCCCCTCCCCATTAGGGGGAGGGGTTTGGGGTGGGGGAAAAGTGTCAAGTACCACGTGCGATGTGCGTAGCGCAGCGTATCGAGGCCAGGGGGGAGGGAGTGTCAGGCGTCAGGTGCGGCGTGCGGCGTGCGGCTCGTCTGTCGTCCGTCGTCCGTCGTCCGTTGTCTGCATTCTGCATTCACCATTCTGCATTCACCAATGCTGCCTCGATGGCGTCCAGTTGCTCTCGAAAGCGGGCAAGCGCCTGCAGGATAGGTTCGCGGTTGGTGCGCAGGATGTCATCCATCATGACCGGATTGCTGGCGGCGAGGCGGGTGGTGCTGCGGAAACCGGGGCCAATCAGGGGGGAAGCCTCGGCGGGAGTGGCCTTTTTGAGCGCCGTGGCGACCAGATACGGCAGGTGGCTGGTGGCGGCCACCCAGCGGTCGTGGGTTTCGGCGTCCAACCATAAGGGGCGCGCCCCGATGCGTTCTGCCAGGTCTTGCGCCAGGGCGCGCAGGTGTGGCGAGGTGCGCTCCAGGGGAGTGAAGGCAAAGGGAGCGCCGCGAAACATCTGCGGGTCGGCGTGCGCTAGGCCGGAGACTTCCTTGCCGCACATGGGATGTCCGCCCAAGGGGTCGAAGCGGGGCGGCAGGGCGCGCATGGCTTCCACGATGGCGCGCTTGGTGGAACTGATGTCCAGCACCATGAGCGGCGCGTCCCACAGGTCGGGCAGGTCGGCCAGCAGGCGCAGGTTG
>JANTFR010000198.1 GCA_024763355.1 Anaerolineales bacterium
CTCTTCAAAGAAAAACCCCGCAGGTCACGGAAGCCATCGTGTCGTGAAAGTGCGCCTTTTTGCAGAGGAATCTCCCGCCGAAAGGGCCTCGTTTCAGACCTGCGAGGTCTTGGAATGTGCCGATTTGTAATGCCTAATTATACCGTACCATTGCCTTTCTGTGGTATAATCGCCATTCGATAACGAAAATCATTCTCATTAAGAAGGAAAAAATACCCATGCGTAAGATGGTCTATCTCGTGTTGAGCATTGCTTTGCTGGCTGCCGGATGTACCCCCGCCAGGGGTGAAAATCCCGACACCCCCGATGACGCCCTGCACATCGTCGCCAGCACCAGTATCGTTGCCGACGTGGTGCGGCAGGTGAGCGGCGAGGACGCCGTGGTGGATGTTCTCATCCCGGCGGGAAACGACCCGCATAGTTATGCGCCAACTCCCCAGGATGTCGCCCGCATCGCGCGGGCGGATGTCATCTTTCTCAACGGCCTGGGGCTTGAAGCCGGGGTGCAGCCTGTCCTGGAAAATGCCCGCCCGGATGCGGCGGTAGTGGAACTCTCTCAGGGGATAGACCTCCTCGAAAAGCCGGTATCCCCATCGGGGGAGGAGGGGGAGGGCAATCACGCCGAAGGCGCTGACCCCCATCTGTGGAGCGACCCTAACAATGTGCGCGTCTGGCTCTCTACCATCGCGGACACGCTCGCAGCGCGCGACCCGTCCCATGCCGAAGCCTACCGCCGGCGGGCGGAATCCTATCAAAAAACGCTGGAAGAACTGGATGCCTGGGTCAAAGAACAGGTCGCCAGCATCCCGCCGGAGCGCCGCGTCATCGTCAGCGACCATCTCATGTGGGGGTACTTCTGCGCCCGGTACAACTTCCGGCAGCAGGGAGCGCTCATCCCCGGATACAGTACACTGGCGCAGCCCTCGGCGCAGGAATTGGCCGCCCTGGAGGATGCCATTCGGCAGATGGGCGTGCCGGCCATTTTCGTGGGGAATACGGTCAATCCCTCCCTGGCGGAGCGGGTAGCCGCCGATACCGGCGTGAAACTGGTGACGGTCTATACCGGCTCCCTGAGCGAGCCGGACGGCCCCGCGCCCACCTACGTGGATTGGGTGCGTTACAACGTCACCGCTATCGTAGATGCCTTGCAGTAAAAGGGTGATGCTCTTATGTGGAAAGAACTGGAACGCACCAATCACCTTTTGCGGCGGGTGTATGCTCCTCACCTGCCCGGCGCACCGATATTGCGCCTCGAGGGCGTCAGTTTGCGCTACGAAAGCGGCGTTGCGTTAGATGACGTCACCTTTGCGGTGCAAACCGGAGAGCGCATTGCCGTGATTGGTCCCAACGGAGCAGGTAAGAGTACCCTCTTCAAAATCATCGCCGGTGTGCTGAGCCCCACCTCCGGGGAAGTGCATGTTTACGGCGGAGAGCCGGGAGAGCACGTCTGCATCGCTTATGTGCCCCAGCGCTCGCAGGTAGACTGGAACTTCCCGGTTACGGTGGCCGATGTGGTCATGATGGGGCGGGTGGGGCAGTTGGGATTGTTGCGCTGGCCGAAAGCCTCCGATTGGGAAAAGGTGTACGCGGCCCTGGACGTGGTGCATCTGCGTCACCTTGCCAAACGCCAGATTCGCCAACTTTCGGGAGGGCAGCAGCAGCGCATGTTCATCGCTCGCGCTCTGGCGCAGGAAGCCCAGTTGATGCTCATGGACGAGCCGCTCACCGGTCTGGATGTTCACTCGCAGGAAGAAGTTTTCTCCGTTCTGGATACCCTGAAAGCGCAGAAAGTCACCGTCCTGGTGGCACTGCACGACTTGAAAATGGCTGCCGAGCGTTTCGACCGCATCATCTTGCTCAACCGGCGTATCATCGCTATGGGGAGTGCGGAAGAAGTGTTCACCTCCGAAATTCTGCTGGAGGCCTACGGCGGGCACGTTCACCTGGTTTACGACGCCGAGAAAACCCTGGCGGTTAGTGATACCTGTTGCGGAGAGGGAGAGGAGGCGGCCTGATGCTCACTTTCCTGCTGGAGCCGTTTCAATACGCTTTCATGGTGCGGGGGCTGCTGGCCGTCCTGATTGTCGGCGCGGTGTGCGCTGTGGTCGGGACGTATGTTGTGCTGCGCGGCATGGCCTTCTTCGGCGACGCCCTGGCGCACAGCATCCTGCCCGGCATCGCGGTGGGGTATCTGGTGAACGGGAGCGCCTCGCTTTTCTGGTGGGCGCTGGGGACGGCCATCATCGCCTCCCTGGGGATTGGCGCGGTCACCCGCCACACGAAGATACGCGAGGACGCCGCCATCGGCATCATTTTCGCGGGGATGTTCGCCCTGGGGATTGCCCTCATCTCCACCGTGCGGACGTACAGCGTGGACCTGACGCATTTCCTGTTTGGGGATGTGCTGGGGGTGCAACGCGGGGATTTGTGGTTGAGTATCGCCTTTGGAGGGTTCGTACTCCTGACGATTGCCGCGCTTTACAAGGAGTTTCTGGTGCTCTCCTTCGACCCGGTGTTGGCGCTGACCCTCAGGATGCCGGTGCGCCTGCTGGATAACATCCTCCTGGTGCTGGTTGCCGTCTCCATTGTGGTTGCCCTCCAGACCGTGGGGGTAGCCCTTATGCTGGCGATGCTGGTGACTCCGGCCTCTACCGCCTACCTGCTCACCCGCCGCCTGCCGGTGATGATGCTCCTGGCCGCGGCACTGGCTTCGCTCTCCGGTGTGGTGGGATTGTATGCTTCCTACTATTGGGGCGTCCCCTCCGGCGCGGCGATTGTGCTTGCCAGCACCGTTGTCTTCATCCTCGTGTGGTACGTGCGCCGCGAGAAAGTGTGAAAGTGGGCAAGTGTGAAAGTATGAAAGTAGGCAAGTGGGAAAGTGGCAAGTGGGCAGGACAAAAGTGCTTCCTTTGCGCCCTGGCGTCCCTGCGTCCCCGCGTTTCTTATTGCCCCACAATTGCGCGTTGACCCTTCCTTGTCTGCCGCGTCCGAAAATCTCACCGGATTTTCAGGCCGATTCGCACTATCCCTTCGGCGTTTGGGTATAATCGAGGTGCCCATTCGTGCTATTCGTGTCCATTCGTGGATATTCGTGGACATTCGTTGTTCGTGAGGTGTTACCATGCATCTGGAAATCGTACCCATCGAAAAACCCGAAGCAGTCAATTTCATCCTGGGGCAATCGCACTTCATCAAGAGCGTAGAAGACCTGCATGAGACCCTGGTCACCAGTGTGCCGGGCATCAAATTCGGTCTGGCGTTCTGCGAGGCCTCCGGCGAGCGTCTCGTGCGCTGGAGCGGCACCGATGATGCCATGATTGCGTTGGCGCAGAAGAACGCCCTGGCGATAGGGGCGGGGCATTCCTTCATCATCTTTTTGGGGGAAGGATATTTTCCCGTCAACGTACTCAACGCGGTCAAGAACGTCCCTGAAGTGGCGCGTATCTTCTGTGCCACGGCGAATCCCACGCAGGTCGTCATCGCCCAAAGCGAACAGGGGCGTGGCATTGTGGGCGTCATCGACGGCAGTTCCCCGCTGGGTGTGGAAGGCGAAGAAGGCATCGCCTGGCGAAAATCCTTCCTGCGGAAAATCGGCTACAAAGTAGGATGACGTTGTGACCCTGGTTCCTGCTCAGCAAAACCTGGTCTCTGATTGGCTGGCGCGTCTGCACGAGGCTGGATACCGGCTGACTGCTCCGCGGCGGGTGGTGGTGGAAATCATTGCCAACAGCCGTTACGTGATGGAGCCGCAAGCGGTCTATCTGCTGGCGCGTCAGCGTTCTCCGCGGATTGGGTTGGCTACGGTGTACCGCACGCTGGAGAAACTTGAAGACCTGGGGCTGATTCAGCGCATCCACAGACCAGATGGGTGTCAGGCTTTCATCGCCACCGTGGAGGGGCATCAGCATCCCCTGATTTGCCGTCGCTGCGGGCGGGTCGAGTATTTTTCTGGCGATGCCGACATTGTTACTCGCTTGTCCCAGCACGTGGCCGAGGAAAGCGGCTACACTATTCAGGAACACTGGCTGCAGTTCTTCGGGATATGCTCCGAATGCCGCCGGAAAGAAGCCAACTCGGAGTAGAGAGATTGCCGCGGAAAAACATTGCAAAAACCTTGACGCACCGTGATTCTTGTGTATAATTGTTTCGCTGGATGACACAGCGAAGTTTCGCCCTGCGAGGCAGGGCAAACGGATAACAAGAGCAAAGAGAGATGAAGCGACCAGAGACCGGGGCTGAGAGGGGGGAGCCTGGCAGGTCTGGCGAGCCGATACTTGCGGAGCGGGTATCGGCGGCTTTGTCTGAGGCACCTTGACAATTGAAGAGTGACAGGAACACAAGCGGAGCCTGCCGGAAAAAGAAG
>JANTFR010000199.1 GCA_024763355.1 Anaerolineales bacterium
GCCATCCACCTGTTTGCCCGCACCGAAGGGCTGCTTCTGGACCCGGTGTACACGGGCCGCGCCGCGGCGGGGATGCTGGATTTGATTCGGAAAGGCTTTTTCTCCCCCGAGGAGACCGTTCTGTTCTGGCACACGGGCGGCACCCCGACCTTGTTTGCGGAACAGTACGCCCCGCGTTTGTGAACTTCAAACGCCTTGATGTGCGAAAGGAGCATGTCATGCAATACCTGGAACGCGTTCGCACCCTACAGGATGACCCGCAGGCACTGGAACAGTTGTACCGCGCCGCGGCGCAGCGGGGGGAAGTGGAGACGTTTCAGACTGCTATCGAACAAATCCGACAATCCGCGCCGGAGTCTCCTCTGCTGGATGCCTGGCACTACCGCTTGCAACTGGATGTCCCGGAAGCAAGGGATGTGCCCGGCCACTGGAAGGCCGCCGTTCCCCTGAGCGTGTTGACCGGCCTGTTGTTCTGGGCGCTTTCGGATGTCAACCGTCTGATGGTTGCCGATTACACACCCTACCTGACGCTGGTATGGGCGCCGCTGGCCGCCATCCTGGCGCTGGTGTTTCTCACCTGGACAGGCAAGGAAAAGTCGCCGCTGCGTCTGGGGGTGTTGAGCGGTATTTTGCTGGCGGTGAGCGCCTATGTGGTATGGGCTGCGCCGACGCTGCTTTCCGGGCCACATTCCCCGGACGTGGGGCACTACATCACCCTGGCAATTCCGCATCTACCGCTGCTCGCGTGGGGCGCGCTGGGTGTGTTGGTGCTGGGACTGGGTTCCGCGGCGGCAGAACGCTTTGCTTTCCTCATCAAGTCCGTGGAGGTAGTCATCACCGCAGGGCTGTTCCTGACAGCCGGTGTGGCCTTTACCGCCATAACAGTGGGGTTATTTTCCGCCCTGGGGGTTGAGATTTCCGAGATGATGATGCGCCTGATTGTAGCCGGCGGATTCGGCTTGTTGCCCATTTTGGCGCTGGCGACAGTGTACGACCCGACTCGCACTCCGTTGGAACAGGATTTTTCCCAGGGGCTAAGCCGCTTTGTGCATACACTGATGCGCCTGATGCTGATACCAACCCTGGTGGTGCTGGCAATTTACATCGTGTTCATTCCATCGAACTTCATGCAGCCCTTCCTGAACCGCGACGTACTTCTGGTGTACAATGTCATGCTCTTCGCAGTGATGGGGCTGCTCCTGGGGGCGTTGCCGGTGCAGGTTGGTGAAATTTCGGCCCGCATGCGCCTGTGGCTACGGCGCGGAATGGTTACGGTTGCCGGGCTGGCGCTGGTGGTAAGCGTATATGCCATGGCGGCCATCGTATACCGCACAGCGACGATGGGCGGCATCACGATGAACCGCCTGACCGTCATCGGCTGGAACAGCATCAACATCACCCTGCTGGGGATGCTCTTGTATCGACAGGCAGGCCGCAATGAGGCCGCCTGGATTGAGGAGATGCAGCATGTCTTTGCGTTGGGCACCAACGCTTACCTGGTGTGGACGCTGCTCATCCTTCTGGGAATACCGCTGCTGTTTTAAATCAAGAGGGTGGGCGAAGGCAGTGCCTTCGCCCACCCTTGGTTTTAGGGGGGAGATTGCATGTTCAGCGCAGCCCCAGCACCTCGTAGACGCGCAAAGGAACGCTTTTGCCCTTGGCGTGCACAGGGGCGACTTCCTGCGCCCGCACGTGGGGGGCCACCTGACGATACACTTCCTCGCTGATGAGAATCTGATTGGCGGCGCTGTTCTCCTGAATGCGCTTGGCGGTGTTGACGCTATCCCCAATAGCGGTGTATTCCAGGCGCTTTTCGGTGCCAATCAGCCCCAGGAGGGCCTCGCCGTGGTGCACGCCCACTCCAAAGGCAAGATGATAATCGGGGGGGAGGGCCTCATGCAAGGCGCGAATGCCATCGCGAATTCCCAAAGCAGCACGCACCGCCCGCAAAGCGTGGTCTTCCTGCGGGATGGGGGCATTGAACCAGGCCATCACGGCATCCCCCATGAATTTATCCACCGTGCCTTCCTGCGACAAAACGGCATCGGCGGCAGCCGCCAGGTATTGGTTCAGGACGTTGAAGAGTTCTTCCGGGTCGAGGTGCTCGCTAAAAGATGTAAACCCTCGGATGTCGGCAAACAGGGTAGTGATTTGGGTACGCTTGCCGCCCAACTGCAATTGGTCGGGATCCAATTGGGCAATCACAGCGGGGGAGACCATCCGCTCGAACATGCGGCGTTCCGCCTCCAGGCGCTTCTTCTCCGTGAGGTCGTCCAGCACGATGGCAACGCCCTGGGTTTCCTGGTCGGCATCTTTCAAGGGAGAGAGGTTGACGTTCAGGAAAACATCCCCTTTGCCCGGAAGCGTGGAATTGACCTCCACCCCTACGATGGAGCGGTCTTCCTCCCGCACCGTCCCCACGTAGGGGGCAAGGTGGCCGGAAAGGGGAGGAACGACCTCATCCAGCGAACGCCCCAGGAGGTCCCGCGCCGTTTTCCCCAGGATGGCCTCTGCCGCCCGGTTGCACATCGTAACGCGGTCTTCCATGTCGGCGGTGATAACGCCGCTGACGATGGAGGAGAAAACGTTATCCATCAGGTTCTTGAGTTCAGTGACCTCGTCGAGGGTGCGGCGCAGCGATTCGAACAGGCGAGCATTCTCGATGGCAACCGCGGCCTGGTTGGCAAAAGCCGCCAGGAGGTCGCGGTCCGACTCGGTAAAGATACCGCTGCGGATACGGTTGTCGGCGTAAATCACCCCCGTAAGTTCCCCTTTGACCTTGAGCGGCACGCACAGGATAGAACGCAGGTTGTAAGCGATGATACTCTGGTGCCCACCAAAGCGCGGGTCTTCCTGGGCATTGGTCGTCAAGATGGGCTCCCCCGTCTCGGCCACCCGGTCAATCACCGTCCGGCTGACAGCAAACTCGGAAGGGTCAATGGATTCCTGCTCCCAGTTGCGCGCGATACGGATGGCGAGTTTCCCATCTTGTCCGCGCAACATGAGAAATCCGCGCTCGGCGTTGGTGAGCCGGATAATAGTGTCCATGACGATACGCAGCACCGTATGGGGGTCCAACGATGAATTGATAACCTGTCCCATGTCGGCCAGGGCGAGCAAGTCGGCGTAATCATCCTCCTTGCGGGCGACTTGTTTTCTCAGTTGCCCCAGACTGCGGACGAGGTGGTCTACCTGGTCGAGCAGATGGCGTTCGATGGTGTACGGACTGCGGTGCAGAGCACGCTGGACTTGCTGCACCACGCCGTAAAGAATTTCCATCTGCTGACTCAAGGTCATGTGCGTTTGCTGAGTGGTGGAATGGTCTTCGCTCACGGTATGCTCGCTTTCATACTGCTGCCGGGGCCAGAAAGTCTTAACTTTCAGACGGAATGAACAAGTTGTGCGATTTCGGCCAGGGTGTACGGTTTGAGACGGATGTCTTTGATACCGCTCTGCAAGTACTCTGTAGTACGTTCCACGTTGAGAGCGGTGGTCAAAACGATGGTCTTCTCTCCTACTCCTGCCTGTCTGACGGCCTGGAGAATGGCGTCCAACGGCACATGCAACTGGAATTCGTCCACCAGCACCAGGTCCGGATTGCCGTCTATACGGATTTCTCCAGAACGATGGGTCACGACTTTGCCAGCGCTGACGACCACGCTACCAAAGAAGTTTGCCCATTGGTCATCGTCATCCAGCAGGAGAATATTCTCCGCTCCTCCGCTGATGTCTTCGGCGGACAAATAGGCGGCTTCCGGCAGTTCGACGTGTACAGTGGTGCCCTCTCCGGGGCTGCTCTCAAGCGTCATGCGCCCCTGCAACTGGGTGACAATGTGGAGCGCGGCGGGCAATCCCAGGCCGTGGTGTTCGGGGCCTTTGGTGCTGTAGAAAGTCGTCCAGACTTTCTCCTGCGCCTCAGGAGGGATACCCGCGCCATCGTCCTGAATATCCACGGCGACAAAGCCCTTTTCCTCTGCAGGATATACCCGCACCCTGATGTGGGAAGCGTTGGCCTCCAAAGCATTTTGCAAGAGGTTGCCAAAGGCCCGTGTCAATTGGGTGGTATCAGCCAGCGCCATAGGGGCATCAGGAGCCACCTGGATTTCCAGCATTTCGACAGGAACGCCACGCTGCACCGCGGCCGATTGCACCACATCGGCAGGCATGCATAGACGGGGCTTCTGCTCACGCGCCTGCCCGATGAGTTGTTCTTTCACTTCCACAATCAGGCGGGCGCTCTCCGCTATCATCTCCAGGTCTTCCTTCATGGATTCAACGTCCATGTCGCCAGCCTCGAGGTCTTCCCGAAGGCGTTCCGTGCTGAGGGTGATAGGCAGTGCTTTGTT
>JANTFR010000200.1 GCA_024763355.1 Anaerolineales bacterium
AAAGGTAAGGGTTGGGGTATGGGTTGGCGTAAGTGTGGGAGTAGAGGTGGGGGTGGCGGTATTTGTCGGCGTGGGGCTGGGGAAGGCCACGGGGAGGAGAGCGATGGTAAAGCGCAGATAGAAGCATCCTACGGAGAGCAAAAGAAGCAGACTGACCAGAATCCCGATTATTACCCAGCGTTGCCGCGGGTTCATGGGGCGTTCTTCTTCCCCGGTCAGGTCTATGACCAGTTGGGCCAGAATCGGTTGGAAGTCGGGGAGAAGAGCCGGGTCGCCGTCGTAATCGCGCAGAGCATTGCCGAAACGCACATGCAATTCGGAGACGAACTCACGCAGCCGTGCCCGAAATCCCTCCGGCTCGATGCCGTGTATCACCACGGCTGCGTAAGCGTATTTCCCGCTCTGGATGATGATGCGGTCTTGACCGAACTGAATTTCGTCCAGTTCGCTATCCTCGTTGTCGGGGGCAAAGGAGTCGCGCACAAAATCTCGGATGGCGGTCAGCATGGCGCTCACCAGGTCGGAGTCGGCGATGTCGCTGCTGCCGGGATGGCTGTGTGCCAGCAGCATACCGGAGCCGTGTTGGATGATGAAAATCTCCCGAATCTGGAAGCCGAAAGAGTCGCGCAGGGCCAGTTCGGAGGAGGAAACGCCTCGAATTCTGGCCCACAAAGAGCGCAGAGCACCGCCTGCCCCCAGGGTGGAGCGCAACCGACGGTCAATATTGCGCTGGATTTCGCGGGTGTATTCGGCCACCGCGCGCTGCACCGTGGAGCCGATGATGGGATAGAGGGCGTCCACCATGTCTTGGCGGGAGTCGCGAATCTGAACGCGGATGGATTCCCCCATGATGGGGCCAAGCGCCTCGGCCATTTCGGTGCCCGATTCGCTAATCGTGCGGCGCACCACGTTGGTCATTACCGGCGTCAGGTGGGCGACCAACCCCTCCGTATCGACGCGGGATTTGCGTTCCAGCACCCGGATGTCCAGTTCCAGGGTGTGGTTGCGGTCTTCCAGTTTGCGGGCGCGTTGCCGGAGTTCCTGTACCTCCTTTTGGAGGGCGGCGAGTTGCCCTTCGCTGAAACGAGATTGCTCTGTTTCGCGTCGCTGTAATTCGGCAATCCGGCTTTCCAGGTTGCGGAGTTGCCTGTGGATGTCGGCCAGAAGAATCTGCCGGATGGATTCCAGCAGGGCATCGTTTGGAGCGCCGGGTTGTTGTTCGGTTTCCATCATGACCGAGCGTTATTCGGCAGGAGTGCTTTGTAGTCGTTGCCCCAGTTCCAGCAAGGCATGTCCCAGTTCTGGACGGGAGACTTTGTTCTCTTCCAGCGCTGCAGTCAGGTTGAGCAATTCCTGCCGCAAACTTTCATCCCGCTGGCGTGTTTCGCTTTGCAAGGTGCGTAGCCGCTCCGATTGGGTAGTGTCTACGCGGTCAATGCGCTCGCTGAGTTCTTTGTAGGTATCGCGAATTTGTGCCAGCAATTCCACGTGCTGGGCATCCAGTTTCTCGGTCAGTTCTTTGACGGCGGCGCGCAGTTGTTCTCGCTGCTCGTTGCTCTGCTGGTCAAGGCGTTCTGACAATTCGCGCTGCACAGTGGTGATGCGGCTTTCGTTGCGGCTGGCGGATGCGTCAGAACGCTCGCTCAGTTCCTGGCGGGCGGTTTTTAACTGAGCGGCGTGTTCCACTGCCAGGCGGTCAATGCGCTCCGTAAAATCGCTGCGCGTTTCGCTCAGACGGGCCTGGAGGGTATCGGTCAGGTTGCCCATACTCTCATTAAGCAGGTCGCGCAATTCCCGGCGGGTCGTTTCCACTCGAATTTCCAGGTCGCTTACGCGCTTTTCCATCTGGCGGGTTTGATTGCCGTACAAAATATCGCGTAAACGCTCCAGTTCGTTGACCTCCATTTGGGCGGGGGCATTCTCCTCAGGCGCGGGGCTTTCAGCGATGGGCTCTTCCTGAGGAACAGCGGCCGTCTCCTCGGGAACATCGGAAGGCGTGGGCGCCGACTGACGGGATGACTTGAACATACGTGGCCTCCTTGTTGTGTTTTGGGTGAACGGGAAAGCGAGATTCAATTGATTTATAGGCCAGGTTAGGAGCCTACCTACGGTATAATAGCACAAATTCAGGCTTTATTATACTGGCCTTCTCACGTAGGTTGCGTGAACGGTGCGTTGCAGAAGGAAGCACATTGATGGTGTTTTTTGTGCATCCGGCTTTGCAACTTTTTTTACCTGGGACCTTTTCTCTCACTATTGGAAATCATCGTGGCTCGCGTATTCCAGAAAAAAATCTGCATGTTGGGCGATTTTGCCGTGGGAAAGACCAGCCTGGTGCGTCGTTTCGTCGAAGGACGGTTTGACGACCGTTATCTGAGCACCATCGGGGTCAAGGTTTCCCGGCGCAAAGTCTTCTTGCCGGAATATGGGGAGATGCACTTGCTGTTGTGGGACCTGGCAGGCAGTGAGGAATTTACCGGCATTCAGAGCAACTATTTGCAAGGAGCGGCCGGTGCGTTGCTGGTGTGTGACCTGACGCGCCGGGAGACAATGCAGTCTCTGAGAAAATACGCCCAACGTCTAGAGGCTGTCCGACCTGGCGCGCCGGTCATCCTGGTGGGAAACAAGAAAGACCTGGCCGATATCCGTCAGGTGGCAGATGCAGACCTGGATGCCCTGGCACAGGAGTTGCAGGCATCCTGGTTGACGACCAGTGCCAAGAGCGGGGAAAATGTAGAAGAAGCCTTTGCCTTGCTGGCAAAGCGCACCCTGGGGGGATGAATTGCCCATGAGTGATGAAATCTACCTGCTGCGGATTCTCCAGACTTTGCTTTACCGACCTAATCTGGCTTACATGTGGGCAGACGCCGATTTGCGTATCCGCTATGCATCACCGCAAACCGCAAAACTTCTGGATGTAGAAGACTTGACGGGACATCTTCTTTCGGAAATTTGTCCCGAACTGGTGGGCGTTGAGGATACATTGAAAGCCCTGGCGCTTTATCGCAACCCGCCTTTCTTCCTACGGCACATCAATCGGGATATGCCAAGCGGCGAAACGCGCTATTTCTCCCTCACCATATACCCTCCTGCCGAGGGGTCTCCTTTAGGGGTGGTTATCCTGTTGGAAGACACCACCGCTACCGGGCGGTTGTTGCAAGAACTCAACCAGAGCCGTAACATGCTCCGCCTCGTGCAGCGCCAACTGGAAGAGGCCAACCGTTTCAAGAGTCTTTCGCTGGCGATTGCCTCCCACGAGATTAGCGGGCGGCTGGGCATGATGCTGGGCTACACCGACCTGCTTGAACTCGAAGATGGCCTTAGCCTTGAAGCCCATGAAATGCTGGATGTCCTCCGCTGGGGGATTCACTCGCTCACTATGTCGTTGCGGCAACTCATCAGTTTGGACCAAATCGAGCGTGGACAACTGGAGATTGAGCGGAACATCTGTAATTTGAGTACCCTGACCCAACAAGCCTGGAAAGTGTATCTGGTACCGGTGAAACGGCAATTCATCCTGGAACAAACCCTGCCGCAAGAGCCGGTTTTTGTCTGGGGGGATGAAAACCGCCTCCACCAGGTACTTTACAACCTGATTTCCAATGCTACCAAGTACACTCCGGAGGGGGAACATATCAGGATGGGGTTGAAAAAAACCGATGAGGAGGCCTGTTTGTGGGTGGAGAACACCGGCTCCGGCATTACTCCCGAAGACCAGCGTTATCTCTTCCAGCCCTATTTTCGCACCAGTGACCAGGAGCGTCTGCGCAAACAGGGTTCCGGACTGGGGTTGTTTATTGTCAAGCAAATCGTCGAGGCGCACGGGGGTCGTGTCGAGGTGGACTCGCACCCCCGTGATTACAGCCGCTTTACTATCTACTTGCCGTTGTACGATGCGTCCGAGGAAGATGACCAATGACCCTCAAAGACATCCTTACTCGTTGGCTGGAAACCACCTACCACAAGGCGGTTAGCCGCTTCCCGGAGCGTAGAGCGACCTTTGAGACGTCCTCCGGCATCCCCTTGCCCCCTTTGCTGGTCCCCGAAGACCCCGACCCCGATTACCCCGATAAATTGGGCTTCGCGGGCGAATATCCCTACACCCGCGGCGTGCAGCCCAGCATGTACCGCGGCCGCCTGTGGACGATGCGCCAGTACGCCGGTTACGCCACCGCCGAGGAATCTAACGCCCGCTACCGCTACCTCCTCGCCCAGGGGCAGACCGGCCTCTCCGTGGCCTTCGACCTCCCCACCCAGATTGGTTACGACGCCGACCACCC
>JANTFR010000201.1 GCA_024763355.1 Anaerolineales bacterium
CTTTGGTGATGTAGAGACTGGTGCCGTCGCTGCGCAGGATAACCGCCGTGCGGTATTTTTCCTTTTTCAAGCCCAGTTGCTCGTCAATCCGCACGATGACCGGCCCTTCGGGGCGCTCGTCCACGGCGATGCCGCGAGCAATCAATTCATCCACGATAGCCTTGGAAGGTTCATCCACTTCACTTTCGAAGAACCACACGTCAACGTGGACATCCAGCATCTCCAGGATGGCGCGCAGTTCCTCCAGGCTCCATTCCCGCGTCTCTTCCCACAGGGCGCGCACGTAGGGGTCTCCGGCGTCCCAACGGCGGAGCATTTCGCGCCGTTCGGCGTCCCAGGCTTCACGCCGGGCCTTTTCTTCGGGGGTTTCATCCGGTCTGGGTTCCAGCATCCGGGAGGCTTCCACATACAGTTTCAGCAGCCATTGGCCGCGTTCGTGCACGCCCTCCGGCTCCTGCCCCTTGTAGAATTTGTCGTAAATCCACAGCACGGTAATCACGCCCAACCCGATGTCACCGGGATAGGAGGCCCGGATGGTATCGAAACCGGCAAATTCCACCACGCGGGAGAGGGCTTCGCCCAGGATGGTGTTGCGGTAATGCCCGATGTGGAAGGAGTGATGCGTGTTCGGTTGGGCGAACTCCACCATGATGCGTTCCCCTTTGGGAGCGCCGCGCCCGAAGTCATCCCCTTGTTCCAGGATGGTGTCCACCACCCGCCGGGCATACTCGGCAGTGGAAAAGTACAGGTTCAAATAGCCCCGCACCGCTTCAATATGGGAAAAGCCCGGCGTCCCTTGCAGGTGCTCGGCGAGTCCCGAGGCGATTTCCTGCGCCCTGGCGGGGACATTCACCCGTTTCCCGGCCTGACGGGCTTCCTGGGCGGCCAGCGGGAAGAGCGCCAGCGAGATGCCCCACTCCCCGGAGAAGGGCAGCGGCACCCACTTGAAAGCGTCGGGCAGGGGAATTTCATTCGCCTGAAGCCAGGCGCGAATTTTGTCTTCGAGGAGGGCATTAATTTGTTGGTTCATTGGTTCATTGGTTCATTGGTTCATTGGTTCATTGGTTCGTTGGTTGCATTGGTTCATCGGTGCATTGGTTGCATTGGTTGCATTGGCGTCGCGCTGAGCGTGTCGAAGCGTTGCATTGGTTCATCGGTTGGCTCGCACGCCGCACTTCGCACTTCGCACGGTCTTTCGTCGGTCATCCGTCATCCGGTTATATTGGCGCCGCGCTGAGCGAATCGAAGCGTTGCATCGGTGCATTAGTTTGTCCGTTGTCCGTCGTCCGTCGTCCTTTAACCACAACATCCCGGCCATCGGAGGATAACCGGGACGTTGGGGCGTACACATCAAAGATGTTCTTACTCTGCCTGCGCTTGCTCAAAAGCGGCCAGACGTTTCATCAAGCGGCTCTTGCGGCGGGCAACGTTGTTTTTGTGAAGAATGCCTTTTTCGGCAGCCTTATCGAGCGCTTTGATAGCCTGGTGCGTGAACTGGCGGGCAGCGTCCAGGTTACCTTCATCCATGGCCTGGCGGGCCTTTTTGACGAAGGTACGGGCGCGTCCACGGAAATAACGGTTACGCAGACGCCGCTTTTCGTTCTGGCGCAGACGTTTGGCTTGAGATTTGATGTTCGGCAAGGTACTCCCTCCAATCTGAGAAAACGATTTTGAGGGTAACAGGGGTGAGCAGGGTGGCAGTCTTGCTCACGAAGCGTTATTCTAACGGAAAGACCGGGTTTTGTCAAAGAACGTAACTATTGGGCGGCAAAAGGGTTTTCGTTAAATGTCCTTCGCTGTATCCGCAGATTACACCGATTTTTTCTGGGTCAACACGGAATTGTGGGGTAGGATGAGCAGACTTCCGAGATTTTCCCGGGCTGATGTTCATCCGGAGCGGCTCTCGTCGAAATCTCGGAAGTCTTTACCCCACAAATCTGAGGAGAGCCTTTTTTCTCTCATCTCCGTAATCTGCGATACCTGCGGATGAACAACCCATCTTTGGAATCTCGAGCCACCGAGAGAAAGGAAGCCATGTCCAAAATTGCCATCGTCACCGATAGCACCGCCTACCTTCCCCAGGAATTATGCGACCGCTACAACATCACCATGCTCCCCCTAACGCTCATGTGGGACGGAGAAGCCCTGCAAGACGGGGTGGACATCCAGCCCGATGCGTTCTACCGCCGTCTGAGCACCTCCAAAACCCTGCCGACCTCCTCTCAGGTCACCGTGGGCGCATTCCAGAAAACCTTTGCCCGCCTGCTGGATGAGGGATACGAAGTACTTGCCATCCTGATTTCCAGCGGTCTGTCGGGGACGGTCGGTTCCGCGCAGACGGCGCGGGCCGAATTTCCGCCCGATGCCCCCATCGAAATTGTGGATTCGCTCACCACGGCGATGGAGATGGGCTTCCACGTTCTCCAGGCGGCCCGTGTCATCGAACAGGGCGGCACGTTGGCCGAGGCCAGGGCTGCGGCAGAGGCCGCCCGCCAGTACAGCGACGTGATTCTCAGCCCCAAGACTCTGGAATTTCTGCACCGCGGGGGACGCATCGGCGGGGCAAGCCGCTTTCTGGGGACGGCGCTCAACATCAAGCCCATTCTGCATGTGGAAGAGGGGCGCGTCGAACCCCTGGAGCGCGTCCGCACCCGCAAACGCGCCATCCGCCGCATGGTAAACATCGTTGCCGAGCGCGTCGGCGACCGTCCGGTGCGGATTGCTCCGCAGCACGCCAACGCTCCCGCGGAGGCCGAGGAACTCCTCCGCCAGGCAAAAGAAAAACTCAACGTCATCGAGGTAGTGCCCGCCGCGGTCAGCCCGGTCATCGGCACGCACGTCGGGCCCGGCACACTCGCCATATCCTACCTGATGGAACATTGACCATTTCGTGAGGAGACCGATTATGTCTAAAATTGCGCTTGTCACCGACAGCACGGTATGTATGCCTGCCGACCTGGTACAGAAGTACAACATCACCATCTTGCCTCAAATTCTCATTTGGGGCGAGGAGACGTTTCGCGATGGGGAAAACATCCAGCCGGGTGAATTCTACCGGCGTCTGGCGACCGCGGAAATCATGCCCCGCTCATCCCAGGTCAGCGTAGTGGATTTCAAGAACGCTTACGAGCGTCTTCTGAGCGAAGGCTACGAGATACTCAACATCCTCATCTCCAGCCGTCTTTCGGGGACGATTGGCTCTGCTATCCAGGCGCGGGAGGAGTTCCCCCCGGACGCCCCCATCGAAATTGTGGATTCCTACACTACCGGCATGGAAATGGGGCTACACATCATCCAGGCCGCGCGGCGCATAGCGGAGGGCGCGACGCTGGCTGAAGCGAAAGCCGCTGCCGAGGCCGCTCAGGAACACTCCGGTCTCATCCTGACCCCGATGACCCTGGAATTTCTACACCGCGGGGGACGCATCGGCGGGGCAAGCCGCTTTTTGGGGACGGCGCTCAACATCAAGCCCATCCTGCACGTGGATGGCGGGCGGGTCGAACCCCTCGAGCGCGTCCGCACCCGCAAACGCGCCAAACGCCGCCTCGTGGACATCGTAGCCGAGCGCGTCGGCGGCAACCCTGTCCACGTAGTTGCCCTGCATGCCAACGCCGCCGCCGAAGCAGGTGAAATTTTGCAGGCCAGCAAGGAAAAACTCAACGTCATCGAGAGTTTCATCGCCGATGTCAGTCCCGTCATCGGCACCCACGTCGGCCCCGGCACACTGGCAATAGCCTACATGATAAAGCACTGAAATACCGCAATCCATTGACAAATTTCCCATCCCAATGGTAGCCTCTACGCGCCCGGAAGCGTTTCCGCGGCGCGTTTTTTGTCCACGAATGAAGCACAGATGTCGGACCACACACGACAGACCGTGCGAAGTGCGAAGTACGGCGTGCGGGCAACCTGCTGAACCAATGCACTGATGCCCCAATGAACCAATGCAACCGATGCAACCGATGCAACCGATGCACTAATGAACCAATGAACCAACATCCCAGGAGATTCCCAATGAAGAACTACCCTCACATCGGCATCCAGATTCCCGAAATCCTGCTGCCTCGTGAAGGCATAGACCTCACCAAATGGGCGGTCATCGCCTGCGACCAGTTCACCTCCGAGCCGGAATACTGGCACAAAGTCGAGCAAATCGTCGGCGACGCGCCCTCCACCCTCAACCTCGTCCTGCCCGAAGTCCATCTCGAAAAGCCGGATGTCCCCCAGCGGGTGCAGAAAATCCAGCAAACCATGCGCGA
>JANTFR010000202.1 GCA_024763355.1 Anaerolineales bacterium
TTCGCCAACCAGGCTCTCAGCCTGGAATACATGGTCAAGAACGCCGGTAAACTGGAAAAGAAGGTTTACGCCGTTCCCAAGGACATCGACAACGACATCGCCCGCCTGAAACTGGCCGCCATGGGCATCGAGATTGACACCCTCACCGAAGAACAAATCCGCTATCTCAACTCCTGGCAGGAAGGCACATAGGAAATTCTGCGGGCAAGAGACGAAAACAGACCGGCAATCACCGGTCTGTTTTTTTATCGGCAAGGGTACAGGTAAGGCTCACTGCATCATTTCAAAAACTCCACGCTCTCGGCAATGCGGCGCAAACGGTCGCTGTGTATACCGCCGGTGGTGGTATCCATTGTGAAAATCGCCGCAGCGGTATCGCCATGAATGATGGCCGTCAGGGTAAAGGCGCCCGGCTGGTCGAACATGTTCCCTGTGTAGCGCGCAAAGGCGGCGGGGTTATCGTGGATAGTAAGGGTTTCCGTCTCACCATCGGGTTCCAGCACCCCACCCAAAGCCTGGAAATTCTCGTGGTAGGCGTTCAACAATTCCACGGGGTCGGTGATGCCCTTGAAATCCGAGGTGGGGAAGGTAGCAATCACCACGCCGGCCCCATTGGGAACGACCGGCGAGCCAAAATTCGCTTCGTCATCACTCAGATAAAGGCCGCCGTCTTCGGATTTCACCGCCCAGGCTTCCGGGTAGGCAATCCGAATACCGAGAGGTTCTTCAGTATGGGTAGTCCACGGTTCGGAAGGGGTAGGCGTGGCGGCGGAAAATGCGGCCCCGCCGCAAGCCGTCAGCGCCAGGGCTGCGGCCAGCAAAACAATAAGGTACTTTTTGACCATGCGAAAGGATACTCCTGTGTAAGGGAAGGTGTTTTCCTCCGGCACCGCGCCGAAGGCGGGACAATTCTACCGCAAGCGCAGGCGGCGGGTGTAAAAACGGGTCTGCACCCAGTCGCTCAACGCAGGAAAATGGCTGTTGAACCACAAAATCGGGAGGAACCACCAGGGAACCGTGAGGCTGCGGCGAGGACGCGTCACCATGCGGTAAATCATTTCGGCAGTTTGCTCGGAGGTCAGCACCATCCAATCCGGCATCTTCGCTTTCCGTTTCGAGCCGATGTGCTCGCCAAACTCCGTCGCCACCGGGCCGGGATAGAACCCGGAAACGTGAACGCCAAACACGGAAACCTCCCGCCGCAGGGCCTCGGTAAAACCGCGGACGGCAAATTTGGTCGCCGAGTAGATGGTGTATCCCGGCGCAGCCAGCCACCCCGCGACGGAGGAGACGTTGACAATATGGCCGCGACGCTGTTCTATCATGTGCGGAAGCACAGCGCGCGCGGCCCACATTACTCCCAGCACATTGACGCGCACCTGCGCTTCGATGTCGTCCAGGGGATGCAGATTCTCCAGCCAGCGCAGCCGTCCAAAACCGGCATTGTTGACCAGAACATCAATCCGCCCCCAGGCATCCAGGGTGGTTTGCACCATTGTTTCGACCGCCTGGGCATCGGAAACATCGGTAGGGACGACCAGGGCTTCTCCGCCCGCGGCGCGGATTTCATCGGCCAGGGCTTCGAGACGCTCCCGGCGGCGGGCTGCCAGTGCGACGCGATACCCGCGGCGGGCAAAAACGCGGGCGGCGGCTTCTCCAATCCCGGAGGAGGCGCCGGTGATGATGGCTGTTGGTTTATCGGTTGGTTGGTTCATTGGTTGGTTGGTTGCATTGGTTGGTTGGTTGCATTGGTTGGTCGGTTGCATTGGTTGGTCGGTTACATTGGTTGGTCGGTCGGGTAGTTGCCTGAGCCAGTGGCTGTCGCACGCCGCACTTCGCCCAGTCTACCGTCCACCATCCACGGTCTTCCATCTGTCGTCCATCGCCTACCCCTCAAACGCCCGCGCTGCGGCTTCCTTCCCCAGGCGGATGAGGGTGCGGGAATATTCGTCATAATCCAGAATGCGGGCCGCGGGGAAGAAATCGTGCGGGGCAGCGATACGCACGTGCACCAGGCGGTGCTGCCGCGGCTGGACGCCCTTCTCGATTTCCTGCTCTGCCAAGGCGTTGAAAAAGCGAATCTGGCGCAGACGCTCCCGGAAGGAGGCCAGCAACGCCCAGTCCAGCGTCCAGGTGATGGCTTCATCAAAGGATTGAGGCAATCCGCGGGAACGGCGGGGAGAATCGTCGGCCTCATCCCACCACGGGGTCATCAAGACCACGACCACTTCCATTGGGATTTCCACGGGCGCGTCCCGCACGACATCCAGCGCCGCGCCCAGGGGGGTATTGGCAACCACCGCCCCATCCCAGTACACATCGCCGGTTTCTTCGTCCCGCGTCCAGGGGTACACCAGAGGAATGCTGCAACTCGCCATGATACGGTTGATAGTGATGCCCTGAATCACGTCCGGGCGCGCTTTCCCCGTCCAGCGGTTGAGAATATCCCGGTTGCTGAACAAAACGCGGCGTCCGGTCTGCACGCTGGTGGCTGCAATCAGAAGGGTGACCGGACTGGAAGCCAGGGCGGATTCGTCCAGGCCGAAAGTCTGGCGCAGGGTGCGTTTGAGCGGGCCGGTATCCAGCAGGTTGACCCACTTCCCTACCAGTTTTTCGCCCAGCCAGCCCGGCAGCAAGGGCAGGGGAGGCCAAAAGGAGGCCGGTTCGGGCGAGGTGGCTTCCTCCGGGGGCACGGAGGGGAGAGGCACACCCAGGGCCGCTTTCCAGGCACGGTTGGCAAACCAACGCGCCAGAGGCTTCATACCGGGAGGCAGCCCCTGGATGTCCTTCTCTCGCAGAGTCAGCCAGATACGTTCCAGAGCATCCGCAGGAATCCCCTGGGCGATAGCCGCCCCATTGACCGCGCCGATGGAAGTACCCACCACAATGTCGGGCTGCCAGGAGATTTCGCTCAGGTAGCGGTACACGCCGGCATGGAAAGCACCGCGTCCACCGCCGCCGGAAAGGATGAGGGTACGAATGGGTGGCATGAGGAACCTCCGCGAGGGGAATCAGGCAACGAGAAAATCCAAATCGTACAACAGGGCTTCATCGCTCCCGTGCGGCGCTTCTGCCAGGAGTTCGCCTCCCGCCCCCACGAGCAGCGCGCCGCCGAAAGACGGCTCCGGGATGCCCGTCTCCAGGGCGTTGACGATGGCCGCCGGGACGCCGACACGCCGCACGGCCTCCCGATAGGCATCCCGCTCCGTCCTCTCCCAGCGGGGCGCGTCCGGGGAGCGCTCGTCGAAGGCCCGCGCCATGGGCACGAGCAGGAGGTCAACGCCTTGCGGCAGGCGTTCGATGGTTTCGTCGTGGAACAAATCGCCGCAAATGAGCACGCTCAGCCGTCCGAAGGGGGTTTCCGCCACGGGAACGCGGCTGCCGCACACAAACGGGGGTTGTTCAGCGTTCTTGCGGTGCCGCAGGAGAAGGTTCCCCTGCGGGTCGAGCAGCACGGCGGTGTTGTAAACGCCCTCCGGGGCGCGCTCCAGCAGCCCAAAACACAGGAAAATCCCGTAGCGGCGGGCAACCTGCGCCATGTGCGCGACCGTCGGTCCGGGTATGCTCTCTGAAAAACGCGCCAGGTCGTCTTCTGCATAGAGATAACCGGTAAAGGCACATTCGGGCAGACACACCAGGTCGGGGCGGAAATCTGCCAGGGATTCGAGACGCGCTTCAAAACGCCGCAGGTTCGCTTGCGGATTGCGCGGTTCGGTTTGGAGGGGCAGAAGGCACAGGCGCATGGTGTGCATTATCCCGTAGAACGAGGGAAACGTCAAATCGGCAACTTCCCCAGTCGGCGGTACAGCGAGTATAATAGCCCTGCGTCGTGAAACCGGTTCCCTACAGCGAGGGGAACCCTTCAACAACCTGGAAGGAGGCCTTACCATGCCGGAGACTTTTGATTTCGGGGGCGAAATTGTCTGGCGTCCCACACCGGAACACATCGAAAACGCCAATCTGACGCGCTTCATGCGCCAGCACGGCATCGCCGATTTCGACGAACTGATGCGCCGCTCCACCGAGGACGTGGCCTGGTTCACCGAAGCGGTGCTCGATTTTCTCGACATCCAGTTCTACGAACCCTACACCCAGGTAGTAGACCTTTCCAAAGGCATCCAGTGGCCGCGCTGGTGCGTGGACGGCAAGATGAACATCGTCCACAACTGCGTGGACAAGTGGGTGGCTACCCACCCCAACCCCTCCCCCGAGGGGGGCGGGGTATCCCCCACCCCA
>JANTFR010000203.1 GCA_024763355.1 Anaerolineales bacterium
TGGTACCAGGGAGCGGTCATGCCGGGCCTTCCTGCCGCCTACACGGCCAGCGCGTTGCTCTGGATCACCTCGCGGTACCACAGGGCGCTTTGCTTGGGGATGCGGCGCTGGGTGGCGTAGTCCACGCGCACCAGGCCAAAGCGCTGGCTGTAGCCGCGTTCCCATTCGAAGTTGTCGAAGACGCTCCACACGAAATAGCCCTGCAGGTTTACGCCCTCTTGCCGGGCGGCGAGTGCCTGGCGGATGTGCTCCCTCAGGAAGGCGATGCGCCCCCAATCGGCCACGAAGCCGTTTCCGTCGGGCCGGTCGGGGAGGGCGCAGCCATTCTCGGTGACGAGGATTTTGGGGTTGCCGTAGTTCTCCTTCAAATCCAGTAGTTCAGCGCGCAAGCCGGCGGGATTGATACCCCAGTTCATCGTGGTAAATCCCCATCCGGGGGCGGCGTAGGGGGTCAGACGGGCTTTCAGCCAACCGCTGTGGACGTCATAGGCCACGGTGTCGGTGTTGTAGTGGTTGATTCCCAGGTAATCCGCCGAGTTGTGGATGAGTGACAGGTCGTCGTCAGCGCGTTGGGGGGCGTGCGGCCCCAGCCAGGCGTAGAACGCTTCGGGGTAGCGCCCGTGGATGAGCGGGTCGAGGAAGATGCGGTGGGTCTCGGCGTAGACGCGTTCGGTTGCAGCGCGGTCTTCGGGGCGCTCGCTGGCGGCCAGCAGGTGATTCAGGTTGAGAAGCAGGCCGATTTCGCCGCCGTAGTTCCCCTGGCGATAGACCTGTACCGCTTTTGCGTGCGCCACCATGAGATGATGTGCGCTCTGGTAAGCGGCCTGGGCGTTCATGATGCCGGGCGCGTGGGTGCCGTAGCCGTAGCCCAGAAAGGCGGCGCACCAGGGTTCGTTGAAGGTGGCCCAAATTTTGACGCGGTCGGCCAATTTATCGAAGACGATGCGGGCGTAGTCGGCGAAGAAATCCGTCAGGTCGCGGTTTGGCCAGCCGCCCGCGTCTTGCAGCGCCTGGGGCAGGTCCCAATGATAAAGGGTGGCTTTGGGCTGGATGCCGTGCGCCAGGAGGGTGTCCACCAGGCGGTCATAGAAATCCAGCCCTTTGGGGTTGACCGCCCCGCGTCCCCGCGGCAAGATGCGCGGCCAGGAGATGGTGAAACTGTACCAGGGCAGGCCGAGTTCGGCCATCAGGGCGACGTCGCTCTCCATGCGGTGGTAGTGGTCGCAAGCCACGTCGCCCGTATCGCCGTTCAGGACGTGTCCCGGCCAGCGCACGAAGCGGTCCCAGATGGATTCGCCCTTCCCGTCTTCGTTCCAGGCGCCCTCGATTTGGTAGGCGGAGGCCGCCGCGCCCCAGAGAAAATCGGTCATTGGTTGCATTGGTTGTATTGGTTGTATGGGTTCATCGGTTGCATTGGCGTCGCGCTGAGCGTGTCGAAGCGTTGCGTCGGGCCACGTGGCCCACCGTCCACGGTCTACCGTCCACCGTCCACCGTCTTTCTCATCCCTTCACCGAGCCGGCCAGCAGGCCGCGCACGAAGTAGCGTTGCAAGCCGAAGAAGACCAGCAATGGCAGGGCCATGGAGACGAACGCACCGGCGGTCAGCAGGTGCCAGTCGTTGCCGCGCGAGCCGACCATCTCCGCCAGACGCATGGTGAGCACCTGCACATCGGGCTTGGAGCCGATGAAGACCAGCGCCACCAGATAGTCGTTCCACACCCACAGAAATTGGAAGATGGCAAAGGAGGCCAGCGCCGGGACGGAGAGCGGCAGAATCAGGCGGGTGAAAATTGTGAAGTGGGAGGCCCCGTCGATGAAGGCCGATTCCAGGATGTCACGCGGCAGGCCGTTGATGTAGTTGAACAGCAGATAGGTCGCCAGGGGCAATCCGAAGCCGGTATGCGCCAGCCAGACCGCCAGGAAGGTGCCGTTCAAGTCCAGTTTGACGTAGTCTTGCAGGATGGGCACCAGGGCGATTTGCAGAGGGACGACCAGGAGCGCAACCACCATCACGAAGAGCAGCCGCCGACCAGGGAAGCGCATCCAGGCGAAGCCGTAGGCCGCGAAGGCCGCAATCAGGATGGGGATGACGGTAGCGGGGATGGTGACCGTCAAACTGTTCAGGAAGGCCCCCACAAAATTGTCGCCCTGGACAGTGGTCACCGAGCCGTCCGGATTACGCAACTCGAAACTCTTGCCGTTGAGGACTTGCTTGTAGTTCTCCAGGGTGAAGTTGGTGCGCGTCGTCCAGCGCTGCTCCTGCACTTCGATGCGCCCCAGGCGTTTGTTCCCCACCCAGATGACGCGTTTCCCGTCGGGAGTGGTCAGCCCTTCCCGGAACTGGTCGAAGGTGCCGGTCGCTCCCAAAATTTCCATCTCCCCGTTGGGGTCTACATTGTCGGGGATGGGCATCTCGGAAACCAAAACCCATTCCTTGTGGGGGAAAATCGCCCACCAGCCGGATGTCTGGATGTCGAAGCGCGTGCGGAAGGAGGAGACCAGCACCCCGAGGGTGGGAATCGTCCAGACGGCCACAATCAGGAAGAGGGAGCCGTTGACCAGGATGTCGGAAATCAATTTGCTGCGTTTGCTGCTGGAGGGTTTGGCGCTCATCTTAGAAGGCCTCCTCTTCACGGAACTGCCTCAGGTTGTAAATCATCACCGGCACGACGGCCAACAGCAAGATGAAGGCGATGGCTGCCGCGTAGCCTTTGTTCTGGTTGGTGAAAGCCTGTCGGAAGAACTGGGTGGCAATCACGTGCGTGCCGAACTGCCCGCCGGTCATCACCCAGACCACGTCGAAGATTTTCAGCGAGAAAATCACCACCGTGGTCGTGACGGTGATAATCGTCCCGCGAATGTAGGGCAGCATGATGCGGAAGAAAATCTGGATTTCGTTGGCCCCATCCACGCGGGCGGCCTCCAGTAAATCTTCTGGGATGCCCTTGATGGCTGCCGAGAAAATCACCATCGCGAAGCCGGTCTGCATCCAAATCATCACCACAATCAGAAACAGGTTGTTCCAGGGTTGCAGCATGGCCGTCCAGGCCTGAGGTTCGTGCCCCAGCGCTACCCAAATGGCGTTCAGCAGCCCGATTTGCGGGTCGCTGACATCGCGCACGGCGTAGACGAAGTTCCAGATGACGCCCGCGCCGACCATTGAGATAGCCATGGGCATGAAAATCAGCCCCTTGGCGAGGTTCTCGAAGCGGCTGCGGTCGGCCAGGACGGCAATCAGCAAGCCGAAGACGATGGTAAGGGTGGCCCCGAAGACAATCCACAACAAGTTGTTGCGGAAAGAGAGCAGCATGTCGCGCTCCGTGAAGACGGCGACGTAATTCGCCAGTCCGACGAACTCCTTCCCCGTGCGGTCGTGGAGACTAATCCAGAAGGTACGCACGGTGGGCAGCGCCAGATACCACGTGAGCACGGCGATGGCCGGACCGACGAAGATGAAGGGCTGCAAGCGCCGCATCCATACCCCCGGCAGGCGCTCCACGAACCAGTTGGAGACCAGGTAGAGCAGAGCGGCGCCGCCCACCCCCCAGACGATGGCCACCAGGGAGACGATAGCCTTTTGCGCGGTGCTGCTGGGGATAGCGTCCCGCAGCCAGCGGAAGCCCACAATCAGCAGCCCGAACGTGAGCAGCGGGATGAGCACGGACACCAGGATGCGCCCCAGTGTTCCCGCCAGCCAGTCGAGTACCCCGCGAGTGGGGGCGTTGAAATCTTGTGGTGGTTGCATGGAGGCTTCTCCTTTCTTGGAAGTTGTGGATGGGTATCGGCGTCTTGCGTCTGCTGGCAAAGGGAAGATTTGTTGGGTCAACGGAGAATTGTGGGGTAGAGAGCCAGACTTCCGAGATTTCCCCAGGACGGTGTTCGTCTGAAGCGGCTCTTGTCAAAATCTCGGAAGTCTTTACCCCGCAAATTCGTGTAGAGCCGATTTGTTCGCAGACGCAAAACGCAGATACGTCCCCTCGCCCTTTGCCCCTCCCCCATAGGGGGAGGGGCTGGGGGTGGAAGAAAGGTTTATTTCGGCCAGGAGTCGTCGATTTCCTTGAGGGCGGTGTCGAGGTCAACGGAGCCGGAGACCCAGTCGGTCATGGCCTTCCAGAAGGAGCCTGCGCCGACTTCGCCGGGCATCAGGTCGGAGGCGTCGAAGCGGATGGTGGTGGCGTCCTGGACGAGAGAAGCAATCTTCTTCTCTACAGGGTCGCCGTACC
>JANTFR010000204.1 GCA_024763355.1 Anaerolineales bacterium
GCATAGACTGGCCTGCCCTCCAGATGACGGATTTGGGGCGGCCAGTGCCACAAGTTGCCGCCCGCGCCGTGTATCAAAACCAGCGGTGTGCCGTTTTGCCCTTCTCCGTGGACGCGGTAGTGCAAACTCTCGGCGTAAGGCATCTCATACCTTTCGGTTACGCAGGCGGTCGTGGGCTTCCTCGGTCAGCGGAATGACTACCTGGATGCGGGTTCCCTTGCCTTCCTCCGACTCGATGTGCAGCAAGCCGTTGACCAGTTCGGCGCGCTCGCGCATGTTGACCATTCCCAAACTGCCGCGGTTGTCGTAGGTGGCGTCCACCGCACTGAGATTGAAGCCCACCCCGTCGTCCTGAATTTCCAGCAGGGCGATATCGCTCTTGATGAGTTTCAGCCGCACCCAGATGTGGGCGGCCTCGGCGTGTTTGCGGGCGTTGTTGACCGCTTCCTCGGCGATGTAGAATACGACAGCCTGTTTGCCTATCTCCAGATTCTCCACGGCCTCCGGCTGTACCTCAATGAGCACGTTCTGGTCATAGGTCTCGCGCATTTTGTCGGCCATGGCCTGCAGCGCAGCCTTGAGGCCTTGCGATTCGAGCACCAGAGGTCGCAGGGTAAAGAGCATGTGTCGGATTTCTTTGGTTGTGCGGCGCGCCAGGTCTTCGATTTTGGCCAGTTCTTCCTGAGCGGTTTCCTGGTCGCGTTCCATCAAACGGCGGGCGAAATTGACCCGCATGGCAATAGCGGCCACGGATTGCGTAGGGCCGTCGTGCAGGTCGCGGGCCAGTTTTTTGCGCGCCTCCTCTTGAATTTCCATCATGCGCTCTTTTTCCTGCTCCAGGTCGGCATACAGGCGGGCGTTTTGGATGGCTATCATGGCCTGATGTCCGACGATGTCGAGCAGGTCGCAGCGTTCTTTGGTGAAGAATTTTTCGTCGGGGTGGGCAAAGAGCAGCACGCCGTAAGTGTCCAGGCCGGCGCGCAGCGGGATGCAATAAGCGCTGGAGCAATTCCGCAGGGCGACAATGCGGGAAAGTTCCGGGTCTTGGTTGATGTTTTGGGATAGACGGGCTTCGGCGTGTTCGATAGCCTTTGCCAGCAGACCGCTGGTGCCTTCTACTACGGCGCGACGGTCAGCCGGGGTGAAGCCGCGGGAGGACCCAACGCGCAGTACCATCCGGTCGGGGTTAGCCTCATCGTGGTCGAAGAGGAAGAAAGCGCTTACCAGGGGGGCGATAGATGGTTCTTGTCCGGCAAGAACTTTGGTGCCGGCATCCAGGGCGATTTCCAGAAGCCGCTGATAGTTGAGCGTGGAACTCATGCTGGAAACCAGTTCGTAAATCATGCTGGAACGTTCTCGCTCAAATTTTTTGGCGTCTCGGTAGATAGCGGCGCGCAAAGCACGCAGGCGTTTTCGCGCCACAAGACCGTGCAGCGCGTACCCTCCTATCCCCCCAATAAGTGCGACTGCCAGCACGCTAATGCTCAGGATAAGAAGAGCGTTTTCCGTCATAAGGTATCCGCCAAAGTGCAACGACCCTATGATAACGCAAAATGGGGGTTTCGCAAAGGCGATTGAACGATTTTTTTGGTACTGGGGTACTATTGGTTGCATTGGTGCATTGGTGCATTGGTTGCATTAGTTGCATTGGTTGCATCGGTTCGTTGGTGGCATTGGTTTGCCGTTCCCTTGCCTCCATTTCGCATTCACCATTCTGTCCCCCGCCTTTTTATGGTACGCTTATACACACAGCCTCGCGTTTCAAGGAGACCCCGTTCTTATGGAAAACGTTCTCTCTCTCTCCCCCGATGCATTTCGCCAGACAGCCGAAGCCATCGAAGCCCAAGTGGGACGCGTCGTGGTCGGACAGCGCGCCCTTATCCGGCAAACGCTCATCACCATGCTGGCGGGCGGCAACGCCCTTCTGGAAGGTGTCCCCGGCCTGGGGAAGACCATGCTGGTGCGTACCCTGGCCGAAGCGGTGGATTGTTCCTTTGCCCGTATCCAGTTTACCCCCGATTTGATGCCGGCCGACATCGTGGGCACCAACCTCGTGGTGGAGGACGAGCAGGGACGGCGGCGTTTCCAATTCGAGGCGGGACCGATTTTTGCCAATCTGGTGTTGGCCGATGAAATCAACCGCGCCACACCCAAGACTCAATCTGCCATGCTGGAGGCCATGCAGGAGCACAACGTCACGGTTGCCAAAGTGACCCGCTCCCTGCCGGAGCCGTTCTTCGTCCTGGCGACCCAAAATCCCCTGGAGATGGAGGGCACTTACCCCCTCCCCGAAGCCCAACTGGACCGCTTCTTCTTCAAGATTGACGTGCCTTACCCCGATGTGGATGACCTCGTGGAGATTGCCAACCGCACCACCGGAGCGGAGATACCCCACGCTGAGGCTGCCGCCGATGGCGAGACCATCCTGCAAATGCAGGCTCTGGCGCGCAGCGTCCCGATTGCCGCCCACGTGACCGCCTACGCTGCCCGCCTCGTTAAGGCCACCCACCCCGACGACGAGAACGCTCCCGATGCGGTACGGCGGTATGTGCGCTACGGAGCCAGCCCGCGCGGGATGCAGGCCCTCATCCTGGCGGGCAAAATCATCGCTCTGCTGGAAGGCCGCTACAACGTCGCCCTGGACGACCTGCGCGCCGCCGCCCTCCCTGCCCTGCGCCACCGCCTGATTCTCAACTTTGAAGCCCAGGCGGAGGGCGTGGCTGCCGATACGGTCATCGCGGCGGTGCTGGAGGGCGTGGAGGCGTGACCGTGGACAGTGGACCGTGCGGAGTGCGACGTGCGAGGTGCGGCGCAGACCGTGGACGGCAGACCACCCACATCACCGCCCCACCCCCGCCACATCACCACCCAACTACTAAACTACCCGACTACGCGACTACCTGACCACGCGACTACCTGACCACGCGACTACCCGACTACGCGGCTACCTGACCACCCGACTACCCGACTTCCTCCCCCATGCTTCTCTCGCCCGAAACCCTCGCCCGCCTGGAACGCCTGACCCTTCTCTCGCGGCGCGCCCTGGCCGGGCAATTGCAGGGAGAGCGGCGCAGTCCCAAGCGCGGCCAATCCATCGAATTTGCCGATTTTCGTCCCTATACCCGCGGTGACGACTTCCGCCGGATTGACTGGAACGCTTACGCCCGCCTGGAGCGCCTGTTTATCAAACTCTTCGTCGAAGAGGAAGACCTGACCGTGCATCTGCTGGTGGATACCAGCCGCTCGATGGATTGGGGCGCACCAAACAAACTGCACTTTGCCAAACAGGCCGCCGCCGCGTTGGGATACGTGGCCCTGCACGGCCTGGACCGCGTCACGGTGACGGCCTTTGCCCCGCAGGGAGAGGCTGCACCCCGCTTCCCGGCCCGCCGCGACAAGGCCGCTGCCCCCGCCTTTTTCGATTTCTTCGATGCATTACCCCTCAGTCCCCGCACGGACCTCGGCTCCCGGCTGGGGCGCTACGCCTTCCAGGCGGTGCAGCGCGGGCCGGCCTTGCTCTTCTCCGACCTGCTCGACCCCACCTGGCGGGATGGCCTGCACGCCCTGGCTGCCCGCGGCTTCGAAGTCACCGTTTTGCACATCCTGGCTCCGCAGGAGCGCGACCCCGACCTGCGCGGCGACCTCAAACTGCGCGACGCCGAGAGCGGCGAAACCCTGGAACTGAGCATTGACGGCGGCACCCTGCGCCGCTACCGCCGGACGCTGGCCGCCTGGGAGCGGGAAGTCTCCGCTTTCTGCCAGGGACGCGGCATCCTCTATCTGCCCGTCAGCAGCGATACCCCGCTGGAAACCCTCCTCTTTGCCCATCTTGCTGCCCGCGGTGTGGTGAGGGGGTAGGGGGAGCACGAAAGATGTGTCGGAGGGCACACGCCAACCTGCCGGGCAGCAGAACGCTGATGACGCTGATGCACGCCGATTCTCGCTGATTTTCGGCGGCTCGTTTGCCTGCGCTGCGGGTATCTGCGTGAAATCTGCGCAATCTGCGTTCTTTCGTCCAGGTCGGGCGGATTTCCTCCAACCTTTTCGTACTCCCGGGGATAGGCGTTGCGGGTCAGGCCGTCAGGAGCATGTCATCCCTCCTCCGTTGTCCATCATCTGTCATCCATGTCCCGTCTTCTTCTCCCCCTTCTCCTCGCCCTGACGCTCCTCGGCGGCGGATACGCCTTGTTGCACCCCGCCCAGGC
>JANTFR010000205.1 GCA_024763355.1 Anaerolineales bacterium
CAGACCGCTCCTCCCGGCAAGCGCATGGGGCACGCCGGAGCCATCGTCCAGGGCGGAACCGGCACCGCGGCGAGCAAAATCGCAGCCCTGGAGGCCGCCAACGTCAAAGTGGCCCGCCACCCCGAAGAAATCCCCGAACTGCTGTAGACTTTCAGGTGACAGGCATCAGGTGACAGTCACTTGGGAAGTGACTGTCACCTATTACACAAAAGCCCGGCCATTTGACCGGGCTTTTTCGCGTCAGGTTCAACGGAAGTGCAAACTACTTGCGGCTGAGGGCAATCGTCACCACCGTGAATTGGGCGTTGGGGTTGTACTGCATGTTGATGGTCAACTGCTCATCGGCGGCATTCTTGCGCAGCATACTGGCGATGTTCCCTACCACGCTGTCGGGCGGGCCTTTGATTTCCCAGCCCAGGGGGGGCAGCACTTCGTGGTAGAAATCCACCACGCTCTGCACATCGGCATCCACTTTATACGTGATTTGCGTCCCGCTGCGCTGGATGTCAATATCGTAAGCGCCGTCCATCAAGGGGACGTCGGCGGGCGCTTCATTGGCGGGAGGTGCAGCAGGGGGTTCGGTAGCCGTCTCTCCGCCGGCAGAACCGCTCTCCGCCGCGGTGGGGGGAGGCGCAGCCTCTTCACCACCGGCACTGCCAGAGGAGGCGGGCGCACTCGTGGGGGCGCCGCCTCCACAGGCAGTCAACACCAGGGTCAGCAACACCAAAAAGGCGAGTATCGAAAATCCTTTTTTCATTTCTTCCTCCTGAGGGATGTTCTCAAGGCGCGTAGCCGCGAAAAACCGCTTTGCACCAGGCGAGGTACATTGTGGAGATACTATAAACGGGGCGCGGGAAAATGTCAACGACCAGACGGGAAAAACATCTAAAAAAGAGATAAAAAAAACGAAGCAGAGACCGGCCGCGGCCTCTGCTTCGCTATGCTCACCCTTGGGGCGCTATTGTTTCATATGGGCATCTACATACGCAACTGCCTCGCCCACGGTGGTAATGGTCTGCGCGTCCTCGTCCGAAATCTCGCCGCCGAACTTGTCTTCAAAAGCCATGATAAGTTCTACCAAATCCAGCGAATCGGCCTCCAGGTCTTCCCGGAAGCGCGCTTCGGGGGTTACCTTGCCGTCATCCACATCCAACAATTCGATGATGATTTCTTTGATTTGCTCAAACGTATCAGCCATGATACTAGCCTCCTGAAGGTATCGGGTAATTTTCCTGTTTAGCGAAACGGCTTTCTCGCGCCGACCGCACCGTATTGTAACCGCGCCCGGCAGAATGTCAAGTTGGCGGCAAATTGGGGGACACGCAAAGGTCGTTGGCGGGAATCCGTTCGACCTGAACGCAAGAACGAAAGAACGCAGATGGCGCAGATTTCACGCAGATACCCGCAGAGCAGGCAAATAGACCGGCAAAAATCAGCGAGAATCAGCGTGCATCAGCAGCATCAGCGTTCTGCTGCCCGGCAGGATGGAACGTAACCGGCCAACATATTGTAGCGCTCCCGCAAATTGACAGTTCAAATGCGGACTGGTAAGATAGCCTCACCCCAAAGGAACACACAATGGCAGAAAAAGTTACGCCTATCGGCAACAGAAAGAACGACCACATTCGCATCAATCTGGAAGAAAACGTGCGCTCCGGCCTGACCACCGGCCTGGAGCGCTACCGTTTAACCCATGAAGCCCTGCCCGAAATTTCCCTGGCGGACGTGGATTTGAAGTTGCCCTTGTTTGGAAAGATGTTGCAGGCCCCCTTGCTCATCTCCTCCATGACGGGCGGCACCCCCGAGGCGGCCCTGCTCAACCGACGGCTGGCCGAGGCCGCTCGGGAGACCGGCATTGCCATGGGTCTCGGCTCCCAGCGGGCTGCCATCGAGCACCCCGAACTGGCCGGGACCTTCTCGGTTGCCCGCGAAGCCGCCCCCGACGCCCTGCTTTTCGCCAACCTGGGAGCGGTGCAACTCGTCCACGGCTACGGCCTGGAGGAATGCCGCCGGGCCGTGGAGATGATAGATGCCGACGCCCTCATCCTGCACCTCAACCCCCTGCAGGAGGCCGTCCAGCACGGCGGGGATACCGACTTCCGCGGCCTGGCGGAGGCCATCGCAGGGGTCTGCGCGGCGCTGGAAGTGCCCGTGATTGTCAAGGAGGTCGGCTGGGGCATCTCGGAGCGCACGGCGCGCCTCCTGGCCGAGGCCGGCGTCTCCGCCATCGACGTGGCCGGGGCGGGCGGCACCAGTTGGTCGCAGGTGGAGATGCACCGCGCCCCCGACGCCTTCACCCGCTCCCTGGCGGCTGCCTTCGTGGACTGGGGCATCCCCACCGCCGAGAGCATCCGGAACGTGCGCCGCGCCGCCCCGAAGGTGCCGGTCATCGCCAGCGGCGGCTTGCGGGACGGCGTGGAAGTCGCCAAAGCCCTGGCGCTGGGCGCGAGGCTGGGCGGCATGGCCGGTTTCTTCCTGCGGGCCGCGGCCGAATCCACGGAGGCCGTCGTGGAGGCCATCCGGCTGGTAGAAGCCCAGTTGCGCGTCGCCATGTTCGCCTGCGGAGCGCGCACCCCGGAGGAATTAGGCGGGCGGGTGATTGTGGACGGGTGACGACAGACGACAGACCACAGACCACAGACAACGGACCGCAGACGATAGACCACAGACGGTAGACGGTAGGCGTATAGCGCGCCGCCAACGAGCCGATGAACCGCTGACCGCAGACGACAGACCACAGACGGTAGACCGTGCGACGTATATCGGCCCCCCACAAACCAATGCACCAATGAACCAATGCAACCGATGAACCAATCCAACCAATGAACCAATCCATCGAAAACGAAATGCGGCGCATCCTGGCGCTGGCCGACGGCGAACGGTACCACCATCTGCGCCACATGATGGCCTACCATCTGGGCTGGGAAGGCGAGGGGGCCGGGCCGCAGGCCTCCGGCAAGCGCGTCCGCCCCCTGCTGGTGCTGCTCACCGCTTCCGCGGCGGGCGGCGATTGGCGCGCTGCCCTCCCTGCCGCCGCGGCGGTGGAGTTGCTGCACAATTTCTCCCTCATCCACGACGATATCGAAGACAACAGCGCGACGCGCCGCGGGCGTCCAACGGTGTGGAAACTGTGGGGCATCCCGCAGGCCATCAACACCGGGGATGCGATGTTCACCCTGGCGAACACGGCCATTCTCCGCCTGGAACTCCCGCCGGAGCGCACCTTGCAGGCCGCCCGCATCTTCCAGCGCGCCTGCCTGCGCCTCACTCAGGGGCAATTTTTGGATATTTCCTACGAAGAAGCGCGCAGTCTGCCGCTGGAGGCCTACTGGCCGATGGTGGGGGGCAAAACCGCCGCCCTGCTGGCCGCCTGTACCGAACTGGGCGCCCTGTGCGCCGGCGCGCCGCCGGAAGCGCAGGAGGCCTACCGGGAATTCGGGGAAAAACTGGGGCTGGCTTTCCAGGCGCTGGACGACGAACTGGGCATCTGGGGGGACGAAGCCTTGACGGGCAAATCCGCCGCCAGTGACCTGCTGGAGGGCAAGAAATCGCTGCCGGTGCTGTACGGACTGGCGCAGGGCGGGGAATTCGCCCGCCGCTGGATGGCCGGGCCGCTCACCCCGGAGGAGATTCCCGCCCTGGCTGCCCAACTGGAGGCCGAAGGGGCGCGTGACTACACGCAAGAGACCGCCGCCCGCCTGACGGAGGAGGCCCTTGCCGCCCTGGAGCGCGCCGCCCCGCGCGGCGAGGCCGCCGCATCCCTGCGCGCTCTGGCCCGCCGCCTGCTGAAGCGCAGCGCGTAAGATGTGCAGGTCTCCCTGCCCCCTCTAGGGAAGGGAAATGTGGCTCTGGTCGCATCGGAAGGCGCTGCGCTGAGTCCCGTTACTTTTTCTCTTTTCCTTCCTTTGATGTCTTGATAATTGTGTCTAACCTGCTCGACAAAAAATCTTGGAGTGCTTCTACCCTCAAAGACCATACGAAAATGCCAATAGTAGTAAGTACTACCATAGGGAATGTTATACACAGCAAACTCTCCAATATGTCTCTGTCCCAATTAGTTTCAGAACCAAGTGTTCTGGTTCAGCGTGAAATGGAAAAACGCTTCTAAAAAATAAGACACAATTTCAAGCCATCGCGACCGCTAGAGTCGGGTCAACGGTGGTTTGCG
>JANTFR010000206.1 GCA_024763355.1 Anaerolineales bacterium
CCCCCACAGTTGCCTTACCGCAACGGTAACGCCGGGTCGCCGAAGAGCAGGAAAGTCAGGAGGACGTCGCGGCTGCCGGGGTTCTCGGTGGGGACGGCGCGTTGGGCGCGCAGGAAAACGTCCCCCAGGGTGGCGGCGGAATCTTCCAGGAGGGCCTGGGCGAAGGGGGCGCTGAGAAAACTCTGGTCGCTGGCGAGAGTCAGGCTGGTGGGAGCCAGTACCGCCGCCGCGCCGCCTTCGGGGGCGAAGAGAAGCGTTTCGGCCAGCGAATCCACTTTGGGATGGGTGAACAATCCCGTCAGGCAGGTCATATTGACCACGACGGGCAGGCGGTCGGCGTTCTGCAGGGCGGCGGCCTCTTGGGTGGTGAAGATGCGGTCTTTGCCCCACTGGTTCAGCGAACCGTGCCCGAAGTAGGCCACCAGCAGGTCGCCCTGTTCCAGACGGGCCAGGGTCTCCGGGGAGGCATCCGGCGTATCGGCGGGCGGGGCGTACAACTCGGTGGAGAAATCGCCTCCGAAAGCGTCCAGAAAGTCCTGGGCGTCGCGGGCGAAGTATTTTTCCTGCCCGTCGGCCACCGCCAGTATCCGCTTGCGCCACTCCCCCCCGCTTTGGGCCTCGAATGCCAGCGCCTTGTCCACGTAGGTCTGCACCTGCTCCGGGGTCTGCGCCGGGATGCGCCCTACGGCGATGTCGGGCCGGTCGTCGTCATCCAATTGGGCAAAGCGCACGTCGCTGACTGTCTCGCCGCCGTAGCGGGTGTAAACCATGAAGCCGGGCAGGGGGTAGGCCAGTTCCGTCTGGTAGCCGTAGGTATCGTAAGTGTAATCGCCAATCAGGAGGACGTAGCGCGGCAGGGTCGCCCAGTTCTCCGCCGCGTAGCGCAGCAGGGAGCGGATGGCCTCCGGGTCGGTGACGCCCTCCGAGAACTGGTCGTAGACGGCTTGCAGGGGGACGGCAAGGGGCGTCAATCCCTGGGCGGCGCGGTGTTCCAGAAGGGGTTGGGCGGCCTCCAGCAGGGGTGGCGCGCCGATGACGAGGTAATCGGCAGCATTTTCGGGGGAAGACAAATCCGGGGAGCGGTACAGCGGTTGGAGGGAGAGGGGGGAACGCGCTCCCTTTGGGGTGTGGAGCACATATCGGTGAGCGGCAGCCACCTCGAGGGTGGTCTCGTTTCCCGCCCGCCCCGCAAAGAGTTGCCCATTTTGGGGGTCGGTGACATCCCAAAGGTAGGGAGTCCCTTCCAGCCCGGCGGCAGGCAATTCTCCTTCCACCTCCACGTTACATTCCAGCGCGCCGTCCTGAACTGCGGGGGCGCTCGGATAGGCGACCTCCACGCGGTCGAGGGTGACGATGTCCACGGCCAGGCCGCTGTCCGCGACGCCCTCCAGGGCGATGGTGTTCTCGCCCTGGCGCAGCGTCCCCGCGGGGAGGGCGGCGGTCAGGACGCGCAGGCCGCTGCCGCCCCACGTTTCCTCGATGAGGGTCTCGCCGTCGAGGGTCACCCGCCAGTGGTGGTCGAATTCGCCTTCGGGGGTGAAGGCGCGCCCCGTGTTGGCCCACAGGGTGACGGTGAGGACGCCGCTGCCAGGCTGGAGGCCCTCCGGGGTGAAGGTCTGCTCCCAGGCGGCAGGGGAGACCAGTTTTTGCCACAGCCAATGGTCGCCCTGCTCGGCTTTGGGTTCGTAGATGCGGTTCTCTTCCAGACGCAGGCGGGTGCGGCAGACGGCGGGGGCGCTTCCGGCGGAGGCTTCGGGGAGCGGCTGGGGGGTGAGGGCGGCGTTTTCCGTGCCGTCGCCCCACAGGAGGAAGGCGTTTTGGTCGGTGTAGCGGGTGCGGAGGGCCGGGGCGTAGAAGAACAAGCCATCTTGCGTATAGGCAAAGGGCCAGGGCTGTCCCCGGTTGGTCAGGCGGAGGGCCTCGGAGGGCGTCTCGCCGAAGCCGATGCTTTGCAGGTCCTGGGGGGAAATGCGGTACACGCCCGCTTTGCCGGTGACGATGCGGTAGGGCGCGGGGGGAGCGTCCGGGGCGGCCTTTGTGGGCGGCGGGACGATGACGGCGGTGGGGGCCGGGGACGTTGCCGCGCTCGGCGCGCAGGCGGCGAGGAGGAGAGCGAGGGTGGTGAGGAGGAGAGGAAGACGCATGGGGGGATGAGGGGAGAGAGGAGCGTGCATTTGTGCGGTGTCATTGCGAGCCCTGAAGGGGCGAACAATCCCCTTCAGACCGCTCAGGAGACTGTTTCCCTTCGGCAGGCTCAGGGCAGGCGGCGGTTATGCCGCCTCGCAGTGACATCCCTATACGGAATTTTCGGATAGGTTCTCTCTCACTTGTCCCCCACCTTGAACACGAAATACGCCATCCAGGCGGCCAGGAGGAGCCACAGGAGAGCGACCAGGCCGAGCGCCAGCCCCCGCGCGCTTGCCCAATCGGGGGCAGATTGCCCTTCCGGGGCGGGAGCCTGGGACGGGGAAGCGGTCGGCGCGGGTGTCTGCCGGATGGTGTCCGTCAGCGTTGCGGTGGGGCTTGCGGCGGGGGCGGGGTAGGCCCCTCCCGCCAATGTGCCGGGCAGCGTGGGGCTGGGGGGGCTGAAGAATTCCCGCGTGGGGGTGCTTGTAGGGCTGGGTATGGGACTGGCGGTGAAGGTAGGAGTGGGGGTGTAGTGAGGGCGCGGCGTGGGGGTCTTTGTCGGGACGCGGGTGCGCGTTGGCGTGCGGGTGGGGGTTTTTGTTTTTTTGGGGGTGCTGGTAACCGTGGGGGTTTCTTCGGGGGTGGCGGTATCCGTCGGGGTGATGGTTGGGGTAAGCGTCGCGGCCCCTCCGGTCAGCGTAGCGCTGATGGGACCGAAGAACTCTACCGATTGGTCGTAGTCAATGGCCTCCAGTTGATAGAAGTAGGTCATCCCGTTGGTCAGTCCCTCGTCCACGTATTCGTAGGTCGCCCCGGTTAAGCCATCCCCTTCAGCGGGGATGAAGTCGCTGACGCGGGCAAACTCGCCGTTCTCCGTTTCGCTGCGCCGGACGAAAAATCCGGCGGTGTCAATTTCGGTGGCTGTCTCCCAATTGAGGTCCACTTCGCCGTCCCCCGGAGCAGCCGTAAAACTGACCAGGGTGACATTGGCGCGCGCTACCGAGACCGTCGTCAGGGCGGCGGCCAGCACGAGCAGGAGGAGGGGGAGTTTGAAAGTTTGCAAGTGGAAAAGTGGTGAGGAAGTGTGCAGGTGGGGGCGTTTTGTGTTCAGCGTTCAGCATTCAGCCTTCAGCCTTCAGCATTTAGCCTTCAGCCTTCAGCCTTCTGCCTTCTGCATTTTGCATTCTGCATTCCTCATTCCGCCACCGTAATCAGGCCGCGTTCCAGCAGGGAGGCGGCGAAATCCAGCACGTCCTGGGCGGCCTGGGCGGGGGTAACTTCGTATTCCTGGGAGAGCATTTCGGCGATGGTTTGCAGGGTGCGGTTTCCGTCCATGCGTTTCCAGACGAAGGCTCCGACGGGGTTGAGCACCTTGACCTTACCTTTCCGAGGCAATACCAGCACCAACTCGTCTTGGGCGCTTTGTTCGACGACTTCCTCCAGGGGGCGGGGGGTGCTGGTGAGGGTCAGGGCAGATGCAGGGGTTGGCATAGGCTGCGTACTCCTTAGGTTACGGTTTCTTTTCATCCTCTGGCAGGGGGACTTTGCCTGCCTGTGCAGCGAAAAGGCGGTGCAGACAGACGTGCCCCAGCCGGAAGAAGCCGTTCAGCAGGCGCAGCGAGACACTGGCGAAGGGAGGGGGCAGCAGGCCGCTTTCCAGGGGGAGGCACAATCGGGCGTGCCAGGAGGCCCAGCGGGCGGCCCGGCGCTGCACCTCCCGCCAGGGAGGGCGGTGCCAGTCTTGCAAGGCGCCCTCCCGCCACAAGCCGGTGACGCGTCCCACGATGGATTGGGCGGCGAGGGGAGCGTCCGCCCGCGGGCTGGCGTCTCCTTTTAGCACCCAGCCCTGCGGGGCGCGGCGCACCAGCCGGTGGGTGACCCATGTGTTCTCGTGATGCACGACCAGCACGTCGCCGGGGCGGGCTTCCTCCGGGAGGCAGGGCTGGACGCGCACCGCATCACCGGCGTGTATCCACGGGGACATGCTCTCGCTGGTAACCCGCACCCGCA
>JANTFR010000207.1 GCA_024763355.1 Anaerolineales bacterium
ACATAAGTCGGCTGGCGAAAACGGGCGACATTGAGACGCTGCTTGTAGAAAGAGAGAAACAACGCATTCAACGTCGGCCAGATGGTAAACATGGCGACAAAGACAAAGGTGGGAAGCACCAACAGGTAAGGCAGCCACCGGGGTTGTCTATGCCGGGAGCGAAACGAGAGGGTCATGCAACTCTCCCTTGCAGTGGTTGGGGTTTCGCCGTTCTTCGGGTGGAGACGGCCTCCAACTGCCGCCTCGCGGATTACAAAAAAGGCGGGGGCACGCCAGGCGTGCCCCCGCGTACGAGACTGCACACTAACGAAAGTCTGCCAAAGCGGCGTCTGCTTCTTGCTGAGCGGCAGCCATGGCCTCTTCCGGAGTCATCTCCCCGTTATAGGCCTTCTGCAAGTAGTTGTGGAAGATGTTACGCACTTCGCCCAGATTTTGAACGGAGAGTTCGCGGCCCGCGTATTGCAGGGCATCTCGCGTAGAGAGCGCCTGGGGAACCTCGGACACATACGATTTCATCGCATCGGTCTCATAGGCGCTCTGGCGGGAGGCCACGTAGCCCGTCTGAATGCTGAAATCCGCTGCATATTCCGGCCGGGTGAGGAATTCGATGAATTTCCAGGCGGCATCCTGCTTTTCCTGCGGAGCGCCTTTGAAGATGTAGAGATTCCCGCCGCCGGGAACGCTGGCGTAGGTATCAGGTTCCTGCCCCGGAATGGGCATCACGCCGACCTCAAAATCGGCCTGCTTGAGGATACCGCTCAGACTGCCGGAGGAGTGGACAATCATGGCCGTCTGACCGCTGGCGAAATCGGTGGGCGCCTGTCCCCAAACGGATTGCACGCCCTCAGGCATAGCGCCATATTGATGGGAGAGGTCGATGTAGAACTGGACGGCCTCGATGACATCGGGGTTGTCGAAATACACCTCAGTATCACTCTCGCCGACGATGTTTTGACCGCTGCCAATCGCCAGAGGCTGGAAGAGCCAGTAAGGCCATCCGGAAGGATATTCAATGCCCCAGCGGGTAACGGTATCACCGTCCTTGACGGTCAAAGCCTGGGCAGCCTCGGCCCAACTCTGCCACGAGTTCGGAGGTTCGAGACCGGCTTCCTTGAACAGGTCGGCATTGTAATACATGACTACGTCACTACGCTGAAACGGGAGGCTCCAGATTTTGCCATCGTAGGTGGAGTTCTCCAGAAAAGCGGGGAAGAAATCACTGATGTAAGCATCCTTGTCCGGCATCTGGTCAAGATAGGCATCCAGCGGAACAATCGCATCCGCATTGATGAGGTCGTAGAGCGCAGTCCCCAGCAAAACTGCCATCGCAGGCGGCTCGGCGCCGCCATCAATGGCAGTCATAATGGCGGTATACGTATCTCCATACCCACCGGAGAAGACCGGCTCCACGGTGATATTGGGATTCTCGGCCTCGAAATCGGCGATGTAGCCCTTGATGATGTCGGCAATGGGCGCATCCACAGCGACCGGGTAGAAGAACTGAATCGTAACCGGTTCCGGCGGCGCTTCGGTCGGCTGGGGAGCCTCAGTTGGCTCGGCAGGGGCCGCGGTGGGCTGTGCAGGAGCCGCGGTGGGCTGCGCAGGGGCTTCCGTCTCAGCCGGCTGTGCAGGCGTAGGGGTGGCGCTCGGAGCGCAAGCGCCCAGCACAAAGGCCAGGACAAGCAACAAAGTAATCAATGTAAATCTTCTGTCTTTCAAATACATGGCGTCTTCTCCTTTTGTAACTAGAAATGGGTTTCCAATCATGAACGTACAACATATCATTATATTACATCCATATTCCCTTTTTTGAGCAACGCTGTCACAAAAAAGCGTTGTATATTATCCTTATTTTACCCAGAACATCACCCTTGCCCTGCAAAAAGCCAGACGGTTAGCACCCCTTTTTACAACCCCTGCATTTCAGGGAATCGGAGCAGGTTGAAAACCACCAACCCCAGGCAGGCAACGGCGGAAAGCAGCGCGGCGTTGGGTGCTCCGATGTGGTCGCCGATGAAGCCCATCAACAGAGAGCCGAGCGGATAGAAGCCCCCCAGCGCCCAGGTGTAGGTACTCAACACCCGTCCGCGCAAGTCGTCGGGGACGAGAATCTGGATGAGCGTGTTCGTGAAAATCAACTGCACAATGAAAGAATAGCCAACCATGACCATCAATATCATGGTGAGCGTTACATTGCGGGAGAGTGCCAGGCCGGCGATGGCCGGGCCGATTAAAACACGAGCCAGCAACAACATGCGCCCTTTGGGCAGGCGGTCACCCAGCAGAATGAGCGTAAGCGCCCCGGTCAGCGCGCCCACGCCCTGCATAGCAAGCATGCGGCCAAACCCTTCTGCACCGATTTTCAGAATGTCTTTGGCAAAAACGGGTAGCAGGTTAAGCGCCCCAAAGCCCACCATACTGAAGAGCGCCACCATTGCCACCAGCCCAAAGATTGCCCGCTCCCCGGCCAGGTAGCGCAGACCGCCTTTCAGGTTGTCCAGCGGAGCGGTGCGCCGGTCGGTCAGAATGGGTGAAGACAAGCGCATCAACAGCAGCGCAGTGATGACGGCCAGAAAAGTCACCGCGTTGATAGCAAAAGCCGGGGCCTCCCCCAGGCGGGCGACCACCATCCCGCCGATGGCCGGGCCGATAATGCGCGCCAAATTGAAAAGCGTGGAGTTCAATCCAATGGCGTTCATGATGTCGCCCTTGTCGCCGTCCACCATTTCGACTACGAAAGCCTGGCGGGCAGGCATATCCAGGGCATTCGCCATACCCAGCAACAGCGAAAGCGCCAGGATGTGCCAGAACCGCACAATACCCAACCAGGTGAGGGCGGCCAGAATAACCGCCATGAGCATGAACCAGGTTTGGGTAAAAACAATCAATGTGCGGCGCGGAAAGCGGTCTACCACCACCCCCATGAAGAGCGAGAGCACCAACACGGGCAGGAAGTTGGCAAAAGTGACCAGTCCCAGGCTGGTCTGTGAACCGGTGATGCGGTAAACCAGCCATTGCAAGGCGGTGGATTGCATCCACGTCCCGATAACTGAGACCAGTTGCCCGAAGAAAAACAGGCGAAAATTGTAGTGCCGCATAGCGCGCAACGCGCTGGGCCAGGTTTTCTCAAGTTGCATGGGGCTCCCGCATAGATTAGCGTTAGATAATTATCTACTCGACGACATCTGTATGATACCACAACTAGAGGAAACCGCCTCCTGTCATTCCACATTGCAGAAGCGTTAAGAAATCGTACTAATATACCATTGGAAAATTTTAACAATTTCTGTATAATGGAGACGGTACGGAAACGAAGGAACGTGCCGCTCCTTTCTTCTCCCTGCCCGGTACAAAAAACCCCGTGAAATCGTCCAAGGGGGAAACGCTTTACTTTGCCGTACCATGCAACCGGCTCAAATGTTCACCAACATCGCGGTATCACCAAGGTACACGCCTATGTCCAAACATATTTTGTGGATTGAAGGAAAACGTATCAAAACACAGGATTTTGTCAACCGCCTGCGAAAGAAGCGCTTCGACATTACCGTGCTCCCCACCGGGCAGGCTGCTCTCAACTGGCTGGAGAAGAACGCTGCCGGCGCGGTCGTTGTCAACGCCGCCTCACTCGGCTCTAACGGGAAGGGCATCTGTCAACGGCTGCGAAAACACTTCCCCCGCGTGCCCGTGCTTCTGATTCTCTCCCCCGAGTTTCCCCTGCCACCCGGAACCACCGTCGCGCACGAAACCCTGCTGCTGCCTTTCACCACCCGTAAACTACTCAACCGCATCAACAGCCTCCTGCCCGTCGAAAACGGAGATACCATCACCGCCGGACCTATTCGTCTGGATACAGACCACAACACAGTGGAGTGCAATGGACGCCGCACACACCTTACCCCCCGCCTCGCCAGTCTCCTGAAGGTCTTTTTACAAAATCCCGGTAAAGTCCTCAAACGCGAAGAACTCTTCGCCCAGGTATGGGAGACGACTTACACAGGCGACACGCGCACCCTCGACGTGCACATCAGTTGGCTGCGGCAGGCCATCGAAGAGACGCCCCGCAAGCCCCGTTACCTGAAAACTATCCGGGGGTTAGGCTACCG
>JANTFR010000208.1 GCA_024763355.1 Anaerolineales bacterium
ATCCGCTTCATGGTGGATGTGGTCGGCAGCACCAGCACGCTGGTCTCCGAGAAAATCGAGGAGGCCGGGCTGATGGCTCCTCCCGAAGTGGCCGGCGTCCTGCTGGCGGGTCTCCTTTCCGACACCCTCATCCTGAATTCCCCTACCGCCACCAAGCGGGACCAGGAGGCCGCCGAGCGGCTGGCGCGCTGGGCTTTCGTGCGCGGCGGCCCCCTGCACGGCGAGTCCGTGCGCTCCTTCGGGGAGGCGGTATTGCAGGCCGGAGCGGGCCTCTCCACCCGCGACCCCGACCAGATTGTACGCTCCGACATGAAAATGTACGAAAGCCGCGGGCTGCGTTTCTCCGTCTCGCAGGTGGAAGTCACCAATTTGATTCAACTGGACGAACACCGGGAAGCCTTGCAGGAAGCCCTGAAACGCCTGCGGGAGAGCAGCGGGCTGGATTTCTCCATGCTGATGGTGACCGATGTCGTTCGCGGTTCCAGCCGCTTGCTCCTGGAAAATGCCCCCTCCGCCCTGGAGGATTTACCGTACCCCATCCAGCCCGACGGAACCCTGTTGGCCGAGGGACTGGTCTCGCGCAAGAAGCAACTCCTGCCCACCATCCTGGGTATGCTGGAGACATGAGATGAGTTTTTACGCCCGTCTGGTGCAGGCCGAGGAGCGCGGCGAGCCTGTGGCGGTTTGCACGGTAGTACGCAGCCACGGCTCCACGCCGCGCCGCGTTGGCGCCAAGATGCTTGTCTTCGAGGACGGTTCGATTTACGATACCATCGGCGGGGGCGAGATGGAGCAGCGCGTCATCCAGGCCGCCCTGGAGGCCCTGCAAGACGGCTCCCCCCGCCTGCTCCCCTACAGTTTCGTCGACCCGCAGCGCGGCGACGTGGGCGTGTGCGGCGGGCAAATGGAGGTCTTCGTGGAACCCATCACCCCTCCGCCGACCGTGATTGTGGTCGGCAGCGGGCACGTCGGCAAGGCCGTGGCGCACCTGGCGCGCTGGCTGGGATTCCGCGTCCTGGTCAACGACGACCGCCCGGAGTTTTGCAGCCCCGATTTCATCCCCGATGCCGACGGTTACTACCCCATCCCAGCGGCAGAACTGCCCGCCCAGGTGAACATCCACCGCTGGACGTATCTGGTGCTCACCACCCGCGGCGTGGACGTGGATACCGCCGCCCTGCCCGCCCTGCTGGAAACTCCGGCGGCCTTCATCGGCGTGATTGGCTCCCGCCGCCGCTGGGCCACCACCCGCAAGAAACTCCTGGAAGCGGGCGTGCCCGAAGCGCAGTTGGAGCGCGTCGTCTCGCCGGTGGGCCTGGAAATCGGAGCCGAAACGCCCGAAGAGATTGCCCTCAGCATCATGGCGCAAATCGTCATGTTGCAACGCGGCGGCGACGGAAAGCCAATGAACGCGGCATAGAACTATTTTGGGTCTCTGAGATTTTGCAAGGTAATGGGAAAATCTGGGGGTGTTTTGCGGGCAAAGCCCGCAAAACACCCCCAGATACACAACCTTCCACGCAAAGTATCAAAGAACCACTATTTTTTTTACTTACAAGGAGCACGTACCATGTGGACGACCTACCACAGCGTAACGACCGTAGACGAAACCCTGGAACTTCTCTCGCGATACGGAAGCCGGGCGCGTCTCATCGCCGGCGGCACCGACCTGATGCTGGAACTGGAACGCCACCAGCGCCCCGGCGTGGACATCCTGATTGATGTCAGCCGCATCGCCGGGCTGGATGCCATCACCCTGGACGAGGACGATGTGATACACCTCGGCCCGCTGGTGACGCACAACCACTGTGTCGGTTCGGCCCTGATTCGGGAGCGCGCCGCTCCCCTGGCGGAGGCCGCCTGGGAGGTCGGTTCGCCCCAAATCCGCAACCGAGGGACGGTAGCGGGCAACCTGATTACCGCCTCCCCCGCCAACGATACGATTACCCCCCTGATGGCGCTGGATGCCCGCCTTACGCTGCGCTCCGTCCGCGGGGAACGCACCGTCCCGCTGCGGGAGTTCTACACGGGAGTGCGCCGCACGGTGATGCAGCCGGACGAAATGCTGGTGGACATCGCCTTCCCAGCCCTGCGCGCCGACCAGAAGGGCGTTTTTCTCAAACTGGGGCTGCGGCGGGCGCAGGCAATCTCCGTAGTCAACGCCGCCGTGGTGCTCACCATGCAGGGAGACCGCGTCCAGCAGGCCGCCATCACGCTGGGAGCAGTAGCCCCAACCATCATCCACGCCCGCAAGGCAGAAGCCTATCTGCGGGGGCGCACGCTCTCACCGGAGACCACCAACACCGCCGCCGACCTGGCCCGTGAGGCCGCCACACCGATTGACGATGTGCGCGCTTCGGCGGCCTACCGCCTGGAGACGACCCGCGTGCTGGTCTTCCGGGCGCTGGAGATTCTGGCGGGGCGCCGCGAACACTCCGGGGTGCCGGAGGAGCCGGTGCTCTTGCAAGGGGCGGATACATCCGGGGAGGGCAGGCAACTCCAAGCAGCGGTCACACACCAGGCGACAACGCCCATCAAGACGCGCATCAACGGCAGGGAGTACGTCTTCACCAGCGGGCACGAAAAATCCTTGCTCCATCTCCTGCGAGACGAGGCGGGGTTGATGGGCCCCAAGGAAGGCTGCGGCGAGGGGGAATGCGGGGCATGTACCGTGTATCTCGACGGGGCGGCGGTGATGAGTTGTCTGGTGCCGGCCCCGCGGGCGCACGGCGCGGAAATCGTCACCGTGGAGGGGCTGGCCCACGCCGAGCGCCTGCATCCCGTGCAGGAGGCTTTCGTCCACGACGGGGCGGTGCAGTGCGGGTATTGCACGCCGGGCTTCCTGATGTCGGCGGCCAAATTGCTGGAGGAAAAACCCAACCCCAGCCGTCAGGACATCCAGACCGCCCTGACGGGTAACCTGTGCCGCTGCACGGGGTACTACAAAATCGTGCAGGCGGTGGAAGATGCCGCCCACATGCAACAAGAGGAGAGCGTCCCATGAAGCGGCCTGAAACCGCCGACCCCCGCACATACATCCACCCCATCTGGAACGGCATCGGATGCATCCTGGTAGTGCTGATTCCCCTGGTCGGGTGGGCTTTATCCAGCCCCGCCCTGAACATGGCGACCGCGCAGGGGATATCCATCCCCCCTGAATTGCGCAGCGCTGTACAGATGCCGCTCATTCCCTTGGGAGACAGTTCCATTGGGGGCGGGTGGGTGCCTTTGTTTTACGCCCGCCTGCTGTTCACCGCCGTACTTTCTGTAGTGGTGTTCACCCTGCTGACGCTGGTCTATTCCCTCATTTACCGCGCCAGCGGAGGCGGCAAAGGAGACCCCTTTGACATGGATATGCCCCAGAAACCGCGACGGCGCAGGAGACGGTGAGCAATGGAGCGAACAGTCCCTAGCACGGCATCCGAAGAAATCGAACTCTACCTGCGGACAATTTACTCCCTGCTGCGTTCTACCACAGAGGTGCAACTTCGCACGCTGGAGGAGGTACACACCGGGATGGGGTCGCTGCTGCACCCCGAAGCGCGTCGGGCGCGCCCGGATATGTCGGCCTTCATCTACAGTTTTCTGCGCCTGCCGCCCTGCATTGGCGAGGTCCAGTCCATCGTGCTGGGGCAAAGCGCCCGCGTCTTCGCTCAACACGGCTATCCAAACGTTGAGAATTGGCAACTGACGTCTGCCCCAGCCCGGCGCAGACGCTGCTTCTTCGACGGAAAAGAGACCCTGGCCTGCTTCATTGCCAGCCGCTCGGACATCGAGGACGTGATTCCGGTGCTGGTGGCCTACCAGGTCGAGTGGAACAAGATGCACGTTCTCTTGCAGCAGGAGGCCAGCCGGATAAACTGGGAAAAAGTACGCACCTCACCAGAGGCTTTCGCGGCCCTGGCGGAGGCGCTGGACATTTCCGAGGAAGACCTGGACAGGCTGCGTACCTTGTGGGGGGAGGAGTTCATCGCCCGTTTACAGAACATCCAGAAAAACCCCCGCTCCTTCCGGGTGCGGCTGTTGAGCGGCTCGTTGAGCGAATATCGGCGGGCTACTTACGCCTGGTGGCGCAACATCGAAAAAAACGC
>JANTFR010000209.1 GCA_024763355.1 Anaerolineales bacterium
AAAGATAGCGCCCGGCGTATTCCGCTGCTGTGCCGCGGGCGTCGAAGCCGCCGCGGCGGGAGAGCCACATCCAGCCCCAGGCCAGTCCCAGGAAAGCACCACTCAGGCTGAAAAAAGGCTTGACGCTCAAGGGGTCCCAATCCGCGGCGGAGGCGTTCTGTGTCAGGGTCTGCCGCCACTCCGCGGGGAGGTGCCAGGTAGCGGCGGTGTGCATCACGCTCCCGGAGCCGACCACGACGAGCAGGATAGAGAGTCCCAGCACCAGGAGGGCGCGGCGGATGGGGGAAAGGCGATGCCAGGCGGCGGGCAAGGGGGTCAGCAGCCAGCCCAAAAGCAGGATGAGCAGGCCGAGCGCCCATCCAAGCAGGGTATCGAAGGGGAAGTGCACGCCCAAATAGAGGCGCGAGATGCTGATGAAGAAAATCAGGAGGAGTGCCAGTATCCATCCCAGGCGCGAACGCAGCGGAGCGGCCAGGGTGCTCCAAATCACGACCGCGTTTTGGGCGTGACCGGAGGGCGCGCCGAAGGAGGTTTCCGTGCTCCAGGTGTGAACTTGCATGGAGACCCAGTAGGGGCGCGGCAGGTGCAGGAGCGCTTTTGCGGTGAAATTCAGGCTGGCGCTGAGCATAATCAGCAACCCTAACCGCAGCCCCAGGGCGGCATCCACGCACCAGTACACCACCGGAATGCCCAGCATGATGAACTCTTCCGTCCCCAAAAAGGTGAAAAATTGCATGATGGGGCGCAGCCCCTCCCCCAGACTTTGCATGGCGAGCACCAGGCCCAGCCCGGCCTGTACCAGTGATTCCAGCATTACAGCACCTCCTCAGAGCGAATAGGCGAGAAGAAGATGGTGAGCAGCAGGGCAACGCCGATGGCGGCCAGACTGAGGGGGTAAATCCAGACCGGGTTGCGGGCGTAGAGGTAACCGGCAAGCGGCGGGGCGATGATGATGGAAAGAGATGCTGCCGTCTCGATGAAGCCGTAGGCAATCCCCATGTTGCTTTGTTCCACGAGGGAGCGCGCCTGGGCGCTCGCCAGGGTGCGCGCTGTCTGGTAACTGCCCATCAAGAAGTAAGCCAGCATGAACCAGGGCATCCCCGTCCCCTGCCAGATGGTCAGCCCGAAGAGGGCCATTGCCCCCTGCGCCAGCAGGAAGCCCAGGCGGGCGTTGAGTTGTCCCAGCAGGAGGTTGAAGACGACCACGCCCAGGTTCCGCATGGAGATGATGCCGCCGATTTGGGCGCGTCCCAGGTGGTGGACATCTTGCAAGAAGTTTTGGGAGAGGGGCTGAGGCAGGTACATGACGAACATCACCAGGAAGACCAGCAGCAGGTAGCGGGTGTATTTGGGGGTCAGTACCGCCTTCCAGTTGCCGCGCGCTTTGGGGGAGGCAGGCTCCTCCACGGGTTGGGCGCGGATTCCGAGCACCATCAGGGTGGAGATAATGAAAATGAAGGCCGCCACCAGAAAGGTGCGGTGCAACCCCACGGTATCCCCAATCCAGCCGCCAATTACCGGCCCGATGATGGAACCCAGACTGAAGGCCGCCGTGGTCAGCGTGATGGCGCGTCCCACGGAGAGTTTGCCCCGCGCCGCGGTGATGTAACTGTACAGAGGAACCATCACGAAACTGGTCAGCCCGTAGATGACCGTCCCGACGGTGAACCAGCGCAGGTTGGGGGCCAGCGCCATGACCCAGGTCGCCAGCAGGCCGAGGCCCCAGGCGGCGTAGAGCAGAGGGCGGCGTCCGATGCGGTCGGCGACGTAGCCGGCAGGGAGGTGGGCAACCGTCATGGCGATGCCTACCATGCCCAGGATGTTGCCAATCATTTGCGGGTCGGCCCCCAGGTCTTGCAGGTAGAGGGGCTGGAAGAGGAAGAACATGCTGTCGCCAACGCCCCAGGTGAACAGGGCAGCGGCCAGGAGGATGAGGTCTCGGCTCATGGGGAGGTTGGGGAGTTGCAGGGTTAGGGGGTTGCGAGGCTGTGGGCTACTCAATTCCCGACCAGACGACCATCCAGCCAGGCAACTACCGGACTACTAGACTACTAGACTACCCGACTATCTCCTCCAGAAAATCGCTCACCAAAGCGGCGACGGTTTCCCGTTGGGCGTCGGCGGGGAGGATGTGTCCGCTGCCTTCCAGCCAGTGCTTTTCGACGCGGGCGGCGTTTTGCAGGCCGGCGGCGATACCTTCCATGTGTCCGCCGGAGGCCGGAACGACGGGGTCTTGCCGCGAATAGAGCAGCAAGGCGGGGGCAGTGATGCGCGGCAAAGCGCTCCGCACCTTTTCCAGCAGGGTGTGGAGTTCCATGTACGAACGCGTCGGTGTGACCGGATAAGTGACCAGTTCCTTGAGGGCCTCCTTGTCCATCCATTGGGGCGGGCCTTTGGGGTCGTAGGGGCGCAGGAGACTGAGCAGGGGGAGCACTTTGAGCCGCGGGTCGGGGGGCAGGTGGTGGGGGGTAGCCATTGCCACCACGCCCGCCACGGGGAAGCGCGCCGCGGTGTAGAGCGCCAGCGAACCGCCCATGGAAAGTCCCATCACCACGACTTGCTCGGTGACCCCGCACAGGAGGTGGTAGCCGTCCTCCACGCTGGCCGCCCAGTGCCGCCAGGTGGAGCGGCGCATATCGTCCGGCTCGGTGGCGTGCCCTGCCAGGCGGACGCCCAGCACGGTGTATCCCAGGCGGTTGAGGGCCTCCCCCAGGGGACGCATCTCCTTGGGCGTGCCGGTGAAGCCGTGGCTCAATAAACAGCCGATGTGCCCCTTAGTGCGCGGGTCGCCGGGGAAGAAAAAAGGTTCGGCAGTGGGGAGGATGAGGTGGTTCATTGGTTCATCGGTTCATTGGTTGCATTGGTTCATTGGTTCGGTAGGTGGGGGGTGGTCTGTTGTCTGTTGTCTGTTGTCTGCCGTCTGTCGTCTCCTGCACACCGCACATCCCCACGGTCTATCCTCCACCTTCCAGCACCCTCAGTTCGCGCGGCAAATCGCTGAGGCTTTCGGCGCCGTCTGCGGTGACGAGCACATCGTCCTCGATGCGTACTCCGCCGCGGCCCGGCAAGTAAATGCCCGGCTCGACGGTGAAGGTCATGCCGGGGGCGAGGGTACGGGTGTTTTCGGCGTAGATGTAAGGCGGTTCGTGAGTGTCCCTTCCCAGACCGTGGCCGGTGCGATGGATGAAAAATTCCCCGTAGCCTGCCTCGGCAATCACGCCGCGGGCGGCGGTATCTACCATGCCGGCGGCCAGGCCGGGGCGTCCGGCGGCGCGTCCGGCGGCGTTGGCCTGGGCTACCACCTCGGCGATGCGGGGTAATTCGGGGTCTGTCAGTTCTCCGAGGGCGAAGGTGCGCGTCAAGTCGGAGTAACAGCCTTCCACGGTGGCGCCCCAGTCAATCAGGAGGAGTTCGCCGGCCTGCAAAGGCCGCTCCGTGGGGACGGCGTGGGGGTTGGCGCTGTTGGGCCCGCTGGCGACGAGAGGGAAAAACGGCAATTGCGGTTCGGAGCCGTGCCGCAAGAGTTGGAGTACCAGTTCCGAGGCCAGTTCTTTTTCGCTCATCCCCAGGCGGATGAGGGGCAGGGTGGCGCGCAAGGCATCCTGGGCAATAGTGACTGCTTTGCGCATAGCCAAAATCTCGGCGGAATCTTTGACCATCCGGAGGTCGGCTATTACTTCCTGGGCGGCAAGAAAACGGGCCTGCGGGGCGGCCTCTTGCAGGTAGGTCAGTTCCAGATAGCGCAAGCGGACGCTTTCCACGCCAACGCGCTTTCCGTCCAGCGCGGCAGCCTGCGCTGCTCGGCGGAAGGCCTCCCCCCAGCGGGAGGGGTCTTCCCCATAGGGAAACGGGAGCAGTTCAAAGGGCGCGCCCTCCGTTTTTGGGGCTTCCAATTCGGGTAAAATCAAAACTACCGGCCCCTCCGCCTGAAAGATGCCCACGATGGGGCGTTCCATGATGTGAAAGTGCATCCCGGTTAGGTAGGTCAGGGTGGGGCTGGGATTGAGTGCCAGCGCATCCAGGTTGGCGCGGCGCAAAGCACCCTGCAAGCGGCGGTGTCGGTTC
>JANTFR010000210.1 GCA_024763355.1 Anaerolineales bacterium
CTGCCGGCTGACCGGTTTGCTCATCAGGAAATCGGCGGTCAATTCGGCCTCTTCCACCGAGAGCAGCCCGAATCCATAGTTGGCGGCCTGAATAGCGAGCAGCAATTGGACAACGGAAAACACAAAAGAGTAGAACCCCAGCACCGTTGAGAGGTCCACGCCGTTCATACCAAAAGCGGCCAGAAACTCCGGCGGGAAATTCTTCATCAACTGATTAATCATCTCGGCTTGCTCGGCAAAAGCCGGGAAAAAGGGCAGGTAGAGCAGGTGCAGCCCCAGTAATCCGGCCAGCCAGGTGAACACCGAGCGCCAGCGGATGCGCAATTCATGCAGGTAGATATTTTTGCTCATCATCGGACCTCTATTCGTAATAGTGCATGAAGATTTCTTCCAGGGTCGGCTCCTCGATGGTCACATCGCCCACCGGCTGGGCAGCCAGGGCTTGCAGCACCCGATTGATGTCGCCTCGGAAGAAGAAGCGCAACGCCCCGTTTTGCTGCTCCAGGTTGGTGACGCCGGGGAAATCGAAGGCCGTCGCGTCCAGCCCATTCCCTTCGACGCGCACCTTCTTGTAGTTGTTCTGTTGCAAGGTCTTGATGTCGGAAATCTCCACGATGCGCCCCTCGCGGATAATTGCCACCCGGTGACACAGCCGCTGCACCTCTCCCAGGATGTGCGAGGAGAAGAAGACCGTCATGCCGCGCTCCCGGTTTTCACGCTTGACGAGGTCGAAGAACTTGCGCTGCATGAGGGGGTCCAGCCCCGCAGTCGGCTCATCCAGAAAGACCAGTTTCGGCGCGTGCAGCAAACCCTGCACCAGCCCGACCTTTTTCTTGTTGCCGTAGGAAAGTTCGTCAATTTTGCGGTTGAGGTCCAGTTCCATGTATTCGGCCAGGTCGTGCAGGCGGGCGGTGTGGTCGCCGGGGTAGAAACTGGCGGAATACTTCAGCAAGTCAATCACTTTCATGCCTTCGTAATAGAAGACCTCCGAAGGCAGGTAACCGATATGCTGGCGGACTTCCGGCCCGTACTTGATACAGTCCTTACCGAAAATGGTCGCCCGCCCGCTGGTGGGGTAAATCAGCGAGAGCAGCAGGCGGATGGTGGTGGATTTCCCCGCCCCGTTGGGGCCGATGAAGCCGAAAATCTCACCCTCCTCCACCTGAAAGGACACGTCCACGATGCCGCGTGCCTTGCCGTAATACTTGGTCAGGTTGGAAACTTCGATAATGCTCATGCCTTATTCTCCTTGTTCTGAGGTAACGAATGGGAAGCGTTAGACGTCGGGCCCAGTCCGCGGCGCAAAAAATCAATGAAGCGGTCCACGGTTGCCAGCAAGCGGTCGTCATAGGTTGCAGCCACGCGTTCGGTATGGTAAGTCAGGATGAGCGCGTTCAACTCACCCATCAGGTAACTCATCAGGTCAAGGTCCACGTCCGAGCGCACTTGACCGCGTTCAATCGCCTTGTACAGCAAATCGCGGAAGAAAGCCTGCGTGGTAGCGGCGCCGCCGCGCAAGACACGCTCGTAAATCGGGGTATTTCTGGCCCGCAGCAAATGCTCTCCAATGGCCGCGTAACGCGGGTTTTCCATGCCAAAGCGCAAACCAGCCGCGTAAAGGTCATGCAGCAAGGTGAAGAAGTCCACTGTCTCAGCCTGGGCAAAGGCCGGAGCCAGATAAGTCATCTTTTCTTCTCCCATACGCTCCAGCAGGTACAGGAAAAGGTCTTCTTTGCTATGGAAGTATTGATAGAAACTGCCTTTGGAGATGCCGGCGCGCGCAACAATGCGGTTGACGCTGGCCTGAGCATAGGGCACGGCCGCGAACTCGTCCAGGGCTGCCTCAATCACCTGCGTACGCTTATCTTCCGGCAGGTTGAAAAAAGTATCCTTTGGCATGGGTCCTCAAAAAGACATGACCAGGCAGTCACATGACCACCTGGTCATATTGTATCCACCTTCTTCCCCCCTGTCAATGACATTCCTTCACACTCTCCGAGGCTGGATGACAAAAACGCATGCCAATGCCCGCTCTATCCGGTGAAGAAGGAAAGCAGCACACCGAACAAACCCATAGCAACCTGCAATCCAAACAAAGCGAGCAAGACGTAGAGAACGGTCTGCCACAGAGGACGTGCCCCGCCGCCGGGAGATTCGCCCTCGGCCAATCTCTGCACCATTTTCGCGGCACCCTTGCCATCCAGCGCCCAAATCCAGCCCGGCGTCTCATCCGGGAGCACCAGTTTGGGACCGTCGAAGGCTTCCCAGGCAGAGCGCGCCGTCTCGGGAGCACTCAGCAGGAGGGAACGCGGCAAGATGAGGAGGCGCACATCCGAGGGTGGTGCCGCATTTGAAGGGGGCAGGAGGGTAACCGGGATTTGGGGGGCGCGGCGGTGGATAGCCTCCGCCACCCCCTGGGCGAATCCCGTTTCCCCCATCACGCCGACGGGGAAAGCGGCATACTGTCGGGCCAGGGAGGCCTTCTCCAGGCGGGCATCCTCTTGAAGGGCGCGCCAGTGGTATCCCAACAAAACGCCGAAAACCACCAGGAGTTGCAGACTATCCAGAAAATCGCGCCCAAATCCGGAAAAATTCCTCCCCAAAACGGCGTTGAGAAGGACGAAGAGCAGGCGCACGGCGGAGGCCATCCCCCCAATCACGCTCACGAAAAGTACCAGGTAGAGATAGCCGCGGCGCAGCAGGGAGCGCCGGGCGCGTGCGCCCGTCTCGTCCTCCCGCCGCGCCAGGGCTTGCTGTCCCCGCCAGGCAGAATTCCACAGCGGCAGACCGACCGCCAGGAAGGAAAGCCCCCCGCTCAGGCGCTCGCGCAGTTCACTCCCCCACAGCACGCCGCCCACGGAGGAATCCACGAGGAAAGAGAGCAGCACGGAGACCCCGCCGGCAGCCGCGGCCAGCCCCGCCAGGGAGAGCAACAGGGCATAGGTGCGCTCCAACCCCTCCCGCCAGGTGGAGTCGTCCAAAGCCGCCAGGGAACGGTGGAACCAATGCTGGTGATAGGCCCACACGACCGCCATCGAGATTCCCATCGAGAGCGGGCCGCTGAGGTCGCCGATGAGTTCGGTGAGCGTCTCGTACCCGCCCAACAGCCTCAGCAGGAGCATATCCAGCACCGCGCCGGCCCCACCCAGCGTCATCAGGAGGCTCAGGAGGGTCAGGAGGAACAACACGCCCGCCCGCAGCAGGGAGCGGCGTTCCGCCATCTCCGTCAGACTGCGCTGGACGTTCCCCCAGGTGTAGTACCACAGCGGCAATCCCACCACCAGGAGGGCCAGACCGTTGGAGAGCGAATCCGCGCCCACGGTGCGGGCCGGTAACGCAAGCAGGTAACGCAACATTTCCTGAACGCCCATCACGGTCATCCCCAGGGTATAAAGCACCCACACGTAGCGATAAATCCGGCGCACGACGGGCAACACGCCGGGAGGGACGAAGGCATCCCAATCTTCCCGCACGATTTTAAAGAAGTAGAGCGCCAGGATTCCGTTGAGAAGAATGGCAATCAGGTTATCGCTGAAGGTCTGGGAACCATCCAGCAGGGCGCGGTAGGTCGGCACATGGAACAGCCGCGCCGTGCCGCGCCCAATCATCGCCAGCGTGTTTTGCACTGCCGGAATCAGCAAGACCAGCAAAGTGAGGTACAGGAAGACGGCCCGTACAAGGGAAAAGCGTTCCTCCTGCGGTTCGTTCTGCGCGCCGCGCTGGGCCAGATACCAGTGCAGCCCGAAGACGGGCACGCCCACCAGGATGAGGGCCAGCGCTCGCGCCAGTTGCTCCGTCCCCCCCACTGCCTGCCGGGAGACCATCGTCCGCAGCAGGCCAATCAGCCCCCACAGGACAATCTCCAAACTGACCAGGGAGATTCCGTAAAGATACAAACGCCGCAGGGTACGCATTGGATTCACTCCTTTTGAAATCAGAAATTCCAAATGTGGGCAGATTATGCAAATGGAGAAAAAGACTTCCGAGATTTCCGACGAGAACTACAGCGGGCGTGCATCACACCGGCAAAATCTCGGAAGTCTACTTCCACAGCCC
>JANTFR010000211.1 GCA_024763355.1 Anaerolineales bacterium
CGCTGTTCGCGGGCGGTGAGTGTGCGCGGCTCCCCAAAAACAGCCGTCAGAACTCCGATGGCCTCAGCCTCGTCTGCCAGGGGGTAAAGGGCCAGAGCGCCCATCCAGGCGGGGCTTTCCGGGCCGAACATGGGGTGCTGGTGGGCATCGGGGATGAGCGCCGGTCGGTTGGTTTGCAGCACTCTCCAGGCGAGGCGGTCAATGCGCGGGTCGAGGCGGTCGGGACGTTGCTTGAGGGCGGAAGCGAAATCTACGGCGAAACGGAAGCCATCGCGAGTGGGACGCGGCAGCCGCACGGAAACGCTGTCGGCACAGAGCAACTCGCGGGTGTGACAGCACAATTCCCGCATCACCGTCTCCAGGTCCAGCGAAGAAATCAGATTCTCGGCAATCTGAATCAAGGTTTCGGCTTCCTGAGCACGCTGCATGCTTTCGTTTTGTAAATGGATGATTTCTTGCGCTTGACTGAGATTGTGTTGCTGGGCATTGATGACATCCTCGAACAGGCGGTAGAGGGCTGCCAGAAAGACGCCCATGTACAGCACGCTGACCGCTACCCCTATCTGGGCGAAGGGGGAATTGGGATTCTGGTCTGCTATTAGACTGGCAGTCTGTCCGAGGGCGAACAATATCAAAGCAAAAACGAGCAGCCGCCAGCCTCTGCCAATGCCGGCGTGCCGCTGCTGCCACCAGAACCACAACACGATGAGCAAGGTGAGCAGAGCAAGAATGAGATTAATGAGGGAGAGAATTTGGTCTAAAGGCATGAGATGGGAAAAGGGGGAAAGAGAAAAGGAGGCGATATTTTACCACCGCGCTCTGGAATGAAGGCGGGGGCGGGAATACGCATCATCTTTCCGGGGCGATTTGAACCTCCGGTCTCGGCGCTTCGCTTCCTTCTTTTTGCATGGTCAGCCAGGCGGAAGGGTGGTCGCGGCGTCCGTTGCCTTCGACACGCTGCACCAGACGGACGTGCTGTTGGAGCAGGCGCAATCCCTCCTCGTCCAGCCCGTAGCGGCGGGGCATGCCCGGATACCGCAGATGGGCGTACATCAGCAGCGTGCCGCCGGGGGCCAGCAGCCGCTCCAGGTTGGCAGCGTATTGGGCCTGCAAGGCGGGGTGCAGCCCGTGGTAGCAGCCGATGTCGAGAATCAGGTCGAAGGGGACGGGGAGGTCATCGGTTTTGGTAACGCTGCGGCAGTAGAAAGCGACCTGCACGCCGGCACGGCGGGCTTTGCGGCGCGCGGTGCGGATGGCGGCGGATGAAAAATCTATGGCGTGCACTTCCCAGCCGTGTTGGGCCAGGGTAATGGCGTTGGTGCCGGTGCCGCAGCCCATCTCCAGGGCGCGCCCCGCTGCGTGCCTCGCAAGGTAATCCAGCAATTCCGGCGGAGAGATGCCGGTATCCCAGGGCGTCTTGCCCCTCCGATAGCGCAGCATGTAGCGCCACCGGGCGCGCAGGGTGACAAATGATACTTTGACAAGAGAGGCAACTTCACGTAAAATCATGTCCGCGTCTTTTTTGTCCTTATCCGCACGCCTTGGGGTGCGGCTTTTTGTGTAACAGGAAGCGTTTACCGGACCGTCCGCGGTCTTCAAACCGAGAGGCAGCGGAAATTTCATAGTTCTTCAGGAAGGGTTGCAGATACATGAAAGAGTATACAACAGAATTCATTCGCAACATCGCCTTGATTTCGCACAGCAGCGCCGGCAAAACTATGCTGTGCGAGGCTTTCTTGCATTTTACCGGGGCTACCACACGCCTGGGCAGCATTAACGACGGCACCACCGTCTCCGATTTCGAGGAAGAGGAAATTCGCCGCGGGATTTCTCTTTCCACGGCGGTGATTCCGGTGGAGTACAAGAATGTCAAGTTGAATTTTCTGGATACTCCTGGTTATACGGATTTCATCGGCGAGGTGATTTCTGCCTTGCGGGTAGCCGACAGCGCAGTGACTGTGGTGGATGCCGTCGCCGGGGTGGAAGTGGGCACCGAAGTGGCCTGGAATTACGCCGCCGAATTTGACCTGCCGCGGTTCTTTGTCATCAACAAGATGGACCGTGACAACGCCAACTTCCAGAAGGCGCTGACCGCTATCAAAGACCTGCCAGAGGCCCGCCCGCTGGTGCTGCAACTCCCCTGGGGAGAGCAATCCGCTTTTCAGGGCGTGATTGACCTGTTGAGTATGAAGGCTTACAAAGGCAATGGCAAGGAAATGGTGGATATCCCCGCCGAATTTGCCGATGCCGCCGAAGAAGCCCGGATGGAACTTATTGAGGCTGCCGCGGAAGGCGACGATGAACTCTTGATGAAGTATCTGGAGGGTGAAGAACTCACCCCCGAGGAAATCCTGAACGGCCTGAAAGGCGCAGTGTGGAGCGGGGTGTACCATCCCGTGCTGGTCTCTGCCGCGGCTGCCGAGATTGGGATTGCCTCCTTGCTGGATGTGTTTTCCGCCCTGGCGCCTTCCCCCGCAGACCGTCCCCCTGCTACGGCGCAGGGTGTCAACGGCGAGGAAGAATTGCCCGCCTCCGATAGTGGCCCGCTAGCGGTGTACGTCTGGAAGACAACCGCCGACCCCTTTGTGGGGAAGATTACCTACTTCCGGGTGTATTCCGGGGTGGTCACTTCCGATAGCCGCCTGTGGAATCAGAAGAAGAGCGTGGAAGAACGCTTTGGCACGGTCAGTGTGATGCGCGGCAAAGAGCAGATTTCTGTAAAGACCATCCACGCCGGGGATATTGCCTCCGTGCCCAAGTTGAGTGAAACGGCTACCGGCGATACCCTTTGTGACAAGACTCATCCCCTTACCCTGCCGGTGCCCGAATATCCCAACGCGCTTTACCGCGTGGCCGTTTTCCCCAAGACGCAGTCCGATTCGGCCAAGATTTCTCCCACCCTCACCCGCCTGTGCGAGGAGGATATGACCCTCTCCTGGTATCAGGAACCCAGCACCAATCAGACCATCTTGCAGGGCATGGGCGGCCAGCACATTGATGTCGCCATCCGCAAGGCGGAAAAGAAGTTCCAGACTTCGCTTACCGTGGACGTTCCCAAAGTTCCTTATCAGGAGACGATTACCCGCAAGGCGTCGGCGCAGTACCGCCACAAGAAACAGACCGGCGGGGCGGGGCAGTTCGCAGAAGTTCATATGCGCCTGGAGCCGAACCCCGACAGCGATTATGAATTTTCCTGGGAGGTCTTCGGCGGGGCAGTGTCCTCCAGTTTCCAACCTTCCATCGAGAAGGGCATCCGTAACGTGATGAAGACGGGCGTCATCGCCGGGTATCCGGTGGTCAACGTCAAGGCGGCAGTCTACGACGGTAAGGAACATCCCGTCGATTCCAAGCCGGTAGCCTTCGAGGTGGCCTCTCGCGAAGCCTTCAAGGCTGCCTTTCGGGAGGCCGGCCCGGTGTTGATGGAGCCAATTTACAACCTGCGTATCGTGGTGCCCGAAGAAAACATGGGCGACGTGCTGGGCGACCTGAACAGCCGCCGGGCCCGCGTCCAGGGCATGGACAGCGAAAAAGGCCGTTCCGTGATTACGGCGCAGGTGCCGCTGGCCGAAATTCAGCGCTATACCACCGATTTGCGCTCTATCACTGGCGGGCGCGGCGTCTTCACGATGGAATTTTCCCACTATGAGCGCGTGCCGACCCATATTGCGCAGGAAGTCATCGAAGCCCGCAAGAAGGAACAGGAAAAAGAGTAGACCCCCGATAGTGCCGGGCATCGTCGAAAACAAAAAAGCCGCTCCCTCAGGGGCGGCTTTTTGCTTGTGGGTTACGCAAGGCAGAGCCTTGCTTTACGGGACATGGATACCCTGCCCGGCTTCCCGCGCCCAGCCCAGTTTGATGAACAGCGCCGGCGCCCCGCCCG
>JANTFR010000212.1 GCA_024763355.1 Anaerolineales bacterium
CATGGGATTGGGGGGCGCCGGGCATTTCCTGAATGTCCTTCGCCCGCAAGGATTGTCAACCGGGTGTAGTATACTTGCAACATCTCACGATTATACCCAAAACCCTCCCTATGACTTCCCGCAAGCGCCTCCTGGCCTACCTTTTATTGAACGTGACCATCTCGGCATTGACCACCACGGCAGTGTTGTGGGCCTGGCAGCGTTACTTCTGGCCTGAGCAGGTCGCGGAGCCGCCCGCAACGGCTTTGCCCGCCGGCGAGACCGTTCCGGCGCAAGCGCCCGACGATACCCGCGTGCTTGTGCCCTATCAGGTGCAGCCGGGAGACAGCCTGGGGAGCATCGCCGCGCTGTACGACACCACCGTAGATGCCCTGCGTGCTGCCAACGACCTGAGCGCCTCCGAGGCCCTCGGCGTGGGACAGACGCTTTTCGTGCCGGTCACTCCTACTCCTGCCCCGCTGGTGGATGTTTCCCCGACGCCCGCCGGCGACCCGGATGCCCTGCGGATTGCCGCCGTGGTAGGGGCGGGAGATTTATCCAGCGAGTACGTACAGGTGCAGTACGATGGAACGGGAGAAATCTCCCTCCTGGGCTGGCAACTGCGTGCGCAGGAGGGCGCGGAATACGTTTTTCCCGCCCTGATACTGCACGGCGGCGGCGCAGTGCGGGTGCATACCGCTCCCGGCACAGATACCGTGGTGGATTTATACTGGGGGCGCGACGCTCCCTTGTGGGCCTCCGGCGAGACGGTGACGCTGGTTTCCCCGGATGCCGTGCCGCGTTCGGAGTATTCCATCCCGTAAAAACGGCAGACACCAGGCAGACCTCACAGGTCTGCAAGACCTGTGAGGTCTCGAGTAGGTCTCGAGTAGGCCTCCGTTGGAGAGAAGACCCTTATGACCCAGGCTTTGTACCTCAAATGGCGTCCCCGGCGATGGGAAGAAGTCGTCGGGCAGCAGCACATCATCCAGACGCTGCGGAATGCAGTAGCGGCGGAGCGCGTGGCGCACGCCTATCTGTTCGCCGGGCCGCGCGGCACGGGCAAGACCACCACGGCGCGCCTGCTGGCGAAGGCGGTCAACTGCCTGCACGAAGACCCTGCCCAGCGTCCCTGCGATGCCTGCGAGCACTGCATAGCGGTCAATGAGGGCCGTTTTCTCGACCTCATCGAGATTGACGCCGCCTCCAACACCAGCGTGGACGATGTGCGCGCCCTGCGCGAAAAAATCAACTTTGCGCCCAGCCAGGGCAGGTACAAGGTTTACATCATCGACGAAGTGCACATGCTCTCCACGGCGGCCTTCAACGCCCTGCTCAAGACGCTGGAGGAGCCGCCGCCGCACGCCATCTTCATCCTGGCGACCACCGAAATTCACAAAATCCCGGCTACGGTGCTCTCGCGTTGCCAGCGTCACGAATTCCGGCGCATTCCGCACCAGGAGATGGCGGCTTACCTGGAGAAAATGGTGCAGGCCGAAGATTTGCACGTGACGCCGGAGGCCCTGGCGCTGGTGACGCGGCAATCCACCGGCTGCCTGCGGGACGCCATTTCCCTGCTCGACCAACTGGCATCTACCGGCGGCGAGGTGACGCTGGAGACTGCCCAATCTGTCCTGGGCACGGCGGACAATCAGGCCGTGGTGGACGTGGTCGATGCGCTCCTCAACGGCGAAGCCGGGGCAGGGCTGGAACATATCCACCGCGCCCTGGATAGCGGCAGCGACCCCCGCCAGTTCGCCCGCCAGGTGGTGGAATACCTGCGTGGTGTCCTGCTGGTGCAATGGGGCAACGCCGCGCAAGTGGATGTCCCCGCCCAGCAGCGCGTCCAGATGGCGCAGCACGCCGCCCAATGCAGCCGCCCCGCCCTGTTGCAGGTGATACGCGCCTTCAACGGGGCTGCCAGCGAGATGCGTACCGCCTGGCAGCCTGCTCTGCCCCTGGAAATGGCCTTCCTGGAGGCACTGAACGCTTTTGGAGGGGAATCTCTCCCTCAGGAGTCTCCGCCCGCTCGGAAGGAGGGGTCGGCACGCCCTTCCGAGGGGCGCGTAACCCCCGGAGAGGCTGCGCTCCCTCAAAAGGAGGCCGCCCCCGCGCAACCCCCTCGAGAGACCGCGCCCCCTTCGGAAGCGGCATCCCCTCAGGGGCGGCTGTTCCATCAAATCGTTTCCCAGTGGAAGCGTTTGGTAAAATTGGCGCTCGAAGTGGATTCGCCCGTGGCAAGTCCGGTTTCGGGTTTGTTGAATTCCGGGAAAGCCCTGAAACTGAAAGGGGACGTGTTGGTGATTGGGTATCCCAGCGATTTGTTGCGAGAGCGGATGGCCGACCCGGAATATCTCCACGTGGCGGAGAAGGCGCTTTGGGCGTTGACGGGAGAGAAGCTGCGGGTGGAGTGCGTCGTCTCGGCATCTACCCGCAAGCAGTTGCCGCCCGGCGTGAACAGCGACGGTATGGTAGCCACGGCGGTGCGCGACCTGGGCGGGGAAGTTGTGGATATGCAGTGAGGGAAGTGGGCAAGTGTGAAAATGGCAAGTTGGAAAGTGTGCAAGTGGCAAGTTGGCAAGTGAGGAGGTGAAGTGTGATGGCTAAGAAAAAGAGTTTTCAGCGCAGGGGGGGCGGGTTTCCCGGCGGGCAGGGAGGCATGATGCAGCAGTTGCAGCGTCTCCAGGCGCAGTTGGCCGAGGCGCAGGAAAAACTGGAAGAAGAGACGGTGGAAGCCACCGCCGGGGGCGGAGCGGTCAAGGTGGTGATGACCGGCGGGCAGAAATGCGTCAGTGTGGAAATAGACCCCGCTCTGATGGAAGACGCCGACGTGGAAATGCTGCAAGACCTGGTTCTAACGGCGGTCAACAAGGCGCTGGATGCTACCCGCACGCTGACGGAGGAGCGCCTGGGGCCGCTGGCCGGCGGGCTGCCGTTCTAGATTATGCTGCTCCCTGCTCCGATACAGAACCTGATAGATGCCTTTTCGCGTTTGCCGGGGATTGGGCCGAAGACGGCCTCCCGCCTGACGTTCTACCTGCTGGACGCCCCCGAAGACATCTCGCGGGATTTGGCGGAGGCCCTCGCCGCTTTGAAGTCGGGGATTGCCTATTGCGAGCGCTGCTTCAACATCACCGCTGCGGGGCAGTCCCTGTGCGAAGTGTGCGCCAACGAGACGCGGCGGCAGGACGTGATTTGTGTGGTCGAATCGCCGCTGGACGCGATTGCTATCGAGCGCACGGGAGTTTACGAGGGGGTGTACCACGTGCTCCACGGGGCGCTTTCGCCCATCGAGGGCATCGGGCCGGACGATTTGAAACTGCGGGAGTTATTCGCCCGCCTGGCCGAAGGTGAGGTGAGCGAAGTCATCCTGGCGACCAATCCCAGTATGGAGGGGGATGCCACGGCGATGTACATTCAGCGGCAGTTGGAGGGGAGCGACGTGCGCGTCACGCGGCTGGCGCGCGGCCTGCCCGTAGGCGGAGACCTGGAATACGCCGACCAAAACACGCTTTTGCGGGCCTTGTTGGGGCGGCAGCGGATGGATGAATGACCCGCAGGCGGGCGTTGGCGGCTATTTGGCAGATTCCCAAAAATTGCCCGCGCAATTCCCTTGACAAAAGCCGCGGAATGCATATAATTCGCCTTCGTGCGGTAGAGACAAACAGCCGTACAGCGAAGTTTCGCTCTGCGAGGCAGGGCAAACGGATAACAAGAGCAAAGAGAGATGAAGCGACCAGAGACCGGGGCTGGGAGGGGGAGCCTGGCAGGTCTGGCGGGCCGATACTTGCGGAGCGGGTATCGGCGGCTTTGTCTGAGGCACCTTGACAATTGAAGAGTGACAGGAACACAAGCGGAGCCTGCCGGAAAAAGAAG
>JANTFR010000213.1 GCA_024763355.1 Anaerolineales bacterium
TCGTGCGCCTGAGCGGCCCGCGCTGCGGCTTCCACTTCCTCTGGCGAGGCATCGGGGCGGCCAAAAGCGATGTTGGCGCGCACCGTATCCGAAAACAGGAGGGAAGTCTGGAGGACGATGCCAATTTGCCGCCGCAGGGAGGCCAAATCCACCCGGCGCACGTCGTAGTCGTCCACCAGCACGGTCCCGGCGCTGACATCGTAGAAGCGCGGGATGAGATTGATGAGGGTCGTCTTCCCGGAGCCGGTCGTGCCAATCAGAGCGACAATCTGGTTGGGAGCGATTTCCAGGGAGATGTCCTGCAAAGCGGGGATGCGGTTCCCCTCGTAATGGAAGGAAACATCCCGGAAGGCTACCCGCCCCGAAAGAGGGGGCAGACGCACCGCATCCGGAGGGGATTCGATATCCCTGGGGGTATCCAAAATCTCGAAAACACGCTGAATCCCGGCTACCGCTTCCCCTCCCAGGTTAACCAGCCAGACGAGTTGGCGGGCGGGCATCGCCAGCATGACCATGTAACTGTTGAAGGCCACCACTTCGCCGACGGTCATCTCGCCGCGCAACACCATCGAACCGCCGAACCACAGGATGAGCACCGTCCCCAGGACGGCCAGGAGGCGGGTGGTGGGCATGACCCGCGACCACTGGCCGATGACGGTGACTCGGGCGCGGTACAGGGCGCGGTTGGCGGCGTCGAAGCGGGCGATTTCGTAGGGTTCGCGGGCAAAAGCGCGCACCACCTGCGCGCCGGTAGCGTTCTCTTGCAGGCGGGAGGAGAGTTCCCCTAGATTGTTGTCTACTTCCAGAAAATAGCGGCTGATGATGCTGCCAAACCAGACCGTCATGGTGACCAGGGGAATGAGGGGCAGCAGGGCAATCCCCGCCAGGCGGGCGTTTTGCACGAAGAGCAACGTCACCACCCCGATGAGCAGGACGCTCAGACGCGCCAGTTCGATGAGGCCGTAGCCCATGAAGCGCTCGATGGAGCGCACGTCTTCGATGCTGCGGCTGATGAGTTGCCCCGCCTGCGCCCGGTCGTGATAAGAGAAGGAGAGGCGCTGGATGTGGTCGTACATGCGGTTGCGCAGGTCGTAGCCGATATGCGCCGCAATCCACTCGCTCAGGTAACGCTGTCCGCCGGAGAAGGCCGCGCTGAGGACGCCGATGCCCAGAATGAGCAGGGCAGCCCGGCGAATCATGTCCATATCGCCTTGCGCCAGCCCCTCGTCAATCACCCGGCGGATGATGTCCGGCACGACCAGGCTGAGGCCCGTCACACCCAAGAGGCACACAACGGCCAGCAAAATCTGGCGGGCATAGGGGCGCAGGAAGATGCGCAGGCGCAACAAGGTTCTCATAGATGAAACGTGGTCCTGGCCTCATCTACAACCATGATTTCCGGGGGCACGTAGGGGTCTCCGGGAGCGGGTTTCTCCCCCTCCGGATAGCGCTCGTAAAACAGGGTGCAGCGGGCGGTGTATTCCCCCGGCGTGACGTGGCCGCGCAGGTGCATGTTGATTTCGCTCTTCGGCCCCATCGCTCCGAAGATGCTGGATTCGGCGACGGTCTCGCCTTCCGGGTTGGTAATCTGGATTTCCGCCGAGGGCCGCTTTTGGAAGGGTGTAACCCGCACGGAAACCTTGACCGCCGGACGGCCATCCGGCCAGGGGGTCATTTCGAAAGATTCAATGCGGACTTCTTCCGGGGGCAGCCGCTCGATGTTGGGGTCTTGAAAGAAGATGTCCAATTCGTTAAAATTCTCGTCCTGAGGGCGTTGGCAGGTTGACATAGGATTTTCCTTGTGTTAGAAGATTATCTAATTATACCTGTTTTTTTGAGTAAGGTGGCAGTCACTTTGGAAGTGCAGGGCTTTTCGATAATCAGTCATTTGCAGGGCAACTGCAAGCAGTTGCCCCCACATGCCGCGCTCCAGATGTGATTTGTCGCAGTAAGGTGACAGTCACTTTGGAAGTGACTGTCACCTTAGCCACACAGGAGATAATTCTTTCCATGAACCCTTTTCCTTACCGCCGTCTGGTGGTTGTCGGCACAAGCGGCTTCGGCAAGTCCACGCTGGCGGAGCGTCTCTCCCGCCGTCTGGGGCTGGATTTCATCGAACTGGATGCCCTGCACTGGGAGCCGAACTGGCAGCCCGCCGAGGAGGCCGTCTTCCGCCGGCGGGTGGAGGCAGCCACCCGCGCCCCGGCCTGGGCGGTGGCGGGCAATTACAGCCGGGTGCGCGATATCGTCTGGCCGCGGGCACAGGCCGTCATCTGGCTGGATTATCCCTTTCTGGTGGGGCTACGGCGGCTGACGGTGCGCACGGTGCGCCGGGCTGTGCGCCGCGAGGAACTCTGGAACGGCAACCGAGAGCGTTTCTGGTGGCACCTGAAGTTCTGGTCGGATGAATCCCTCCTGGTGTGGTACTTCAAGTCCTACGGGCGGCGCAAACGGGAGTATTCGCGCTTGCTGGCGCTGCCGGAGTATGCCCATCTCAGGGTGGTCCGTCTCCGCACCCCCGCCGAGACGGAAACCTGGCTGGAAAGATTGCCCGTCCCGGAGAAAGACGCCGATGGATGAGAACCTGCACCCTCTGGCCCGCGAGGGAATCCGCCTGTTCAACGCCGGGGCGTTTTTCGAGGCCCATGAGGCCCTGGAGGAGGCCTGGCTGGAGTCGCCGGTTCCCATCCGGAATCTGTACCGCGGCCTGTTGCAGGCCGCGGTGGTCTGTCTGCATCTGGAGCGGGGCAATTTGCGCGGGGCGTTGAAGGTTTACCGGCGCTCTCTCAAATGGCTGGAACCGTGGCCAGAAGTCGTCGCGGGCATTGCCGTGGGGCAACTCCGGCGGGAGATGGAAGCCTGCATCCAGGCGGCACGCACTTCAGGGACGGCAGAACTTCCGAAGGCGGATTGTCCCCGCATCCGGTTACATTCCGGGGGCATCCCTTCCTAAACATCTCCTTACATCACATCCGGGGCGTGCATCACGAGCAGGCGCAGGGCATTCGCCAGCACCGTTTTGGCAGCCGCCACCAAACGCAGCCGCGCCGCCCGCACCTCGGCGGCCTCGCTTTGCAGCACCGGCACGGCGTGGTAGAAGGCGTGGAAAGCGGTTGCCAGGTCGTAGGCGTAAGCAGCCATCACCATCGGGCGGTACTCCTCGGCGGCCTGCTGCACGAGAGATGGGAAGCGGGAAAGTTGGTCAATCAGAGAGACTTCGTGGTCGCTGAGGGGATAATCGAAAGCGGCCTGGGAGGGGATTTCCCCGGCTTTGCGCAGGATGCTGCTGGCGCGCACGTGGGCGTTCTGGATGTAAGGGCCGGTGCGCCCGTCGTAACTCAGAGCGCGGTCCATCTCGAAGACCATGTCACGGTTGTTGTCCACCGAGAGCATGGCGTAGGCCATCGCCCCCAGCCCCACCGTGCGGGCGACTTCCTCGCGTTCCGCGTCGCTCAAGTCGGGATTCTTCTCGGCGCTCACCCGGCGGATGCGGTTGAGGGCCTCGTCGGCCACCTCCTTGAAGAGTACGACGCGCCCCTTGCGGGAGGACATCGCCCCTTCCGGCAGACTGACGAAGCCGTACGCCAGGTGATAACACTTGGGGGCTTGCTCGAAACCCCATAATTCCAGGATTTTGAAGACCTGCTGGAAGTGCAAACTCTGGCGGTTATCCACCACGTACACGGAACGGTCTACGCCGTATTGCTCGAACTTCCGCTTGGCAAGAGCCAGGTCTTTGGTGATGTAGAGACTGGTGCCGTCGCTGCGCAGGATAACCGCCGTGCGGTATTTTTCCTTTTTCAAGCCCAGTTGCTCGTCAATCCGCACGAT
>JANTFR010000214.1 GCA_024763355.1 Anaerolineales bacterium
AACGTCCCGCGGCGCGCCGTCTGTTGCGTCCCGATGCGCCCCTCTTCCGCCATCGCCTTCTCCGCCCCATCCCCGGCGAAAACGGTCAGGCCGCGATGTTCTCCCCCGCCTCCGGCCTGGTCGACTACCTCCTCGGCCTGCCCTGTCCGTATCCCCACCCGGCGGGGCAGGCTCCCCTCCATGCGCTCCTCACCGCTCCCTGGGAAGAGGCGCTGGAAACCGTCCTGGGGCATCCCCTCCACTTGCAAAGCGCAGATGATTTGGCGCTGGAATCCGCCCTCCACTGGATGGCGCGGCGTCTGGATGCCCCCCTCCTCACCCTGGATTTCTCCGCCCCACGCGCCGGGAAGCAGACCCCATTCGAGGCGGCCCGGCAGGCCCTTCGGGATGCGCGCCTTTGGGGTGCGCTGCTCCACTTCAAGGGCTGGCCCCCTTCCGGGGAGGCCGCACCCGCCCGAAGGGCGTTCCTGCCCCTGGTGTGGGAGCATCCCGACACGGTGGTCTTCTCCGGCGCATCCCCCTGGCCCGCGGCGGAGCGTCCCCCCCGGCGGCCCTTCCGCACCCTGCGCCTGCCGCGCCCCGATTATCGCGCCCGCATCCGCCTGTGGGAACACTTCCTGGCAAGCGCGCCCGCCCCGCGGGAGGAAATCTCCTTCCTGGCGGCCCAGTTCGCCTTCACCGCGGCCCAGATTCGGGATGCCGTCCACACCGCCCGCGACCAGGGGATGAGCCTCCAGGCCGCCGCCCGCCTGCAAACCGGCAATCTGCTGGAGGGACTGGCGCAGAAAATCGCGCCCCGCTACGCCTGGGAGGACATCGTCCTCCCCCCCGACCAGACCGCCCTGCTGCGCGAGATTGCCGCCACCGTCCGGGCGCGCCCCATCGTGCTGGAGACCTGGAAACTGGGGCGCAAACTGGCCTCCAGCGCGGGCATCACCATCCTGTTCGCCGGGCCGCCGGGAACCGGCAAGACGATGGCCGCCGAGGTGCTGGCCGCCGACCTGGGGCTGGATTTGTTCCGCATTGACCTTTCGGGCGTGGTGAGCAAGTACATCGGCGAGACGGAGAAGAACTTGAGCCGCATTTTCACCGCCGCGGAGGCCGGCAACGCCATTTTGTTCTTCGACGAGGCCGATGCCCTGTTCGGCAAACGCTCCGAGGTGCGCGACGCCCACGACCGCTACGCCAACATCGAAATCAGTTATCTCTTGCAGCGCATGGAGGCTTACCCCGGCGTGACCATCCTGGCGACCAACCTGCGCGCCAACCTGGACGAGGCCTTCACCCGCCGCCTGCACTTCGCCGTGGATTTCCCCTTCCCCGACGAGACCTACCGGCAGCGCATCTGGGAGGCCTTGTGGCCGCCCTCCCTGCCCACCGCCCCCGATGTAGATACCGCTTTCCTGGCGCGGCGCTTCAAAATCGCCGGCGGGAACATCCGCAACATCCTCCTCAACGCCGCCTACCTGGCAGCCTCCAACGGCGGCATGGTGACGATGGAGCATCTTCTCCACAGCGCCCGCCGCGAGTTGCAGAAGATGGGCAGGCTGGTGGAGTAGAGGCGTGCGACGTGCGACGTGCGAGGTACGGTGCGACGTGCGAGGTGCAAGGTGGGGTGCGACGTGCGGATGGCTCACCCTGTAACGCGCAAACCAATAAACCAATGAACCAACGAACCGATGAACCGATGAACTGATGAACTGATGAACCAACAAACCAATGAACCAAAAACACTCCCCCACTCATAAACCGGAGAAATACCGCCAGAAACCGCCGGACGGCGGGAAGACGCACACCGACCCGTTGCGCACCTTGCAGCAGCAAGCCGGTAACCGCGCCTTGAGCAGCGCCTTGCAGGGCGTCATCCAGCGCGACGCGCCAACGGGCACGGTAACGACCTCCGAGGGGGAAGAGCAAATCGCAGGCTCCGTAATCACATCCTCCGCCGAGAGTATTCAGGATTGGCTGGCAAGCCACGAAGCGGAAGTCAACGACCGCATCGCGGGATGGGTTGACGAGAGCATCGGCGATGTGCGCGACGGCATTCAGGACGCGGCTCTCTCGTTCCAGAACTGGTACGCCGGGAGACCGCGCCGTCCAAACTCCGCCGGTTTCGCCGTGGATGTGGTCAACGCCGCCCTGGGCATCGTAGGCGCCGTTTTCCCGCCCGCGGGGGTGGCTACCGCCATCATCGGAGGCCTGCTGAGTGCCAGCAAAGATGCCATCAGCGGCGCGCTGGACCCCAACCAGGCTCCGGACGCCCAGGTGCGCGCCATCACACAAGGCTTCGTCCGCCTCTCCGGCACGATGGACCGGCGTTTCGCCAATTTCGGCAGGCATCTGAAAACCCAAAACGAGAACGTGTGGAGCGACATCGCCCTGGCTATCAAAAACCACCTTCCCGATATTGCCCGCGATACGCTCTATCGGCAGGGAGGCGTGCCCCGCCCGAACCAGCCCTACGCCCAACGCATCCTCAGCGCCATGATTTACGCCTACCTGGATTGGGAGCAGCGCTATAACCTGCGTCAGAGCCGCTTTTTCATCTCCTCCGAATCGGTGGAGTACTCCCTTTTTACGGAGCAGGTGCAGGCCCGGATGCGCCGCCAGGCCGCGCAGGAATCCCAGCGGCGGCTGGGGGAGGTCAATCCCCAGCGCGCCCCGGCGGATAACGCTCCCTTCACGCTGGAGGAGGAACACGCCGCACAGATTCAACGTCAGCGCGGCGGAGGGCAATCCCTGCCCGCCGAGGTCCGGCGCAAGATGAGCACCGCCCTGGGGATGGACTTCAGCACCGTGCGCGTCCATGCCGACTCGCAGGCCGACGCTCTCAGCCGCGGTTTGCACGCCAGAGCCTTCACCACCGGCAGGGACATCTTCTTCCGCGCCGGCGCATACCAGCCCGACTCATCCGAGGGACAGAAACTCCTGGCGCACGAACTGACCCATGTCGTCCAGCAAAGCACGGGAGCGGTGAGCAGCCCCGGCGGGATGACCGTCAATCCGCCCGGCGACCAGTACGAGCAGCAGGCCGAGGCCAACGCCCAGGCCCTGGCGCAAGGCCAACCAGCGCAAAAGATGCGCGCCCAGACCGCCTCCCCGCTCCAATTGCAGGAGGAGGAAGAAGAACTCGTCCAGGCGCAGGAGATGGATGAGGAAGAGGAGGAGATGTGGATGTGAGGGTGCGGAGTGCGAGGTGCGGAGTGCGGCGACTGAGTTGCAATCCGCGAACCAATGAACCGATGCACCGATGAACCGATGAACCGATGGACCGATGGACCGATGGACCAATGCACCAATGAACCAACACACTAACCGCCATGTTCGACGACCTTGACGAATCGCTGCGTAATCTGCTAAAGGCCGAAATCCCCATCGCCAACGGCGAGGTGGAGATTGCTTTCGACCAGCCCACCCGCGAGTGGAGCGCGCGGCTCTCCCGCCCGACGCTCAATCTCTTTCTCTACGATGTGCGCGAGAACACCACCCTGCGGCAGCACGGCTGGGAACGTCTGCCCGCCCCGCGCAACGGGATGAGCGCCCAAAAACGCAGCCCTTACCGGGTGGATTGTTTCTACCTGCTCACGGCCTGGGCCAATGACCCCGGCGACGAACACCGCCTGTTGAGCCGCTCCATGCTGGCCCTGCTGCGGCATCCCGTCCTGCCGGAGGCACACTTGCAAGGGGGGATGCAGGCGCAGCCCTTCGAGGTTCCCCTGCGCATTGGCGACCCCGAAACGCTCTCCAACCCATCCGACTTGTGGAGCGCGCTGGATAACGACCTGCGTCCCGCGGTGGTCTGCCGGGTGACGGT
>JANTFR010000215.1 GCA_024763355.1 Anaerolineales bacterium
GCCTGCGGGTGAAAGAAATCTGGCAAAATCTCGCGGGGAGGGCCTGAACATGCGGCACACATTCCTGATTTTCCGCAATGAACTCATCACCACCCTGAGCCGGGTCTCCTTTTGGGTAGGGGCCTTGGGCATCCCCCTCCTGGGGTATGCGGCGTTGGGCATCAGCGTTCTGCTGGGGGGCAGCCAGATGCCGCAACTGAGCCAGACGCTCTCGACCATCGTCACTTCGCATCCCGCAGAAGTACGCGTCGGCATAGTGGATGAAGCCGGATTGCTCCAATCCCTGGAAGACGAGGAGACGCCCTACACTTTCATCTTCTACCCCGACGAGGAGCAGGCGCGCCGCGCCTTGCAGGCCGAGGCCATCCAGGCCTATGCCTATATCCCTGCCGATTACCTCGCCCGCGGCGAGGCGCGTTACGTTCAGGCTCAACTCGCCCTGAGCGAGAACGGCACGCCGAGAGACTACCTGGAATTCGCGCTCACCGCCGCGCTGCTGGACGACCCTCAGCGCGCCCGTGTATTTCTGCATCCCCTGGACAACCGGCACATGGTCTCGCTGGCGGAGTCTCCCGCCGTGGACGTGGAACAAAACCCGGCGAGTTATTTCGTACCGTACGCCCTGGGGCTGGTGTTTTACATCGTGACGCTGGGCACCTCTACCACGATGCTGAACAGCATGAGCCGAGAAAAGGGCAATCGGATGCTGGAAAGCCTCTTGACCATGGTCGCACCGCGGGAAATTTTGACGGGAAAAATCGTTGCGCTGGGGTTGATTGGTCTGGTGCAGGCTGTTTTGTGGTTCGGGAGCATGTTCAGCCTCACCGCGCTGGGAGTGAGCCTCGCCCCCGCCTGGCTGGGAGGCATCCACCTGCCGCTTGCCTTGCTCGGCTGGAGTCTGGCGTTCTTCGTGCTGGGGTACTTTTTCAACGCCAGTGTGATGGCCGTGGCGGGAGCGCTGGCCGATACGGCCCGCGAAGCCTCTCAGGTCAGCATGATTGTGATTTTGCCCGCCGTCATCCCCATGATGCTTAACACGGTGATTATCGAATCGCCGCACAGCGTTTTGGCATTAGCCTTGTCATTCATTCCCCCCACCGCCCCGATGACGCTCATCATGCGGCTGGCTGCCGCCGCCGTTCCCTGGTGGCAGCCCGTTGCCGCCGCTCTCCTGCTGGCTTTCAGCGATTACCTGTTGATACGCGGAGCGGCGCGCGTCTTCCACGGGCAAAACCTGCTGAGCGGCGGCAAAGTCACCATTCGGCGGCTGGTATCTGTTCTCGGCAGAGACGCGGCCGCGTAACACATGGCGAAGCCTTGTGTTTCCCTGTATTTCTCATCCTTTCCAACTGGAGGCCTCAAAGTGAAACGTGCAGTCAGTATCAGTATCGGTTCGTCCAAACGCGATAAAGCCGTGGAAATCGAGTTGCTGGGCGAAAAAGTGCGCATCGAGCGCATCGGCACCGACGGCGACATGGACAAGGCCGCCCAACTCTTTCGGGAACTGGACGGCAAGGTGGACGCCTTCGGCCTGGGCGGGGCAGACCTGGGCTTGATGGTGGAAGAGACCCTCTATCCCCTGCGCCCCGTCTGGAAGATGATTGCCGATGTCAAACACACCCCCGTGGTGGACGGAGCGGGGCTGAAGAACACTTTGGAAAACCGCATCGCCCAGGCGCTGGAGGAGGAAGTCGGCGATTACCTGAACACGGTAGGACGCCGGGCTTTGATTACCGGGGCCGCCGACCGCTGGGGGATGGCGACCTCCTTCGCCTACGGAGGCTACCAGTGCGTTTTCGGCGACCTGATGTTCGGGCTGGGCGTCCCTATCGCCCTGCACAACTTCAACACCGTGCGCACCCTGGCGCGGGTCATCGGCCCGATTGTAGGCTACCTGCCGTTTGAATGGCTTTACCCCACCGGCGAAAAGCAGGAGAAGCGCATTCCCAAATGGGGCAAATACTACCAGTGGGCTTCGGTCATCGCCGGAGATTGCCACTACGTGCGCCGTCACATGCCCGACCACCTGAACGGGAAAATCATTGCCACCAACACCACCACAGACCGCGACGTGGAGATTTTCCGGGAGGCGGGGGTGAAGTACCTGCTCACCAGCACCCCCGTTCTGGATGGGCGCTCCTTCGGAACCAACATGATGGAGGCCGCCCTGATTGCCGTTTCCGGCAAACACCGCCCCCTGACCCGCCAGGAACTCAACGAGATGATTGACCAACTGGGCTTCAAGCCCCAAATCCGGGAACTGAACTGACCATGGACGCCATTCTCACCGCCGGCGGCATTCCGAAGCCCGGCGAACCGCTCTACGAAATTACCCAGGGGCAGCCCAAAGCCCTGGTGGACGTGGCCGGAAAACCGATGGTGCAATGGGTGCTGGATGCCCTCAACGCCTCCCGCTACGTGGAGCACATCGTTATCATCGGCCTGGCAGAAGACGCTCCCATCACCAGCGCAAAGCCGCTCACCCATCTGCCTTCACAGGGGCACATGGTGGATAACATCCTGGCGGGAGCCAACGCCATTTTGGAACGCGCTCCGCAGACCGAATACGCCCTCGTCGCCTGCTCCGATATCCCTGCCATCACCGGCGAGATGGTGGACTGGCTGGCCGAGCAGGCCCTGGCAGAACCCGCCGATGCGTACTACACCGTCATCGAGCAAAAGACAATGGAAAGCCGCTTCCCCGGCTCGAAGCGCAGTTATACCCACCTCAAGGACATCACCGTGTGCGGCGGCGACATCAACATCTTCCGCCCTTCTCTGGCGCACACCAACATCGAATTTTGGGATAAGGTCATCGAATCGCGCAAGAACGTCTTCAAGCAGGCCGCCCTGGTGGGATACGACACCCTCCTTCTGCTCCTCCTGCGCCAATTGACCCTGCAAGCCGCTCTCGAAAAGGTCACCCGCCGCCTGAACCTGCGCGGCAGGGCTATCGTCTCCCCCTACGCCGAGATGGGCATGGACGTGGACAAACCCTTCCAGTTGGAAATTTTGCGCGCCGACCTGGCGCGCCGCGCCGCCTGATATGCTCTCCCTGCGAAGAATCACCACCCTGGACGCGGCGCTCTCCGCCCGGATGCGGGTTGCCGAGAAACCCGGTGCGCTGCGCTCCCTGGCCGTCCTGCTGGCCCACTCCGGCGATTCGTGGTTCTGGTTCCTGGGGCTGGGATTGCTGGCCGCCTTCGGGCGGGGCTTCTGGCGCTGGTGGGCTGTCCTGCTTTTCGTTGCCATCCTGGGGACGGCGCTGCTGGTGATGACGCTCAAGTTCAGCGTACGCCGCAGCCGTCCCCAGGGCGAATGGGGGCAAATCTACCGCCGCACCGACCCACACTCCTTCCCCTCAGGGCACGCCGCCCGCGCCGCCCTGATAGGCATCCTCACCCTGGGCACAGGCCCCGCGTGGGCGGGGGCGCTTCTCTGCCTGTGGGCTGTCCTGGTCGCCCTGGCGCGGGTTTCCATGGGGGTGCACTACCTCTCCGACATCCTCGCCGGCGCGACTATCGGCAGTCTCATCGCTCTCCTCGTCCTGCGAATGGTGTAACTTCCCCGCTTGCAAACTACCTCACTTCCCCCCTACCTCCCGCAGAAAATGCGGCGCGTTGAGGCTGCGTTCCAGCAGGAAAGTGAGATAGTGCTCCATGAGACCTTCCATCTCCTGCCAGGTTTCGGGGGATGGCTGGGCGCGTTGTGCCTGGGCGTAACTGCTCCGCTGGAAGTGTCGCAGGTAGCGGAGGGCCTCCACGGAAAC
>JANTFR010000216.1 GCA_024763355.1 Anaerolineales bacterium
TCCTGTGTGCATGAATTGAAATGGGAAGTGCCCGGGTTTTTCGTTCCTGGACTGTCTTCATCGGTTTCGCCTTCATTATACCCAAAATGTTCTACCTTTCCGTAGGGATGCCCCGCGCCGGCTCCGGCTGGTACTACAACTTGATGCATGACCTGGTGGTGGCCGCTGGCGGACAGGATGCTCGTCAGGTGCGCCGCCGTTACCGCTTGGGATGGACGCTCACGGAGGTCAATTGCAACATCGGAACGCTTGCCCCCCATCGCCTGCTGGCCGTCTCCCTGCCGGCCCTTCTCGGAAACACTTTTGTCATCAAAGCGCACGCCGGCCCCACTGCCTCCGCTCGCATTCTCTTGCGTTCCGGTCTGCTACGCGCCGCCTACATCTACCGCGACCCGCGGGATGCCCTCCTCTCCGCCCTGGAGCACGGGGAGCGTTCCCGCCGGGATGGTCAGCGCAATGCCTTCGCCGCCCTGACGGATTTCGCCAGCGGCCTGGAGTTCATGCGCCGTTACGTGGCGATTTCGGATGCCTGGCTGGCGCTCCCGCAGGTGCTTGCCACCCGCTATGAAGATTTCCTGGCGGATTACGAAATCGAAGCGGCGCGCCTGGCCGCTCACCTGAGGGCGGATACCTCCCTGCCTGCCGTGCGGGAAGTCCTGGAGCGCTACCGCCCGCGGCAGGCTTCCCGCAGCGACCAAAAGGGACTCCACTTTCGCAAGGGGAAGACGGGCCGCTTTCGGGAGGTCTTCACCCCCCAACAGCAGGATGCCTGTCTGGAGGCCTTTCGTCCCTACCTGGAGCGCCGGGGGTACGCCCCGTGACGTCTCTCTCCTCCCGCGATTCGGATTACTTCTTCGATTTGCAGACTCGTACCGGGTGGGGGCGCACGCTGGAAAAGTTTGCCCGCTGGATAGACCCGCCCTCCGGAAGCCGCGTTCTGGATGTGGGCTGCGGCCCCGGATTGTTTCCCGCCATTTTGGAGCGGCGCGGCTGCCGCGCCTGTGGGGTGGACCTGGACCCCGCCAGTTTTCGCCCCCCGCGGCTGCACGCCTGCCTGGGCGCGGCGGACGCCCTGCGCCTCCCTTTTCCCCCCGCGGCTTTCGACCTGGTGACGGCCAGCAACCTGCTCTTTCTGCTCCCCGACCCCCGCGCCGCCCTGGACGAGATGCTCCGCGTCCTCAGCCCGGAGGGCCGCCTGGCGCTCCTCAACCCTGCACCGGCCCTCACGCCCCAATCCGCCGCAGATTTTGCCCGCCAGCGTGGCCTCGACGAACTGGGACGTTCCACGCTGGTCAATTGGGCGCGGCGCGCCGTGCGCCATCACCGCTGGGACGCGCCCGCCCTGGCAGATTTCCTCGCCGCTTCTGGGGTACAATTGGAGCGCAGCAAACCCGCCGTCGGCCCTGGATTCGCTCTCTGGGCGCTGGCCCGCCCCCTCCCTTGACCGCGCCCGCCTTCATGCAAACCGAAGTCATCCCCATCACCCATCCGGTTGCCCTGCCTCACGCCGTGGATGTGCTCCACAACGGCGGCGTGGTCGCTTTCCCCACCGATACGGTTTACGGGCTGGCCGCCTGGCCTTTCAACCGCGAGAGCATCGAGCGCCTCTACCGTATCAAGGAGCGCAACCGCTCCAAAGCCATCGCCCTGCTGCTGCCGGAGGCCCGGCAATTGACGGTGGCTGCCCGCCGCGTCACGCCGCTGGCCCGCGTTTTGGCCGATACGTTCTGGCCTGGCCCCCTGACGCTGGTGGTGGAGCGCCACCCCCAACTCCCCGACATCATCGCTCCGGAAAACAGTGTAGGGGTGCGCGTCCCCGACCATCCCGGCGCGCTTTCTCTGTTGCGGATGGCCGGCCTGCTGGCGGTCACTTCCGCCAATCTGTCCGGCGCGCCCAACACGACCACTGCCGAAGAAGTCCTCGAACAGTTGCAGGGACGCTTCCATCTCCTCCTGGACGGCGGCAAAACGCCCGGCGGCGTGCCCTCCACCGTGGTGGACTGCCGCAAGGATGGCATCCACATCCTGCGTCCCGGCCCCGTCACGCAAGAGATGTTGGAGGCAGCCCTGGCGAAGCACGGCCTGGACTGAGACGGCGGGCCACAGGTGATTATCACCTGTTGGGTGCGCAGCAAAAAAACAGGCCCCCGCTTTTGGCGGGGGCTGTGCTGTTTCAGGGGCGGGCGGGCAGTACCAAATCTTCGGGGGAGATTTCCTGGGGCGAGAGCGGGGCGGGATGCCCTCCTCCAGCGCCGTACAATTTGCGGTGCACGATGCTCAAGGCGCGCACCTGTTCCGCCGCGTGGTAGGAGGAGCGCACCAGGGGGCCGCTTTCCACCCAGCGGAAGCCGATTTCCATGCCGAAGTCGTGCAATTCCTGAAATTCTTCGGGGGTGTAGTACCGCGCAATCGGGAGGTGCTTTTTGCTGGGCTGTAAATACTGCCCGATGGTGAGAATCTCCACGCCCCAGGAGCGCAAATCGCGCATCACGTCCTTGATTTCCTCCATCGTCTCGCCCAGCCCCACCATGATGCCCGATTTGGTGAGCACTTCGGGGTCAAGGCGTTTGGCGTTGGTGAGGGTGGCGCGCGCCCAGGCGTAGTTGTCCTGCGGCTGGACGGCCTTGAAGAGGCGCGGCACGGTCTCTACGTTGTGGTTGAGAATTTCCGGGCGGGCGTCCATCACGATTTTGAGGGCCTCCAGACTGCCTTTGAAGTCGGGGATGAGCACCTCGATGGAGCAGCCGGGATGAATCTCGCGGATGCGGCGGATGAGCATGGCGAAAATCGGCGCGCCGCCGTCGCCGCGCTCGTCGCGGTTGACGCTGGTAATCACGGCGTGCTGCAAGTTCATCGTGCGGACGGCCTGGGCGACGCGTTCCGGTTCCAGCCAGTCCAGAGCGGCTGGCATGCCGTGTTTTACGTCGCAGAAGCCGCAGGTGCGGGTGCAGACATCACCTAGCATCAGGAAGGTGGCCGTGCCCGCGCCCCAACATTCCCCCAGGTTGGGACACATGGCTTCCTCGCAAACGGTGTGCAGGGATTTGCCCCGCATCAGGGCACGAATTTCCTGGTAGGTCTCGCCCGACGGGGCGCGCACGCGTATCCAGGAGGGCCGCCGCAGGGGGGCGGTGTTTACTTTTTCGGGGTTGACTCGGTCTCGGGTGGGGGTTCGTCGGTTCATTGGTTGGTTCATTGGTTGCATCAGTTCATTGGTTCATCGGTTGCATTGGTTGCATCAGTCCATTGGTTCATCGGTGCGTTGGTTCATTCTACCGTCCACTGTCGACGGTCTATCGTCTTCTTCCTTGTGCTCAACGGTGATGTGTTCTCCCAGCCCATTGACGGCGGCCTCCAGCACGTCTTCGCCGACCAGGTTGAGCAATTGCGCGCCGAGCAGGAGGGCTTTGGTGTGGTCGTTGACCGGGGTGGTGTAGATTGTCTTGACCACCTTGCCAAAACGGGCCTGCGCCTCCTCGTCCAGATTCTGGAGCAGGGCAAAGGCGTAAGCCGGCAGGGTCATGTAGGCTCGCTCGAAGGAGACGTTCTGCATGATGCGGCTTACGCTCGCTGCGCGGGCTTCCGCTCGCACGCGGTCCATCTCGCGGTCAATGGCGGCGAAGAGGGATTGCAGTAAACTGTTGGGGCCAATCTGGATGTTTTCGCCGCCGCTGTGGACGGTGAGAAAAGAGGAGCGTATCAAAATCATGGCCCCTGTTCCGGCCCCGAG
>JANTFR010000217.1 GCA_024763355.1 Anaerolineales bacterium
GCCGCGGTTTTCGAAAAAGCCGATGGCACGCCCCGCGTGGTCGGCCCTCACAACGCCAAACAACGCATTGACGGTTTCGAGCGTCTGCGGGCGGTGATAGACCTGCGGGACCACACCGAAAGTTTTGACGTAGATGCCCGTACCCGTGACGGCATTCTGGTGCGCGCCAAGAATGTGCGGGTCTTGTTTAGCGTAGCGCGTGGCGATGCCTGGAATCCCCAACAGTGGGATACAGAAGAAAATCTCCCCCGGCGTTGGGAATACGACCCGGAAGCCATCCTGAACCTGGTTTACAACCAGAAAAAACGCCCCTGGCACCGCCAAATGGTGGATGGAAAAGCCAAACCCGCCTTGCGAAATTTCATCGCCCGGCACACTTTCCAGGAACTGGTTTCCAACATTTTGCCCACCGAAGAGGCTGATACGGTGCAATTCGTCTTTCGGGAAGAAATCCTGGATGTGTTTCAGGATGAATTCCGCAAGCAGTTGCGCGCCAGCGGCATCCAACTCAACTGGATTGGTGTGGGCACCTGGGAAACAGTGGTGCAATCGCTGAACGAACCACACTTGCGTTTGTGGAAAGAATCGCTCGTGAAACGCAAACAGGCCCGCGAAAACTCTCTGAAAAAACTGCGTTTCAACACCTGCATGGATACCTTGCTCCATCTCACCCAACGCACTCTGGTTGCGGGGGCACTGCTCCCCGATGAGGCTACCAAAGAGGCGCGGATACGCCGTATCCGGATTGAATTGCACCAGCGCATCCGGCAGGCGTTGGTGTGGCTGCGCCGTCAGGAGGTGCAGGGAGCTGAAACGCGGCAATGCCCCGGCCTTGTGGCAGCCGAAGAGAAACCGCAGACCTCCGTTATGGAGATTCTGAGAACGGTGTACGTTTACTTGAACCGCTTTGTTACCCGCATTGGGGAGTGATGCCTGCGATGCCACCCATCATCCCTGCAGGGTGATTTGCAGCCACCTGCGAACGACAGTCACTTCGCAAGTGACTGTCACCTGAGCGCCGGGCTTTGATACGGCCTTTCAGGCCTGCTCCCGCCAGCATCCAACCCAAATACGCACAGCCCAGAGTCGTACTCTGGGCTGTCGGGCATCTGGTACAATGCGGAGCGAAGCACAAAATTCCCGGTAACACCTCTTTGCGAGGGCGAAAACTTATGGCTCAGGAAGAAAGCGTGTGGGAACACGGGCGGGTGCTGGTGATTGGCTCCGCTGGCATGGATGTGGTGGGGCGTCTGGATGCCACCCTGGAACTGGGAACATCCAACGCGGCCCGGATTCGCTCCTCTTTTGGAGGGGTAGGCCGCAACGTAGCGGAGAATCTGGCCCATCTCGGAGCCTCTGTATCCCTGATTAGCGCCGTAGGCAACGATGCCGTAGGGGGCGAACTGTTGCATCACCTCGCCTCTGTAGGGGTGGATACGCAGGCCCTGATACGCTCTCCCGAATATGCGACCGGCGCCTACCTTGCCGTGTTGGACGCCCAAGGCGGCCTGTATTTTGCCCTGGATGATATGCGCGTGATGCAAACCCTCACCTCGGAACACCTCAAACAGCACGCGGATTTGTTCCAGAGTGCCGATATGCTCTTTCTGGATGCCAACATTCCCCCGCGAGTTTTACGAACCGCTTTTTCCCTGGCGCGTAAGGCTCGCTTGCCCGTGGTAGCCGACCCCACCTCGGCAGGACTGGCGGAACGCCTGCGTCCCTATCTGGAGCGCCTGTATTGCATCGTGCCGAACGCCCGCGAGGCTGCCGTCCTGACGGGCATCGCTTTTGACGAGGCCGACCAGAATGGCGCGCTGGTGGCTGCCCGCCGCCTGGTTGCCGCAGGCGTCGAAATTGCCGTCATCACTCTGGCGGAATTTGGCCTGTGCTATGCCACCTCCGAGAGCAGCGGCTACATCCCTGCCATCCGCACCGCGGTGGTGGACCCCACCGGAGCGGGGGACGCCCTCACCGCGGCCCTCATCGTCGCGCTTCTCAATGGGATTTCTCTCGACGATGCCATGCAACTGGGCGTCTCTGCGGCCTCCCTCACCCTGCGTCATCGCGGAGCCGTGGTTCCCGATTTGTCTCTCGAAAAATTATACGAATATCTGGTGGTTTGACGTGAATTTGCCCCCCTTCTTTTCCCTTTCCCCTGAAGTGCAGCGCGCCCGCCGTCTGCGGCAGCCGCTGGTAGCCCTGGAGACTGCCGTGGTGACGCACGGCCTGCCTTACCCTGTCAATGCCTCTCTGGCCGCCGATATGGAGGCTCAAGTGCGCTCCCACGGAGCGGTGCCCGCTACCGTAGGAGTAGTGCGCGGCAAAGTCTGCATCGGCCTGGAAAGCGCCGACCTGGAACATCTCGCCTCGGACAAGCCCATGCGGAAAATCAGCCGCCGAGATTTCGGAGCAGCCATCGCCCGCGGCGAGAGCGGCGGCACGACCGTGGCCGGCACCCTCCTGGCCGCCCATCTGGCAGGCATCCGTGTGTTTGCCACCGGCGGCATTGGCGGTGTGCATCGGGAAGCCCCTTTCGATGTCTCCGCCGACCTGCCGGCCCTGGCCGAAACTCCCCTGGTAGTCGTCTGCGCCGGAGCGAAGTCCATTTTGGATTTGCCCGCTACGCTGGAACGCCTGGAGACGCTCAGTGTCCCGGTGGTGGGATACCGTACCGATGATTTCCCCGCCTTTTATGCTCGCCGCAGTGGATTACCCGTCCCTTTGAGGGCGGATTCGCCCCGTGAAGTGGTTGCCCTGGCACAGGCCCACTGGCAAATGGGATTGCGCAGCGCCGTGCTTTTGGTGGTTCCTCCGCCCGAGGAGAGTGCCCTCCCCGAAGATTTCATGGAGCGCGCCGTTTCCCAGGCTCTGGAGGAAGCCCACACCCAGGGAATCAGCGGGCAGGCCGTTACGCCCTTCCTCCTTTCCCGTGTGGCGGCGTTGACCGAGGGGCGTAGCCTGCAAGCCAACCTGGATTTGCTGCTCAACAATGCCCGCCTTGCCGCCCAGGTCGCTGCGGCCTTCCCGGATGTGGGACGCAAGATGGTGTAAGAACAAAACCGCCGCCGAGAATTCTCGGCAGCGGTTTTGTTGGGGTCAGGGGGCTGTTGTTCCCGTAGGACGCCGGGTGAACGTAGGTGTAGGCGTGATGGGCGTGCCTGTGGGGTGGCGGGTAATGGTCGGCGTGGGCGTGCTGGAAGGGGGATAGGTGGGGCGCGGCGTGCGGGTTGGGGTGCGCGTGGCTGTCGGCCAGGGAGTGCGCGTTGCGGTGGGGGTGATGGGCGTCGCCGTCGGCCAGGGGGTGCGCGTTGCGGTGGGGGTAATAGGCGTTGCTGTCGGCCGCAGTGTAGTGGTGGGGATGGGCGTGCGCGTCGGGGTATAGGTGCGCGTGGGAGTTGGCGTCTGCGAAGGGGTGCTGGTCGGCGAGGGGGTGGGCGGTTCTCCCTCCACGGTGAAGATACCCACCGTCTTCCATTCCATGCCGACAAAAATCTGCACCTGGTATTCGCCGGGCTGCCATTCCTGAGGGTCGGGGTTCCAATCCGTGTAGCCGAAACCGCCGGTTGCGCCATCCCAGGGTTTAGTCTCGAAATAGACCAGTTCGTCGCCGCGCCACCATAATGCCGTCCATTGGGCCTGCGGAGTCATCCCGTCGTAACTGAACAGGGCGTACAGGTGCCCCACCGGGTTCTGGAAGACGGTGCCG
>JANTFR010000218.1 GCA_024763355.1 Anaerolineales bacterium
TACCAGCATGGCTACCGGCGCAATCTCCAATGCTGTCCTCAGTTGTTCCAATGAGCCTGGGGACAGGTGTTGAAAATCGCCGCTGAAGTAGATTTTCCCATCTGCCAGTGAAGGGTACGCCGACCAGCGCATCGGAAGGCTCTTCTGAGGAAAGTGCAGGTGGCTGACCTGTTCGATAACCGGGTGCCCGTGTTTGAGCACGTCGAAGACCTGCCGCAGTTGTTCATACTCGGACGGCAGGAAAAGGTCGAAGAAGGAGATGGTGTTGAGCGCATGGGCTTCCACGTCCAGCAAGCGGAGAAGTGTGGTGTTGCCGATTTGAAAGTAGCCGTGAAAATCGAGCACGGCCAGCAGGTTTTGGGAAAAATGCAGCAGGTTTTCAAGGTCGCGCGTCATGGGCATTTTCTTCACTCCAGAGAACGACACAATCTTTTTCGCCGCCTTTGGCCTGGTAAAGGGCCTGGTTGGCGCGGGTAATCAGAAGATTGGCGATTGGTTCCAGGTCGGTGGAGTCTTCAGTTTGAGGCTGGTACACGGCGGTCCCAAAACTGAGCGTGATAGTTCGTCGGGGCCAGGGGATGGCATGAACGAGTCCGCGCAGACGTTCCAGCACCTGCCGGGCGCGGACAGCGTCGGTCTGGGGCATGATGTCTTCGCCGTCGTAACGGGCCGGGAAGTCAGCGGTGCGCAGGTTATCGCGCAGCAGGCCGTCCAGCAGTCACCCTACATCTCACAACACCTTCTGCACCGACCAGCCGGTTTTCCGGGCGGCGGTTTCTACACTCTCCGCAGGCCCCAGCGCGACGACTTCGCCGTGTTCGGCAACCGCCCGCAGGGCCTCCGCAAAGGCGCGGAAATCCTGCGGGGTCGTGCCCAGCACTTCGTCGCGCCACTGCTGCCGCTCCGCATCGGTGATTCCCAGCAGGTAACGCTGCAAGGCAGTGAAGCCTTTGGCATCCGGCAACTGATAGGCGTCCAAATCGCCCACCACGCCGATGATGGCCTTGTGCAACTCGGCGGCGCTCAAATCCAGGGTGCGCAAGAAATCCGCCGCCCGGTCGTAGGCCTCCAGCGTAGGCAGCAGGTTGGGGTCGCGGTAGGAGACGAAAGCCCACACCCCGCTCAGACGGTTGAAAACGCAGAACCCGCCGTATGCCCCGCCCTGGACGCGCACCTTCTCCCACAGATACGTCCCGTTGAGATAGTGGCGGACGACGGAGAAACTGCCCCGCGGCTCGAATCCCAGGGAGAGAAGGGATGCTCCCTTGCCGACATAGTGTACCTGCGCCGGAATGGTCAGCCCCTCCCCGGATGGATAGCGCGCCCCCTCCCAACGGACTCGCTTCGATGTGCCTGCCGGTATCCCCTGCAGGAAGTCCTCTACCCGAGGGCGCAGGACGCGCCAGTTCTCCGCATCCAGAGTCACGTTGACCAAGGCAGTTCCCTGCCCCAGCAGGCGCTCGCGGATGCCCTCCAGACGTTCCAGCACGGCAGGCCAATCGCGCTGGATTTGCTCCGTCAGGCCGCGCAGGAAGGCGAGGGCATCCAGGCCGCTCATCTGCTCCCCGGCCCAGCCGGCAGTGTGCAGGTGGGCGCTTAGGCGGCGGCTGGCGAACTGATGCCCGGCAGGGACGAGGGCGCTCTCCAGACGCGCTCTGGCCTCCAGCGCCATCTGCAAAAAGCGTTCGCGGTTATCCAGATTGAGGTCGGTGAGCAGGTCGCCAAAAATCCCCAGCAGGTCGGCGGCGTGCTCCACGGTGGCCTTGCCGCGCAGGAAGAACCAGGCCTCGCCCTGAGGCTCGTCCTTGCGCGCCGAGAGCAGGCGGTCGGCAAAAACGCCGCCGGTGGTCTGCCCGATGCGCTGCAACAGGCGGATGTAATCCTCCTTGTGCGTGCCCATCTCGGTCAGGGCGCGCCCGAAGAGGGGAATGTAGGGCAAATCTTCGGCGGGGAGGGTGTGCAGGTCGAAGGCCAGGTCGCAATAGACGATGCCGTTGGTGAACAGGTCGTGGTAGAGCAGCGTGCGCCCTTCCAGGGGAATGACTTCGGTGGGGATGCGTTTGATTTCACGGGGCAGGTCTTCTAACCGCAGGGTGGGGATGGTCGCCAGGGCCTCGGGTGGGTCGGGGGCCTCTTGCAGGCGGCGGAGGGTCTCGCTCTGTTCGGCGATACGCTCCAAATCGGCGGGGGTCAGGGCGGCGCGGACGCGCTCCAGGCGGGCGCGCTCGCGGGCCTCCCGCTGCTTGCCGACTTTGGGGTCGGGTTCCAGCACCACGGTAACGCGGTGCGGATTGTCGAGGAAATGGCGGCGAATGAGGCTCTCCAGATAGTTTGCCTCCCGAAGGTGCTCCTTGACGGCTTGCAGAGGGCGCTCGAAGGCCAGGATGGCGAGGGGGTCGTGCCCGTAAATCCAAAAGGTGAGCGCCCCCAGCATGAGAGCCAAGCCGCGGGGAAAGGAGCCGGTGTTCTTCTCGCGCAGGGCAAACTCGACCGTGTTGAGGGCCGCGGCTACCTCGGCGGGGTCAATGCCCTCCTCCGTCAGGCGGTGCAAAGTCTCCAGGATTAGGTTCTCGGCTTTCTCAGCGTTTTCAATTTCGATGCCTTTGAGACCGACGGTGTAGTACATCTGGCGCAGTTCTGCGGAGAGGCCGCCGAAGACATCTTCGCCCAGCCCGGATTCGGTCAGAGTGCGGCGCAAGGGGGAGGCGGGCGTGCCCATCAGGGCGTGGTCGAGCAGGGAGAGCGCCAGGGCGGTTTCGGGGTCTCCCTGGGGGGGAAGCAGGAAGTTAACGGCGATGTACCCGCGGGGCGTATCCGATTCATAGGGTACGCGCACCCGCCGCGGCTCCGGAAAAGTCTCTTGCAGGGGGATGGCGGAATCTACGGGGCGGGGTTCGAATTCCGAGAGGTAATTTTCTACCATTGCCAGGCGTTCTTCTTCCTCCGGAGCGTCGCCGTAGAAGTAGATGTAGGCGTTGGATGGGTGGTAGTAGGTCTCGTGGAAGCGTTTGAACTGCTCGTAGGTCAGGTCGGGGATGTGTTCGGGGTCGCCGCCGGAGTCCACGCCGTAGGGGGTGTCGGGGAAGATGGCGTGCTGGCTGCGCTCTCCCAACAGGGATTCGGGGGAGGAGTAGGCCCCTTTCATCTCGTTGAAGACCACGCCTTTGTAGGTCAGCGCGCCGTCGGGGGCTACTTCGTAATGCCAGCCTTCCTGCTGGAGGGTGGTTTCGGGGATGAGGGGATGGAAGACGGCATCCAGATAGACGTCCACCAGGTTGCGGAAGTCCTGCAAGTTCTGGCTGGCGACGGGGTAGCAGGTGCGGTCGGGGTAGGTGAAGGCGTTGAGGAAGGTGTTGAGGGAGCCTTTCATCAACTCCACGAAGGGTTCCTTGACGGGGTATTTGCGCGAGCCGCACAGGACGGAGTGCTCCATGATGTGTGGCAAGCCGGTGGAATCGGGAGGCGGGGTGCGGAAGGTGATGCCGAAGACTTTGTTTTCGTCGTCGGTGTGGATGGAAAGCAGTTGCGCGCCGGTGGGTTCGTGGCGGTAGAGCCGCGCTTCGGCGTTCAATTCGGGGATGCGGGTGTGGGTGAGGAGGGTGAAGGGCATGGGAGGTAGTCTTTTAGTCTTTTAGTCTTGTGGTCTTTTAGTCTCTTGGTCGCTTGGTCGGGTAGGCTGGTAGGTTGGTACGTGGTACGTGGTACG
>JANTFR010000219.1 GCA_024763355.1 Anaerolineales bacterium
CGCATGATGACGATGTCCCCGTCGTTGACCATGGCGTCAATCATCGAATCGCCCTGCACTTCGAGGGCGTAGAGTTCCTCCGGAGCCTCACGTCCCGGCAAGAGGCCGCGCGCCACTTCCACAGCGCTCTCCTCGTCGAAGTAGTTGAAATCCGAGCCGGGCACCGGAGCGGGGGCGCTGGCGACAATCCGCCCGGCCAGGGGGATGCGCAGAACGGCTTCCGCCTGACGCTGGACGTTTTCGGCGACCTGCTGCACCTGCTGGATGGCCTCCCCGGCCACATTCTTGAGCAGGCGGATACCGCGGGAACGGCGGCTCTCCCGCTCGATATACCCCATTTCTTGCAATTGCTTCAGGTAGTAGTTGACCAGCGAAGTGGAGGGAATCCCCGCCAAGTCACCGATTTCCCGAATGGTAGGGGGATAACCATTTGAGTTCTGGAAGGTCTCCAAAACGTCCAACACTTTTCGGTGGCGTTCACTTAGACCGGGCTTGCGTGTACGGGCCATCATCATGAGCATACTCCTTGCCCAAAAAGGGGATGAGAACAAGACGCGAAGATTCTTCGCCCATTTGTGCTAACAATATAACACGAACATCTGTTCTGTGTCAAGGAGAAATTTCTTGCGGATTCCCGCTGTTCAGTGCCTCTACGGCGGCATAGAGAGCCAGATGCACGCCCCACAGGTGCGCGTAGGGGATGGGCGGTTCCCCGCCGGAGCGCACCGCGGCCGCGAAAGCCTCCCACTCGGCGCGGTGCCCTTTATCCTGCCGCAAGCGCGAGCGGAGCACCTTGCGCCGCCCATCGGCAACCATCTCCAGTGAGCGGAAATCGTCCAGGACGGCCACCCGCCCGCCGGAGAAGGCTTCGACCCGCTCTTTGGGGAAAGCCTTGTCGCCGTTGGCGAGATAGGTCACCGTGCCCAGCGAACCATCCGGGAAGGTGAAGGTCAGCACGAAATTGTCCTGCCGGTAACGCCCGCCATCGGGGAGGGCCTGGGCGGTAACGCGCACCGGCGGCGCGCCCGCCAGGAAGGCAAGAAAATCTACGAAATGACAGGCCTCGCCGATGAGACGCCCGCCCCCTTGCGCCGGGTCGTGCAGCCAGTGGGTGAGTGGAATGTACCCGGCGTTGATTCGGTAGTGCATGGCAAGCGGCTCCTGTCGTCCGGCAAAGAAGGCGGCCATGCGTTGGGCGAGAGGGGCAAAACGGCGATTGAAGCCAACGGTGAGGAGGGAGGCGGGATGCGGGGCGCGGGGTGCGGCGTCCGTCGTCTGTCGTCCGTCACCCAACGCCTCGAAGACTGCCCGCAATTCCGCCGCGTTGAGCGCCAGCGGTTTTTCGCAAAAGACGTGTTTGCCCGCCTGCAAGGCGGCAATCGTTTGGGATGCGTGCAAGTCGTGGCGCGTCAAAACGGCCACGGTGTTGACCGCCGGGTCGTCTATCACCCGTCGAGAGTCGCTATCCGCATAGCGGAAGCCGAATTTGCGCTTTGCGTGCGCCGCGCTGACCCCCGAAGCGGAGACCACGCCGACCAGTTCGACGTCCTCCACCTTGCTCACCGCAGGCAGCAAAACGGCGGTGGCAAAGTTCCCCGCGCCGAGGACGCCGAGGGTGAGGGAGGCAGGAGGCGCGAGGTTAGGGGTTAGGGGGTTAGGAGGTGCAGGGTGCGATGTGCGATGTACGGTGTCGGTCGTCCGTCGTCCGTCGTCCGTCATCGGTCGTCCGTCGTCCGTGGTCTGTCGTCCATATTTCAGTACCACCCCCAGGAAAGGTTCCTTCCGCTTGCCCAAAATCAATTCGTAGGCTTCGGGAGCGCGCTCGATGGGAAAACGGTGCGAAATCAGGGGGCGCACCCGCAGGGCGCCGGAGGCCAGCAGGTCAACCACGGCCTCCAGGTTGCGGCCTTCCGTCCAGCGCACGTAGCCCAGGGGATAGTCGCGCCCGGCCTCCTCGTACTGCGGGTCGTAGCGTCCCGGCCCGTAGGAACGCGAGTTGATGAAAGAAAGTTCCTTCTCGTAGTACACCTTGCGCGGGATTTCCAGCCCCACCGCGCCCACGGCCACCACCCGTCCGCGATCACGCGCCAGCGCGCCTGCCAGCGTCACCGGGTCGTTGGAGGGCGTATCGGCGCAAATGAGTACCGCATCCGCCCCGCGCCCGCGGCTGAACCCCGTCAAGGCGGCCTCTGCTTCGGGGCGCGAAACCGCATCCAAACCGAGTTCACGCGCCAGCGCTACCCGCTCCGGGGCCAGGTCGATTCCCAAAACGCGGCACCCCGCGGCGCGGGCAATCTGGGCGGCGAGCAATCCCAGCAATCCCAGCCCAATCACCGCCACCGTCTCACCAATCTGTGTCTCGGCCAAGCGGAAGCCGTGCAGGGCAATTGCCCCCAGCGTAGTGAAGGCCGCCTGCTCGAAATCCACGCTCTCCGGCAGGCGGGCCAGCAAGTTGACCGGCACGACGGCGTACTCGGCATGGACGGCGTAACCGCCCCCCGCGCAGGCCACCCGCTCGCCGACCTGCCAGCCATCCACGCCCTCGCCCAGCCCCGTAATCACGCCCGCCGAGGAGTAGCCCAGCGGCATGGGCTGGTCGAGACGGTTGAAGGCCGCTTCCAGCGTGGAGAGCAGCCCTTCGCGGCGGGCCTTGTCTAGCACCTGTCGCACCAAATCGGGACGCGAACGCGCCTTGCCCACCAGATTCTTCTCCGCAAAGGAGACCACCATGCGCTCGGTGCCCGCCGAAACCAGCGAAGCCGCCGTCCGCACCAGCACCATACCGGGGCGCGCCTGCGGCACGGGCACCTCGGCGACCATCGTTTCTCCCGTCTTCAGCGATTGCAGAACTTGTTTCACGCGTAACTCCATTGATAGGCTGGTTGAGTGACAAATCTCCTGATGGCACACGGAGCCACCGAGAACACAGGGAATCGCCACAAAACATCAAGAAAACTCTGGGGCAACACGGAATTGTGGGGTAGGAGAAGCAGACTTCCGAGATTTTCCCGGGCTGATGTTCATCCGGAGCGTCTCTTGCCGAAATCTCGGAAGTCTTTACCCCATAAATCTGAGGAGAGCCAAAACTCTGTGCTCACCGTGTCCCTGTGTGAACAATTTTGTCGGTCAGGTTGAGGAGAGGCGGGGAACCGGAAGGCAGGCAAAGACGTTTCTCGCCAATATGCCGCCTGTCCCCGACCGCCCCCCGTCATTATAGCCCATTGCCTCAAAGCGCGGTATGATTGCGCCAACCTATCAGGAGGTACGACCCCATGCGATTGAAATTCCTTTTTCTCACCTTAATATTGACCATCACAGCCGCGGCTTGCAGCCCCCAGGCTGCCCCTCTCCCCACGGCGGAAGCGACTCTCCCCCCCACTACGGCTACCGTTTCCCCGACAGCCACCAGCACCCCCACGGAAATCCCGCCAAGCCCCACCCCGACGGCGATTCCCCCCACGGCGACGCCCGCACCGGCGGCGGTCGGCCCCGACGATTTTCCTCCCGGCATAGACCCTCTCACCGGCCTGCCCGCCGCCAACCCCGCCCTCCTGGAACGCCGTCCGATGGCAGTCAAAATTTCCAACGACCCGCGCGCCATGCGTCCCCAATGGGGATTGAACGAGGCCGACATCGTTTACGAATACTACGCCGAATTGGGACGGACGCGCTTCATCGGCGTCTTCTACGGGCA
>JANTFR010000220.1 GCA_024763355.1 Anaerolineales bacterium
CAGGCCGGGACGGTTTTCGACGTCAACCTTTACGCCGGCAGCAGCGCCGAAGAACGGGAAACCTACCTCTACACTATCGAAACGCCGCCGGAGAGCACCCAGAACTGGATTCCCATCCAGTTGACCTGGGAGCAATTCCATCGGGCGGATTGGGAAGCGGAAGACGGCGCGCCCTTCTCCAAAGCGGATGCGGTAGTGGGGATGGCCTTCGGGATGGGAACCTACGCGGACGCCCCCAATACGGGCGCGCTGTGGATAGACAACCTCGCCCTTTGGGAAGATGCCGCCCCGCCGCCCCAGCAGGCCGCGCCGCCAGCCCCCACCGCCGGGGAAGCGCGTTCCACGCCTCCACCCGCCCCCTCGAACCTGGCCCGCCCCGGCGGGCGCGGCGGCCTCCCCTGCCTGGGGTCGCTACTCTGGCCGCTGGCGCTGGCCGCGCTGGCCCTTCGGCTTCGGTAGAGACCCTAACAGGCACAAAAGGTGACCGCCATCTCATCATCATTCCTTGCGAGGTCTTATGTTCAAAAACGATTTCTTGCTTTCCCCCGAGGTGATTTACCTCAACCACGGTTCTTTCGGGGCCTGTCCGCGGCCCGTGATGGAGCAGTTGCACGCCTGGCAACGGCGGATGGAATCCCAACCGACGGCCCACCTGGGGCGAGACATCCTCGCCTTGATGCAGGAGGCCCGCGCCGCTCTCGGCGCGTACCTGAACGTGCCCGGCAGGGACGTGGTCTATTTCTCCAACCCCACCACGGCGGTCAACGCGGTGATGCGCTCCATGCTGACCGCCCCGCCCGACTCCCCGCTGCACCTGGAACCCGGCGACGAAATCCTGACCAGCGACCACGAGTACGGGGCGATGGTGCGCACGTGGCGCTTCTTCGCCAAGCACAGCGGGGCGCGGCTGGTAGCGCAGGAAATCCCACTCCCACTGACTACACGCAAGGCCTTCGCCGAGGCCTTTTGGGAGGGGGTCACGTCCCGGACGCGGGTCATCTTCCTGAGCCACATCACCAGTCAGACGGCGCTCATCTTTCCCGTGGAGGAGGTCATCCGGCGGGCGCAGGCCGCGGGCATCCTGACCATCATCGACGGGGCGCACGTCCCCGGTCACATTCCGCTGGATTTGCGCGCCCTGGGCGCGGACATCTACACCGGCGCGCTCCACAAGTGGCTGTGCGCCCCCAAAGGGACGGCTTTCCTGTACGTGCGCCCGGAGTTGCAACCCTATCTGGAACCGCTGGTGGTCAGTTGGGGGTACGAGAGCGAACAGCCGGGGGAATCGCAGTTCGTGGATTACTTCGAGTGGCAGGGAACCCGCGATATGTCCCCCTTCCTGAGCGTCCCGGCGGCGATTGCCTATCAGCAGGCCAACGATTGGGAGGCGGTGCGCGCCCGCTGCCACGCCCTGGCGGTGGAGACGCGGGAACGCATCAATGCCCTCACCGGAGAGGCCGCCTTCGCTCCACCGGAATACCTCGGCCAGATGGCAAGCGTCCAACTGCCGCGGGGTAGGGAGCCTGCCGCTTTACAAACCCTGCTGCGGGAGAAATATCGCATCGAAGTCCCCGTTTTCTACTGGAAAGGGCATCCCGTCCTGCGGGTTTCCTTCCAGGGGTACAACACCCCCCAGGATGCCGAGGCGCTGGTGGAGGCGCTGCGGGAGGACTTTGCCGGGCGTCAATAGACCTCACAGGTCTGGCAGACCTGTGAGGTCTCACCGCTTGCCGATAGACCTCACAGGTTTGATAAACCTGTGAGGTCTTACCCCAAATCAGGCGGCGTAGAAGAGGGAGATGCTGACCCATCCCCAGAGGGTCAGGGCGGCCAGGAAGAGCGCCCACGGCAGGCCGGGGAAACGGCGCAAGGGAGGGAGCAGGCGCGCCAGGGCGCGCTCCCAGGCGTAAGCGCCCGCCGAGAACCACACCGCCAGCGGGAAGGCCGCGGGAAAGGCGTAGCGCGCTACCGGGATGTTGACCCAGGCCGAGAGAACGTGATGCGCGCCGCGCACCAGCGCCAATCCCCAGGAGGCCAGCGCCAGCAGGGCGTACACGAGGAGGGTTTCCCAGGGAAGGGCGCGGCGCGCTACGAAGGCGCTCCCCAGGCCGCCGAGGAGCAGGAAGGCGCTGAGGAGGGCCAGGCCGCGGTAGGGTTTGTGCCCCGTCAGCGGGACGTGCCCCCATCCGAAGCGCGCCCAAAAGGTGCGGAAAAGGGTTGCAGCGGCAGAGCGGTAGTACCAGCCCGCGCCGGGCCAGTCCCGCAGGGTGTAGGCGACGAAAGAAGCGAAGTTCTGGCCGGAATAGCCGAAGACCCGCGACCAGAGGGCATCCACCCAGGGGCGCGGACTCATCCAGGCGCGCTCTCCTGAAGGGTTGCGGAGCAAATTTTCCACGCGCTGGCCGCTCCAAAGGAGGGAGGTTCCGGCGGCATCCTCCCATTGCGGGACATCCGTGAGGGGGAATTCCCCCGCGGCAAGCACCATCCCGTCGGCGTAAACATCCACAAGAGCGGGGGGCGTCTCAGCGAAGGGGCCAATCTGCACCCAGGCACGGGGAGAGAAATCCGGCGGGAGAGGTATCGTCCAGGCGTAGAAGCGCGGTTCGGTGGTCAGGGCGAGGCGCGTTTCGCCGCCCGAGGGGCGCGCAGGGCCGCGTCCGACGAAGTAGAGGCGGGGGGCGGCGACCTCCACGGGCGCGGAGGCCCACAACCAGCCTCCCAGGGTGACGGTGCGCCCCCTCAGGGAAGGCAGGGCCGCGGTGGGGAGGAGTTGGAGAAGTTGGTAGCGGCGGTCTTTGCTGTCGGCGCGCAGGCGCAAGGCGTACTCCCCCGCGGGCGCGGCCTCCGAAATCGTGCGGGTGGCCTCCCGCTGGGGAGTGCGGCGATACCACAAGGCGGCATCCCCACCGCGCAAGGCGGCGAGCAGCGAGAGCGCCAGGATGAGAAGGGTCAGCGCCCAGGCCCAGCGGCGTTTCGCATCGCGCAGGAGGGCGAAGAGCAACACCGGAGGGAGCAAAAGCGGGAGGAAGAAGACGGTGCGCTTGGCAAGCAAGGACAAGCCAGCGGCCAGAAAGAGGGCGGCGGCAGAGGGCCATTCCCAACCGCGGCGCAAGAGGCGGGTGGCGAAATAGAGAAAAAGAAAGGCCACGAAAATGGCGGCCACGTCGTTGTTGACCGCCGTCATAATGTCCACGAAGGAGGGCAAGGCAGCCAGGAAAGCGGGCGTCATCCAGCGCAGGGGGTGTTCTGCGGGAAAGAGCAATCCCGCCGTCAGCCAGGCCAGCACCATCGTCCCCGCGAAGAGCAGCCAGGAGACCAGGCGGGCGGCGTACAACTGGGGGAGAACGGCGAGGGGGTCAAACAGGCGCAGGGGGAGCGAGGCGAGGGCGTAGTAGAGCGGAGAGTCCCCCACCTGGGGGATTGCGCCAATCCAGGGTTTTTCAGCATCCAGCGGCGGGATGTTCCCCATGCCGCGAAAGAAGTCATGCGCTATCATGGACTGGAGGGTGGCGACCCTCATGGGACGGTCGAAATCCCCCTCGTGAGGCCAGCCGGGGCGGTGGGCGACCAGCCAGGCGTATTCGAAATGGTTGGGTTCGTCGTAGTGCTGCCAGGGCGGGACGAGGAAGACGAAGACCAGCCCGTTCAGGAGTGCGAGGGTGAGGAAGAGCCAGAAGGGGCGGC
>JANTFR010000221.1 GCA_024763355.1 Anaerolineales bacterium
GGACTGCTATGAAACCTTCCGAATGGTACGTGCCCGCCTGGCTGGCCCAGGCTCCCTATGCGCCCCGCTTCGAGGTGCGCGATACCCTCCACAAATACGGACGCTACGCTCCCCGGACGAAATCCATCACCGTCGGCGACCTGATTGCCTTCCACGGGCATCTGTGCGGCGGTTTGATGGAGGCCGCTGTAGCCTTGCGCGCCGCTTTCGACGTGCTCTTCCCCAACGAACCGATAGACCGCACCGACCTGCAAATCGTCTCCAGTAATTCGGCCTGCGGCGGCGATGTTGCCGCCTACCTGACAGGCGCGCGGGCGCGCTTCGGCTCGCATGTCATAGACCCCGATATGGAGGGCGGGGAATTCATCGTGCGACGCGTCTCCACCGGCGAGACCGTCCACACCCGCCTGCGGCAGGCGCACTATCCCCGCGAGGTCAAGGAGCAGATGCGCCGCGTCCTCTCGGAGGCCCGCACGCCCGAAGACATCGACCGCTTTCGGGATGTCCAGTGGGCGTATGCCCGCCGTTTGACAGAACAGCCCGCGGCGGTATTTTTCGAGGTCACCCGTCTGGATGGCTACACCTGGCCCCAATCGTCCTGCCGCCCCCTGGGACGCCGCACCGACAACGATTTCAAAGACGCCCCGTGAACGCCGCCCATCTCACCGCCACACTGTACGGCACGCCCTCCTGCCGCCGCTATCGGCGCATGAAAAGCCGCATCCTGCAAGCCGCCGAACAGAGCGGCACCGCTCTCCGCCTGGAAGAAGTGACCGATACGCAGGCCCTGGCGCGCTTCAACCCCCTCAGTTTGCCGCGCCTCTACCTGAACGGAGACCTGCTGGCGGAGCGCAATCCCCCCGCCACCGAGGAGATTCTCCGCCATCTGCGCTCCGTCCGATGAGGAAATTGGGTGACTAACCGGATACGCCCTTTCCCGCCTGCCCGCTTTTTACCATGCTTACCTTACTCATATCCCCCAACTGCCGCCGCAGCCGCCGGATTGCCGCCTACCTGGACGAGCGCGGCATCCCGTACCGCAAACTATCGCTTGACACCCCCGAAGGAGAGCACCTGCAAAGCCGTTACCGTTTCACCGCCTCGCCCGGTATTCTGGTGCACACCACACCGGTCAACCCTTTCGACATTCTCGAGAGAGGCAAATGCCGCATAGACGAGACCCGCTTTCAGGAGCACATTTTGACCCCTCTCCAATCAGGAGGTTGAGATGCCCCTCGAATACGACATCCACGCCGAGCACATTGCCCGCGGCGTAGCCGCCGCCCAAACCGAAGATGCCATCGTGTACCTGGATACCCATCCGGTCAACACGCCCCGCGTGATAAACCCGGCGGAATTGCTGCTCAGTTCCTTCGCCGCCTGCGTTTTAAAGAACGTGGAACGTTACGCCAAAATCCTGCCGTTTTCCTTTCAGCGCGCCGCCATCCACGTCCACGGCATCCGGCAGGACGCCCCGCCCCGCATGATACGCGTCACCTACGAGTTGACCGTCTGGACGGAGGAGCCGCCCCACCGTGTCGAACTGCTGCACCGCAACATCCGCAAATTCGGCACCATCTACAACACGGTGGCAGCCGCCTGCGAGGTGGAGGGCAGCATCCGGGCGCTCCCTCCGGAAGACGGGAGCCGCTGAAAAAGAAATGCCCCTCCCCCTGAGGGGGGAGAGGCATGGGGTGGGGGGAGGGCGCACTGTCCATTGGGGGGCCATCCCTTTCCAGGCGCAATCAGAACGAAAGGGGCATCGCTCCCCGCGAGATGTTGTCCAGAAATTCCTGCCGGGTCGCCAGATTCTTCCGAAACGCGCCCAGCATGGTGGAAGTCGTCATCCGGCTGTCATGCTTCTTGACGCCGCGCATCATCGAGCACATGTGTACCCCTTCCATGACGACGGCCACGCCCTGAGGTTGGAGCAGCGTCTCCAGGAATTCCGCTACCTGACGGGTGAGGCGCTCCTGCACTTGCAGACGGCGGGCGAACATATCCACAATGCGGGGGATTTTGGAGAGGCCAATCACCTTGCCGTTGGGGATGTAGGCCACGTGCGCCCGCCCGATGAAGGGCAGCATGTGGTGTTCGCATAGACTGTAGAATTCGATATCCCGCACAATGACCATCTCATCGTAATCTTCCTCGAAAATGGCGTCGTTGACCAACGCCACCGGGTCGGTGCGGTAGCCGGAGAGCAACTCGTCGTAAGCGCGGGCTACCCGGTCGGGAGTACGCTGCAAGCCCTCCCGGTCGGGGTCTTCGCCCACTGCCAGCAAAATCTGGCGGGTAGCGGCGCTGATGGCATCGTGGTTCATAGGCACAGGGGGGAGCAATTGCGCGCTGCGGTAAATCGGCCTGGTGGTTTCAGTCACCTGCCAGTGGGGGGATTTTTTGTTTTTTGTCATAAAATACTGCCTTTCGTTGAAAACAGAACGAACACAAAGATTGTATCATCATCAGGAAGGTACAATAGGCTAGACGCGGCAACCCTCATTTTTCTTTCAGACAATCCCCATGACGTTTTCGCCCTGGCCCTGCCACACCCTCGGAAACCCTCGCAACCCCCCGCTCGTGCTGTTGCACGGATTTTTAGGGCGCGGCGGCGATTTCCTGCCGATTGCCGAAAGGCTGGGAGAACGTTTCTTCTGCCTGCTGCCCGACTTGCCGGGACACGGTGCGAACACCGCCCGCGATTTGGATGCCCCCCTGAATTTTCCGCGCCTGGCCGAAGAATTTCCCCGGCTGCTGGCCGCCTTTGATATTTCCGCTTGCTCCCTGGGGGGATACTCGATGGGAGGGCGCATCGCCCTTTACCTGGCGCACCGCTTTCCCCGACGGGTACGCGCTTTGGTGGTGGAAAGCGCCAACCCCGGCCTGGAGGGAGACGCAGCCCGCCGCGCCCGCCTGGAGGCAGACCGGCAGCGCGCCGCCCTCATCCGGCGCATCGGGATACAGGCCTTTCTGGAACAATGGTACGCTATGCCCCTCTTCGCCAGTTTGGGCGAGCATGCGGAGGCTCTGCGGCGCATCCGGGCGGAACGCGCCCGCAACGACCCGCGCTGGATGGCGAAAGTCATCGTGGAACTCAGCCCGGCGGCGCAGCCCCCCTTGTGGGAGGCGCTGCCCGCCCTCTCCCTGCCGGCCCTGCTGATAGCCGGGAAGCGGGACGCCAAATACGCCGCCTTGATGCCGCGCATGGCGGCGCGGATGCCTCGCGCCCGGCAGGTCATCGTCGAGGGGGCGGGGCACAACGTCCATCTGGAGCAGCCGGCGCTCTACGCCCAACTGCTGAACGACTGGCTGACCGGGCGGATGTGAGGCGATTCCTCAATTTTCCCCCGCCTCCACGACGGCCCGCAAGTGCGGTTCCATACGGGCAACGACGCCCTCCCAGGTAAAATGCCGCTCCACGCGCCGGCGGGCGGCCTGTCCCATGCGGCGCGCCAAATCCGCATCGGAGCATAAACGACAAAGCGCCGCCGCCAGCGCGCCGGGGCGCATCTGAGGGACGACGAAGCCGGTTTCCTCAGGGAGGATGATTTCCAAAGCGGCATCCCCTTCCACGCCCACGCAGGGCATTCCGAAGGCCATTGCTTCCAGGAGGACATCCCCCCAGGTCTCCAGGCGGGAGGGGAGCACGAACGCGTCGGCGCGGCGGTA
>JANTFR010000222.1 GCA_024763355.1 Anaerolineales bacterium
ATTTCCCCATTTTTATACTTCTCCTCGGCCTGAGCGCCTGCACCGGCCTGGCGCGTCCTCCGGCAGGCGCGGGTACGGATTCCCTTCCAGCGGCCTCCCCTTTTCCCACAACGGAAGCCACTTCAACCGCGGTTTTCGTCTCCCAGGGGGAGAGCGGTGACCAATCTCCCGTCTCCAATCCCCTGCCTCCCCGCGGCAATCCTCTGGAACTGGTTTTCCCGACGCCCGCCCCGCCTCCCGAATCGGTCTGGAGGCCTCCGCTGTATCCCGTCCCGTGGGCGCTGCGCCCGCAAGACCATTTCTTCTTTGTGCGTCCCATCCCGGTGGACAAGCCCAATTGGCCGCTGGCAAGTTACCGCTACGGCGGCGTCTTCTTCGATGACGTGGTGCATACCGGCGTGGACTTCCCCAGTCCCATCGGTACGGATGTGCAGGCCGCCGGGCCGGGGCTGGTAGTGTGGGCCGGATACGGCTTGTTCTCTTTCACGCCCGGCCTGGAAAGCGACCCCTACGGGATGGCTGTCGTCATCCGGCACGATTTCGGTTACCGCAATCAAGCGCTTTACACCGTCTACGCCCATCTCAGCAAAATCGTGGTCATCGAAGGGCAACGGGTGGAACGGGGCGAGAAAATCGGGGAGGTGGGGCAAACCGGCTTCACCACCGGCCCGCATCTGCATTTCGAGGTGCGCATCGGGCAAAACAGTTTCTTCAACACCCGCAACCCGGAGTTGTGGATTGCCCCGCCCCAGGGATGGGGCGTGCTGGTGGGACGCGTCACCGATGAATACGGCGACCTGTTGACTCGGCAGGAGGTGCTGGTCACCAACCTGGAGACAAAGCGCTCCTGGATGGTCATCACCTACGGGAAGGGAGCGGTCAAATCCGACCCGTACTACAGGGAAAACCTCGTCATCGGCGACCTGCCCGCCGGCCCTTACCGCCTGGAAACCGTCTACGGCGAGGAAAAGTACCGCTACACGATGCGTATCCTGCCCGGCGTGGTCAACTACTTCCGCTTTCACGGCTCGGAGGGCTTCGAGGAACAACTTCCCGCCACTCCGGCCCTGACCCCGCCGCCCGCCCCTTGACAGATAGAACGGATGTGCTAAACTAGACGACGGACAGCAGACGACGGACGACAGACAGCAGACGATGGACGACAGACCACAGACCACGGACGACCGAACCACCTGACTACCCAACTACCCAACTACCTGACTACCCAACTACCTGACTACCGAACCAACAAACTACCCCAAGGACCCCTCATGGCACGCAAGAAAAAACCGACCTCCGAAGACCTCAACCAGGCCCGCATGGCCGCCCTGGACAAGACCCTCGGCGACCTGACCAAACGTTACGGCGAAGGCGCCGTCATGCGCCTGGGCGAAGCCCACCACATGATTGTGGAGGCCATCCCCACCGGCTCGCTCTCGCTGGACATCGCCCTGGGCGTCGGCGGCATCCCCCGCGGGCGCATCACCGAAATCTACGGGCCGGAATCATCCGGCAAGACCACCATCTGCCAGCACATCGTCGCCGAAGCGCAAAAAATGGGCGGCATGGCGGCCTTCGTGGATATGGAACATGCCCTCGACCCGGCCTATGCCGCCCGCTGCGGGGTGGACATCGAAAACCTGCTCATCTCCCAGCCCGATACCGGCGAACAGGCCCTCGAAATCACCGAAGCCCTGGTACGCTCCGGGGCGATAGACATCATCATCATCGATTCGGTGGCCGCCCTGGTGCCCCGCGCCGAAATCGAAGGCGATATGGGCGACGCCCCGATGGGGATGCAGGCCCGCCTCATGTCCCAGGCGCTGCGGAAACTCTCCGGAGCCATCAAACAGACCAACACCGCGGTCGTCTTCACCAACCAGTTGCGCCAGAAAATCGGCGTCATGTTCGGCAACCCGGAGACCACTACCGGCGGCATGGCGCTCAAATTCTACGCTTCCGTGCGCCTGGACGTGCGCCGCATCCAGTCCATCAAGGTCGGCTCCGAAATCATCGGCAACCGCACCCGCGTGCGGGTCGTCAAGAACAAAGTCGCGCCCCCCTTCCGCACCGCCGAGTTCGACATCATGTACAACCAGGGCATCTCCAAAGAGGGCGACATCCTCGACCTGGCAACCGAACTGGAAATCATCCAGAAGCGCGGCTCCTTCTACTCCTACGGCGACCTGCGGCTGGCACAGGGGCGCGAAAAGGCCAAGAACTTCCTGGCGGCCAACCCCGACCTGATGGAAGAAATCGAACTCACCATCCGCCAGCAGATGCTCGCCGATACCGAAGTCATGCCGCTGCCCATCGAAGAAGAGGAGTAAATGAAACGCGGGTGGGGTTTTCTCGCGCTTCTCCTGGGGATGGGAATAGCGGGGCTGGCGGCCTGCGCCCCGCAAGGGAAACAGGCCACCCCGGTTTTCGTGCCCCCGACGGCAGCCGTCACCCCCACGCCCCGCGGGGACAACCTCCCTTTGGAGGGGCAGCCCTCCCCCCAGGCGACCGCCACCCCGCAGTGTACCCCCCAACTCCGCTACCTGAAAGACCTCTCCATCCCCGACGGCTCCCTCGTCCAGCCCGGTGAAACCCTGGACAAACGCTGGGCGGTGGAAAATGCGGGCACCTGCAACTGGGACGCTTCGTACACCCTGCGCCTGATAGCCGGCCCCTCCCTGGATGCGCCGGAGGAACAGCATCTCTATCCGGCGCGGGCCGGCGCGCAGGCGGTGATACGTATCCTGTTCACCGCCCCCCAAGAGCCAGGGACGTACCGGAGCGCCTGGCAGGCTTACGACCCCGCCGGAAACCCCTTTGGAGACCCGATTTTCATCGAGATTCAGGTTGCCGCGCCATGAGACCCCGTCTCACCGCCGTGCTGCTGGGGGGCTTCGTGTTGGCGAGTCTCTCCCTGTTGGGGCTAAACGGATACCTGCTTCTCACGCGCTACCCTGAATCCACGGCACCGCCTCCCCTGCCGCCCAGAGAAAACCTGCTGGTCGTTCCCAGCCCCACCTTCGCACGACCAACCCCCACCCTTCCCCCCGCAGCCACAGAAACCCTCCTCCCGACGGCCACGCCAACCGCGCCGCCCGTCAGTACCCCCGTCCAGCCTCCCTCCCCGACCGCTCTTCTTTCTCCCGCGGCAACAGCCACCGTTCCCGCCCCACCCCCTGCCGCCCGCGTGGAGGGATTGCGCCGCAGCGGACAGGTTTACCCCCTCAGTTGCGAAGCCCACATCGCCGTCACCCTGGCTGGCTGGTACGGCGTTTCGCTGGACGAGAAAGTCTTCCAGGCCGCCCTGCCACGCTCCGACAACCCGGAGGAGGGCTTCGTGGGCGACGTACACGGCAGTTGGGGACAGACGCCGCCCAACGACTACGGCGTCCACGCTCCGCCGGTGGCCGCTCTGCTGCGCGCCTACGGCGTCCCGGCCCAGGCGCGGCGGGGGATGACCTGGCAGGAACTGCGCGCCGAAATCGCCGCCGGACGTCCGGTGGGGGTGTGGGTCGCAGGACACGTGGGACGCGGTGCGCCGCTCTTCTTCACCGCTGAGGACGGCAGTCTGGTTACGGTGGCGCGTTTCGAGCATACTGTCATCGTCATCGGGTATACCCCCGCCGAGGTGACCATTCAGGACGGGGCGGGCATCTACACCCGCA
>JANTFR010000223.1 GCA_024763355.1 Anaerolineales bacterium
AAACGCCCTGGCAACTGCCGGGGCGTTTTATTAGGTGACCCATGCAGGACTCGAACCTGCAACCAACTGATTAAGAGTCAGCTGCTCTACCAATTGAGCTAATGGGCCGGGCGCGCCGCGTATTATACCGCAAAGTGCGCGCCTGTCAACGCATTTGACAGCCCCCTTTCGCTATGGTACACTCCCGACCACAAATTAAATAGAGCCGCGGGTTTCCGCCCGCACTCATCCAGAGAGGCAGAGGGACCGGCCCTGTGAAGCCTCGGCAACCCCGCTGAAAAACGGAAGGTGCCAACTCCGGCAGACGTGTGTCTGGAAGATGAGGATGAACCGATTTTGTCGAATGGCCTCTCGCCTCCAGAGAGGCTTTTTTTGTGTGCTCACGATTGGGCACGAATGCCAAATGACGACAGACCACAGACCACGGATGACGGACGATGGACCGTAGACCGTGGACGGTAGACCGCCTGGCCAATCCGCCTGACGAACCAACGCAACCGATGAACCGATGCAACCAATGAACCAACTAACCAACCGCCGCTACCTGGATGCCCTCGCCGAGCGCGTTTTGATTTACGATGGCGCCATGGGCACCAATTTACAAAAGCAACACCTGACCGCCGAGCATTTCGGCGGAGAGCGCTACGTGGGCTGCAATGATTACCTTGTGCTCACCTACCCGCAGGCCGTCGAGAAGGTCCACCGCTCTTTTTTGGAGGTGGGGGTGGATGTCATCGAGACGGATACTTTCCGCGCCAACCGCATCACGCTGGCTGAATACGGCTTGCAGGACAAGGTGCTGGAAATCAACCGCGCCGCGGCACAACTCGCCCGCCGCCTGGCCGACGAATATTCCACCCCCTCTCCCTTAGATGGAGGGGAGAAAGGGGTGATGGAGGGGCCGGGGGGGGGAGAGCGCTTTGTGGCCGGTTCCATTGGCCCGACGGGTAAACTTCCCTCTGCCGATGACCCGGACCTCTCCGATGTCACCTTCGACGAACTTGCCGATGTCTTCCGTGAGCAGGCCGTCGGTCTGATTGAGGGCGGCGTGGACGTGCTGCTCATCGAAACATCACAGGATATTCTCGAAGTCAAGGCCGCCATTCACGGCATTTTGCGCGCTTTCGAGGAGACCGGGGTGCGCCTGCCAATTCAGGCGCAAGTTACGCTGGATACGACCGGCCGGATGCTCTTCGGTACCGACATCGCCGCCGCGCTCACCATCCTGGAGGGCCTGCCAATTGACGTCATCGGCCTGAACTGCTCGACCGGCCCGGAGCACATGCGCCAGCCGATTGAATTTTTGGGCGAACACGCCCCGCTGCCGGTTTCCTGCATCCCCAACGCTGGGCTGCCCCTCAACGTGGACGGCGAAGCCGTCTATCCACTGGAGCCGGAGCCTTTCGCCGATGCCTTGGCGGAGTTCATCGAGAAGAATCACATCAGCGTGGTGGGTGGATGCTGCGGTACGACGCCAGCCCATCTCAAAGCGCTGGTCGAAAAGGTGCGCGGCAAACCGCGTCCGCCGCGCCCGATTCTGGATATCCCGCGCCTGGCGTCAGGTATTCGCGCCTTCACGATGAAGCAGGAGCCGCCCCCCCTCCTGATTGGGGAGCGCTGCAACGCCCAGGGCAGCCGCAAGTTCAAGCGCTTGCTGCTGGCCGGAGACTGGAACGGGATTCTGGAAGTCGCCCGCCAGCAGGTGGACAGCGGCGCGCATGCCCTTGACATCTCGGTGGCGGTCACCGAGCGACAGGACGAAGCCGAACTGATGCGCCTCGTAGTGCACAAACTGGTCACTGCCGGAATTGACGTGCCCCTGGTCTTCGATACCACCGAGCCGGAAGTGATGGAAGCGGGCCTCAAGACCGCTCCGGGGCGCTCCCTGCTCAACTCCACCCACCTGGAAGGCGGACGGGCCAAAGCCGACCGCGTCTTCGCCTTGGCGAAGGAGTACAACGCTGCCGTCCTGGTGCTGACGATTGATGAGCAGGGAATGGCAAAGACTGCTGACCGCAAACTGGAAGTCGCCCGGAAGATTTATCGCATTGCCGTGGAAGAACACGGTTTGCAGCCCGGCGATTTGGTCTTCGACGCTCTGACCTTCACGCTGGCGACTGGCGAGGCCGAATATGCCAACTCGGCGCGCGAGACGCTGGAGGGCATTCGCCGCATCAAGGCGGAATTGCCAGGCGTCTTCACATCCCTGGGGGTCAGCAATGTCTCGTTTGGGCTGAAGCCTGCGGCGCGGCACGTCATCAACAGCGTGTTTTTATTCCACGCTGTCAAGGCCGGGCTGGATATGGCAATCGTCAACCCGGCGCAAATCCGTCCCTACCCCGATATTCCTGAAAACGAGCGGCAGTTGGCCGAAGACCTGATTTTTAACCGCCGTCCCGATGCTTTACAGCGCGTCATCGAGTATTTCGAAGACAAAAAGACGACTGCCGCCCAGGTCGCCAACCCTACCGAAGGGATGACCCTGGCGGAGCGTCTCCACTGGCGCATCGTCCACCGCCAACCCGGCGAAGTGGGCGATTCCCTCAGCGTGGAGGCGGATGTGGATGCGTTGGTGGCTTTGCTGGCAGGGAAAGATTCCCCCCCCACCCCCAACCCCTCCCCCAGGGGGGGAGGGGAGCTCACCCTGCCCCCTTCGGGGGAAGGGTCGGGGAAGGGGGAAAAAAACTTCAAGTCCAAGCCACCATTGCCCCAGTCCATTAAGGCGCTGGCTCGTGAATTGCGCAAAAATGCCACAGACGCCGAGAAATTCCTGTGGCAATTCCTGCGCAAAAAAGGCATAAACAACGCCCGGTTCCGCCGCCAGCACCCCCACAAAGGCTACATCCTCGACTTTTACTGCCCCGAACTCAAACTCGCCATCGAACTGGACGGCAGCGGCCACCTGAAGCCCGAACAGCGCGCCCACGACGAAGAACGCACCCGCGTTCTGGCCGAAGACGGCATCACCGTGCTGCGCTTCTGGAACCGCGAAGTGCTCGACGAGACCGAAACCGTGCTGGGCATGATTTGGGAGAAAATCGACGAACTGCGTGCCGGGCAGGCCCAGACGCCCGTCGCTGGCAACTCGCAGAGCGCCGCCGCCGTCGACGTCCTCAACCGCGTCCTCCTTCCCGCGATGAAAGAGGTCGGCGACAAATTCGGGGCCGGCGAACTCATCCTGCCCTTCGTCCTGCAATCCGCCGAGGTGATGAAGCGCGCCGTCGCCCGCCTGGAAACCTATCTGGAACGTGAAGAAGGCACCAGCAAGGGCAAACTCGTTTTGGCAACGGTGTATGGCGATGTACATGACATCGGCAAGAACCTGGTCAAGACCATCCTGAGCAACAACGGCTACGAGGTGATTGACCTCGGCAAGCAGGTTCCCGCCGAGACCATCTTGCAGGCCGCCGAGGAACATCAGGCCGACGCTATCGGTCTTTCTGCCCTCCTGGTCAGCACCTCCAAGCAGATGCCCCTGATGGTCAACGAATTGCATCGCCGCGGTCAGCGTATCCCTGTCCTGGTAGGCGGAGCGGCTATCAACCGTCGCTTCGGGCGCCGCATCAACCTGACTGAGGACGGCGAGCGCTATCCCGGCGGCGTGTTCTACTGCAAGGACGCTTTCGAAGGGCTGGCAACGATGGA
>JANTFR010000224.1 GCA_024763355.1 Anaerolineales bacterium
TGCGGGGGCGGTTCAGCAGGCCGACGGCAATGTTCAGGCGGCGCTTCATCCCGCCGGAGAACGTCCGCACCTTGTGGGCGGCGCGGCCGTTGAGTTCAGCCAGGTCGAGTGCCCAGGCGACGCGTTCCTTGAGGGTTGCGCCGCGCAGGCCGAGCATGCGCCCCCAGAAGGTCAGGTTCTCGCGGGCGGTCAGGTCGTCGTAAAGGGCGATTTCCTGCGGGACGACGCCGATGATTTCCTTGACTTTGCGCGGCTGCCGGGTGACGGAGTAGCCGCCGATTTCGGCCTCGCCCTCGTCGGGGGCCAGGAGGGTGGTCAACATGCCGATGGTGGTGGTCTTGCCTGCTCCGTTGGGGCCGAGAAGACTGTAGATTTCGCCTTCGGCAATCTGGAACGAGATGCCGCGCACGGTGTGGACGCCGTTGTAGTGTTTGTGGAGGTTGTGGGCGGTGAGGATGTAGTCCATTGGTCGGTTAGTCGGTTGGTCTATTAGTCGCTTGGTCGGCTAGTCGGCTAGTCGGCTAGTCGGTTGGTCGGGGGGCGGTGGTCTGTCGTCCGTCGTCTGTCGTCTGTCGTCCACGTACGGTCTATTGGCCTTCGTCCACGGTCTCCTCTCCCGTTTCGTGCCGCCAGAGGATGTAGATGCCGATGGCGACGAAGACGAGCGGCCAGAGTTTGCCGAGCCATTCGAGAGCGGTCAGCGCCGGGCCGCCGATGAGCATCCCCGCGCCGATGAAGGCCATGATGCCGCCGGGGATGAGCGGCCACAACATGCGTTCCCCGATGATAGCCGCCAGCAGGGTGATGAGCACCCATCCGGCAGCGAAGGCCAGCAGGAAGACCGCGCCCTGCACGGCTTCACTGCTCTGGGCGAAGGAATTTTCCATCAGCCAGATGGCCGCGCTCAGGCCGCCGAGGATGCCGCCGGGGATGAGCAGGCCCGCGGCCCGCACCCACAGCCCCCAGACGATGAAAATGAGCGCCAGCGCGGGCATAATCCACATGCCCGTTTTGCTGAAGAACTGTCCTGCCAGAATCACCAGCCCCAGCAGGATGAACATGACGCCGGTGGGAGAAAATTTGCGGGTGGACATGGGAACCTCCGGGTAGTCGGTTGGTCAATTAGTCAGATAGTCGGGTAGTCGTCTTGTTGGACGGTGGACGGTGGTCGATAGACCGTCGTCCGTCGTCTATATTCTGCATTCTTCTGGTCATATCCGCCAGTGCATCCGGTCACATTCGCGGTCACATGACCGGCGGTACAATAGGATTCGACCGAAAGGAGATTCCCGTGCAAAACGAAACCCGTTTCCCCTGGAAGATATGGCTGACCTGGACGGCGGTCGCGGCGGCCCTGACGATTTTTCTGGTGGCTGACGAGGGGGAGCAGCCCGCTCCCTTGACGTGGGTCGCCATCTTATTGGGATTCGCTCCCTTGATAGGGGCGCAACTGGCCCTTGGCTCCCCGCGGGCGGCGGGCCAGGTGCACGCCTGGATGCACTCTCTGGACAGACCGCTGCTCGTCATCGCCGGCGGAATGAGCGGTTTTTATCTCCTGATGGGACTGCTCACCCCCGGCTTTGACCCCTACGCGGCGACCATCTTCGTTTTTGGCCTTTTCGCCGCCTTGGGAACCTTGCGGCAAATCGGGCGCGGGCAGCGCGGTTTGACCTGGGCGGACGCCGCCGTGTGGCTCCTTTTGTGGATTCCCTTCGATTTGCGCTGGAATTACGATTTGTGGTTTGGCCCTTCGGGTTTTGCCTACAACTGGTGGGCGGTCGCCCTCACCGTCGTGGGCGTGCTCGGCTGGTACGGCCTGCGAGACCTCCCCGACTTCGGTTACCGCCTGGTACCCCGCCGCCGTGACCTGACCCTGGCGCTGGTTGCCACCGCCGTCTTCGCCGCCATCGTCATCCCCATCGGCCTGGCGATTGACTTCCTCACTTTTCCGCCCTCCGCGCTTCCCTCTTTGGGGGTGCTGACCGCCCATTTTGTCGGCCTCTTCCTCACGGTAGCCTTGCCGGAGGAACTCTTCTTCCGCGGTATCCTCCTCCACGGCCTGGACCAGATGAGCCGGCGCCGCGGCTGGATGCTCTTCCTTTCCTCGGTGGCTTTTGGCTTGATGCACTGGAACAACGCCGGAGACCTTCCCGAAAAGATTGCCTACGTCTTTCTGGCGACCCTGGCGGGAGCTTTTTACGGCTGGACATACCGCAAAAGCGGTAACAACCTGCTTTCTGCCGTCTTCACCCACACCTTTGTGGATTTGCTGTGGAGTACGCTCTTCCGGTGAATTCCTCCTCGGATTTGGGGCAGGGGAGGGCATGGTAAAGAGAAAACAGTCCTTTCCGCAGAAATCTTCCTATCAGCGCAAAACGAAAATGCGGGTCAACGTGGAATTGTGGGGTAGGAGAGACAGACTTCCGAGATTTCCCCAATCAAAATCTCGGAAGTCTTTACCCCACAAATCTAAAGAGAGCTGAAAATGCTTCCTCTACGTCCCTGCGTCCCCGCGTTTCCACCCCAACAGACGTCATCCAAAACCCTTTGTGTTGCTCGCCGGCGCAGGCTGAGAGCCTTGCATCTCAGGGTTACGGTTATAATGAGAAGGAACTTTTTTTGCCTGCCGGCGTTGTTTCCCTGTTCAGGAGGAATCCAATGAGCCGCTCCCGTCTGTTTTGGGCTTTTAGTGTCATTTTGATGCTGTCCGTGGCATGTTCCCTGCCGGGGATAGGCGCTTCGCGTCACCCGCAGGGCGCGCCGGCCACCCCCACCCTCCCTCCGCCGCCGACCGCCACGCCGCGCGCCGACCTGCCTCCCGCCCTCGTCGAGACGGAGCCTCCCCTGGGCAGCGAAATTTCTCCGCAGCAGGGAATCACTTTCTACTTCAACCAGCCTATGCAGCGCGCCTCGGTGGAAGCCGCCCTCCAGGTTGGGGAAGGCGTCTCCGGGCGCTTCGAGTGGCAGGACGATGCCACCGTCACCTTCTACCCTCAGACGCCCTTCACGCCCGATAGCGACCTGCTCCTCACCCTGGATTCCAGCGCGCAGGCCGCCAACGGCAAAGGGATGGCGCGCCCCGTGCCGGTGCGCTTCCGCGTCGCCGGGCCGCTGCGCCTCACCCAGCAATTGCCCGCCCCCGATAGCGGCGAAGTCAACCCCGCCTCGGCGGTGGTGGCTGCCTTCAATCGTCCTGTCGTCCCGCTGGGAGGCGACCCCGCCGAACAGCCCGCCGCCTTCAGCCTCGACCCGCCTGCCCAGGGGCGCGGGGAGTGGCTCAACACCAGCACCTACATCTTCTACCCCGAACCGCCCCTTTACGGCGGAACTACCTACCGGGTGAACCTCAATCCTGCCTTGCAAAGCGCCGCCGGAACGCCCCTCGAAGCAGTTGCCGCCTGGACGTTTACGACCGCCAGCCCCGCCGTGACGGGCGTTACCCCCGACCCCGGCACCCCTCTCGCGCTGGATGCGGCCATCACGGTGACATTCAACCAGCCGATGAACCCCTCCAGCGTGGAAACTGCCCTGCGTTTGGAGGGCGACGGCGCGCCTGCCCTCCAGACGGCGTGGGACGAGACCTTTACCACCCTCACCCTGCAACCCCAATCCCTGCTGCGGCGGGG
>JANTFR010000225.1 GCA_024763355.1 Anaerolineales bacterium
TCGGCAAAGAGCGCCGCGCCGCCTTCGCCCAGCCCCAGGATGGGGGTTTGCCACTGCGCCAGGGCCGCGGCAGCGTCCGGGTCGTCGAAGGTGTAGTGTTTCCCGGTCTCCGGGCCGACCACAATGAGCGAGTAACGGTTGAAACTCGTCCCCGGCACTTCATCCAGGGTGAGAAGGTCCACCGCCCAGCCGTGGTCTTCCAGCAGGGCTTGGTACTCCAAGGCTGTATCAATGTCTTCGTTCCACAGGTACGCGACGCGGGGCAGCACGTTGAAGCCGGTGCTGGCGTAGCGGGTGAAAGTTTCACCGCGGTTATTCGTGCCCCAGGCGACCAGTTTGACGGTAAAGCCGCCCGGTTCTGCCGGGCCGGGGACAACCCCGCCAAACACACCGTCATTCGCCTGGCCGTCGCCGTGCGCTCCGTCGTCGAAGAGTTGGATTGTGGAGGTGCTGTTCATGCGGGGCAGGCCGGGCCCGGCCACCAGGGCATAGACATCGGCCATTTCCCCGGTGATGGGCTTGTAATCGCTGAGGATGCCGTAAATGGGCACGTTCTCCCAGGGGATATGCTCCTCGGGGTCGCCGCCCACGGCAGCCAGCAAGGTGGTCTCGCTCTTGCCGGAAAGCATGAAGTGGTACTCAGTTGTGGGTTTCAGAATTTGCAGCGCAACCGTCCATTGACCGCTCTGTGGAGAACGCACCCGCACCTGATGGTGTGTGTCATCCCGATATTCGGCATCGGGAGCGACGGATGTGCCGGACGGGTCGGTCAGATGGATTGTGATAAACCCGCCGGGAGACTCCCAGTTGACGGTAAAGACGGCTTCGGGAATACCCGCGCCGATGTCCACGGTGAAGACGATATTTTGCTGTTCTTGTGCCCAGCCGGTCCTCTCATCCAGACGTTGCATCCCGTGGGTCAGTTCGCCGATGGCGACGTAGGCATCCGCCAGACGGTTGGGGAGTTGGGTTGGGATGTCCAGCGGCGGGAAGGCAGCGGGCGTATCCGCGGCGAGCAGGGCGGTGGGCGGGTCTATATCCACGAAGAAGTAGTTGCCGTGTTTGCTGGCCGCGATACTTTGCAAGAGGGCCGTATCTGCACCATCGCCCAGGGCCACGGTATGCACCACAGCATCGGTGATGCTGCTTTCGATATCAGCCCAGTAGGGAGCGACATTCTCCCAGCCATCGCTCAGCAGCACCAGCGACCAGTCGTGTTCCTGGTCTCCGGAGGCGGTCAACTGGCCATAGCCTTCCTGAACGCCCTGTCCCAGGGCCGTTGTGCCGGAGGCTGTCAAGCCGTCAATGGCGTTGATGGCGTCCGCCCGCTCCGTGCCGCCGGATGTGATGGTAGTGAGGGAGTAGTCGCTGGAGGCACTGTCGGCAAAACTGACCACGCCCACGGCATCACCCTCGTTGAGAAAATCCACGAAGGCGCTGCCCGCGTTCTGGGCGGCGCTCATCTTGCCGTCGTATCCCATACTGCCGGAACGGTCCAGAACAACGACCTCATCATCGGGAGTATTGGCCAGGTAGTAGACGGCATTTGTCTCGCTATCGGTGCCGACCCCGCTCAGGGTGACCGACAAATCGTAATAGGCCGCACCGGACTGGGTAGGCGGAGCAACCACCAGGAAGTAGGTATCCGCCGAGGGATAGGCAGCCAGAACGGAGGCCGTGCTCCCGCCGACTTCCACGCTGAAATCCGCGGGGGTGAGCGAAAGCGTTCCTCCGGCGGGCACCGCCGTACTGACCTGCACCAGGATTTTATCCGGAGCCGAGGGGTCGCCCGCATTGACGGGGGATACTTTGAGGGGGTAGAGAATATCGAAAAGCGGCACGCAGGCACGCGTATCTCCGGCATCAAAGTTGTCGCTCTCTCCCAATGGAGATTCGTAAATTCCGTTGTAATTGAAGTCCTCACAACCATCGGGGGAGCCGTCTCCGTCGTTGTCCGGGTCGGCCTCCTTGCGAATTCCGTCGCCGTCAATATCGCTGCTGCGCTTGTCGTAGTTGCCCGCCGCGTCGAAGACGTAAGCGCGCATATCCTGCTTGTCCTGCACCCAGTCGCCGTCCGTGTCGGGGTCGTAAGGGTTCAGGTTGAAGCGCACGGCCTCGTCGAAATCCATGATGCCGTCGCCGTCGCTGTCCGTCCATACGCTGGCCTCGTCGGCCCGCCCCGTGCCGCCCGCCGGTCCCGGCCAGTAGCCCTCGATGGTCTGGCTGTCGTACTCTTGCCAGCGTTCAAAGTCAGGCGGCTGGTCGGGATCGAGGACATGCACGTATTCCACCCCATCCATGTCCACGCGGTAACCATCAATGACCATCATGTGACCGGGGTTGCGGAACATGACCGGACGGTCGGCGTCAATCCATGCCTGAATCTCGGCGAAGGTAGGTTTGGCCGCCGGAGCATTGATGGTCGCGTTGAGCGCCCAGGAGATGCCCTCATCCTCTTCATCGGGGAAGTACATGCCGCGGTCAAAACCCAGGTCGTTGTCGGGGATGCCATCGTTGGAACCAGGACGGGTATTGCCGCTCCATTCTTCCAGAATGTGATAACTGATGCGGTCCATACTGAGGATTTGCCCGCCGTTGTACCAACTTGCCATCATACGGATAGAAGCGCGCACGCAGTACTGACGGCCATGCTGGTACTTGGTGTTGTCCGCACAAGGCGGTTCGGTGCAAGGGGCAGGAGAATCCCAGGCGTTTTCGGGGGTGTTGGTAGTCGGGTCGCCCTCCGGCGCGCCGTCCAGCCCCAGCAGGTAACTGTCCTTGTTCTGGCGCACACGGGCGATGCCCAGCACCTTCTCCGTGCCACCAACCGGGATGAGCGTTTCAAAATTAAAGATGCTGCTCCAGGAGGCCATCAGATTATCCCGGAGGGGAGCCACCCGCCAGTAGTACTGCCCGGCAGGGAGGCGCGGAGCGCCCGCCTGCTGAAGGGTTGCGCCGGGCTGATAGTAGGTATCCTCCACGATGACATCCACCAACGGAGAGCCGAAAGAGGGGTCGTCATCCAACTGGAAGCGGTAGGAATCCGCTCCCGCGGCGGCGCGCCACGAAAGAGAGAAGGAGGTGGCATCCAGGCGCGCCCCGTTTTCGGGCGTGATGAACAGCACCGGTTGGACGGAGTTCGCCGCCCCCGGAGTGGTGCTGCCGGCTGGATAGTTGCTCCACACCCCGGCCCCCATCCCGGAGGCTCCGGGGTAGCGCCCGAGGGATTCGCCCTTTTCGAGGATATCCGCTTCGCTGATGTCGCCGAAACCGTTCTCGAAGGACGCAGCCTGGCCGCGCGGCCAGACGCCGCCCGCCACCGCGTTGGCACCTGTGGAGGCATCGAAGCCGCCCCAGGCGAGAAAATCCACGATGGTTTGGGCGGAGAGAGCGCCCGGCTGGTAAAGTCCCACCTGCCCGGCAGCGTCGGGGAAGACATCTCCCAACCCGGAAGGAGTGTGGAGGACGATAAGGCCATCGGAGGCATCGTAATCATCGTTGCTCGCGCCGAGGCCGTCAAAGGAAATCAGGATGTACGTGTTGGGCGGCACGTCCGTCAAGGCGGCGGGCAGAGCGTAGACATCGCCGCTCTCATTGCTCACCTGCCAGCCGGAAAGGTC
>JANTFR010000226.1 GCA_024763355.1 Anaerolineales bacterium
TTGCCCTCCTCGATTTGCCGCCGGAACAGCGCCAGGTTATCGAACTGGCGTATTACCAGGGCATGTCGCAAAGCCAGATTGCGGCCTATCTTGACGCACCGTTGGGGACGGTCAAAACCCGCCTGCGGCTGGGGATGGCAAAATTGCGCCAGGTCTGGCTGCAGGAGAAATCCAATTCCGGCGGGGAGAACGTTAAACCGATTAGAGGTACAGTGTCACATGAAATGTCACGAGATTGAAGTTCTGCTGCCCGGATACGCGCTGGATGCCCTGACTGCCGACGAGCGCGCCGCCGTCGAGGAGCATCTGGAAACTTGCGCATCCTGCCGGCAGGCGCTGGCCGAATATCAAACCATCGGAGAGGGACTGGCTTTCGTTCCGCCGCCCGTGGAGCCGCCGCCCGCCCTGCGCGCCCGGCTGGTCGCCCAAATTGCCGCTTCCCCTCCCCGGCAATCCTGGACGGCGCGGCTGCGCGGCCTCCTGCCGCGTATGGCGCCGGCTGCCGGAGCAGCGCTCTTTCTCCTGCTGGCCGCCCTCAATCTCGTGTTGTGGCGCAGAGTGGAACAGGTCACCCAAGTGCAGCAAACCTTGATGCGTCAAAATCAGGAGTACGAGACTGCCCTGGCCTTGCTGGGAGACCCAGAAGCGCAGGTGGCCCGCATCCAGGGGGAGGGCGTGGAAGGAAGCCTGATTTACGACCCCCGGGGACAGACAGCCGTCCTGACGGTGCAGGGACTGGAGAATCTGCCCGCGGGACAGGATTACCAACTCTGGTTGATTCGGCCGGATGATACGCGCCTCAGCGGCGGGGTGTTCGATGCAGACCCGGAGACGGGAATCACGCTGTTCGTGGTGCACTCTCCGGAGGCGCTGGATTCCTTCGTTGGCGTAGGGGTAACAATAGAACCGGCGGGAGGCAGTCCCGGCCCCACCGGGCCGCGCGTTCTAGGCACAGGGCTGTAACCCCCTTACTGGCTCTCCATCCGGAGCCGGATTTCTTCGGAAGTCCGGCTTCTTTTTTTCTGGAGAAATCCAAAACGCCGCTTTGGGACGTTATCCAAAGTAGAGTAAGTTGGTCAAAATACATATCAAAGGAGAAAAATCCCATGACCAAATCCCGTATCCCCCTCTACTTTGTCATTCTGACAGTTTTCGCCCTAGTGCTGGCAGCCTGCCAGAGCGCCACTCCCGCCCCGCAGCCGACCACAGCCCCGCCAACCGCGGTTCCTACCGAGGCGGCTGCCGAACCCGCCATGACACCCTCCGTGATGCAGGGCGCGCAAATCAACGTCGGCGAGAAGGCCGGCCTGGGCACTTTCCTCACCGATGCCAAAGGCATGACCCTCTACATCTTCCTGAAGGACGAACCCGGCAAGAGCAACTGCTACGATGCCTGCGCCCAGAACTGGCCTCCGCTGTTGACCGAGGGCGCTCCTGTAGCCGGAGAAGGCGTAGATGCCTCCCTCCTGGGCACCACCGAGCGCACCGATGGCTCCATGCAGGTGACCTACAACGGCTACCCGTTGTACTACTGGGTCAACGATGCCGCTCCCGGCGACACCAACGGGCAAGGCGTCAAGGACGTCTGGTTTGTCATCAGCCCGGCAGGAGATACAGTGATGCAGGGCGCGCAAATCAACGTCGGCGAGAAGGCCGGCCTGGGCACTTTCCTCACCGATGCCAAAGGCATGACCCTCTACATCTTCCTGAAAGACGAACCCGGCAAGAGCAATTGCTACGATGCCTGCGCCCAGAACTGGCCTCCGCTATTGACCGAGGGCGCTCCCGTAGCCGGAGAAGGTGTAGACGCCTCCCTCCTGGGCACCACCGAGCGCACCGACGGTTCCATGCAGGTGACCTACAACGGCTACCCGCTGTACTACTGGGTCAACGACGCCGCTCCCGGCGACACCAACGGGCAAGGCGTCAAGGACGTCTGGTTTGTCATCAGCCCGGCAGGAGAAATCATCAAATAGGGTATTCTCACAAAGCAGCACAGCAATGAAAACTCTGCCTTTTGCCCTCTCGCCCCTCTCCTTGTGGGAGAGGGGCGTATCGCGAAAAAATTCATCCCTTGACGAAACGCCCCCCAACCGGTACACTGTGCCCAAGACACCCTGCCATTCTGCACAGTCATCCATGTCACTTTCCCTGACGCACACCCGCTGGTATTACTTTTACTCCTACGGCATCCGCAACCGGATAGCCGTTGGCGGCGCTTAACGGGAAAGTACCCGGCATTTTTCCTGCACAGGCGAGGCCCCAACGGTCTCGCCTTTTTGTGTTTCTTGGAGGTACCCCATGAGTATTCGCGGCATCCGCGGCGCAATCGTCGCCCCCGACAACAGCGCTCCGGCCATTTTGGAGGCCACGCGCAATTTGCTGAGCGCCATCCGGCAAGCCAATCCATCCCTGCACCCCGAAGACATCGCCAGTATCTTTTTCACGATGACGGAAGACCTGGACGCCACCTACCCGGCGCTGGCTGCCCGTCAATTGGGGTGGGTTGAGACCCCCTTGTTGTGTGCTCGCGAAATTCCCGTCCCCGACGGGATGCCGCGCTGCATCCGCGTTTTGCTGCACTGGAACACCGACTTGCCGCAAAACGCCATCCAGCACGCCTACCTGGGCGAAGCCGCCCGCCTGCGCCCCGACCTGACACCCCTCACCGCCTGACGCGGCTGCCCCTTCCCCTGGCCCCTCTCCCAATGGAGGAGGGGAAAACCCAGGAAGAGAGGGAAAACAAGATTTTTCAACGAACTGTTAGCATCACGCCCATTCGTGCCCATTCGGCTATTCGTGTCATTCGTGTTATTCGTGTTATTCGTGTTATTCGTGGACATTTGTGGACTGGAGGTTCTTATGATGATTATCACCCGCCGCGCCGCAACCCCGGAACAAATCAACGCCATCGTCGCCCACGTCGAAGGCAAAGGGCTACACGCCCACCTTTCGCGCGGGGAGGAGCGCACCGTCATCGGCATCGTCGGCGACGTGCGCCGTCTGATACCCGACCAGGTAGTACGTTTGCCCGGCGTGGAGCGCGTCATGCCCATTTCGCGGCCTTACAAACTGGCTTCGCGCGAGTTCATTCCCCATAACTCGGCCTTCCCGGTGGACGGCGTGACCGTCGGCGGAGAGGAACTGCTCATCATCGCCGGCCCGTGCTCGGTAGAAAGCCGCTCCCAACTGCTCGAAACAGCCCAGGCCGTCAAAGAGGCCGGGGCGCACGCTCTGCGCGGCGGAGCGTACAAACCGCGCACCTCGCCCTACTCCTTCCAGGGCCTGGGCGAAAAAGGACTGGAATTGCTGGCCGAGGCGCGCGAAGTCACCGGCCTGCCTGTCGTCACCGAAGTCATCTCGCCGGAACTGGTGCCGCTGGTGTCCTCTTACGCCGACGTGCTCCAAATCGGAGCGCGCAACATGCAAAACTTCGCCCTGCTGAACGCGGTCGGAGAGAGCCAGCACCCCGTCCTGCTTAAACGCGGTCCCAGCGCCACGATAGACGAGTTACTCATGGCCGCCGAGTACATCCTTTCGCACGACAAC
>JANTFR010000227.1 GCA_024763355.1 Anaerolineales bacterium
GCCCACCCTCACGCTGGACATCAGCACGACTCAGACGCTCTCCGGAAGTATCGTGAATGACCTCCGTCTCTCGTTGTATGGGGAGGTAGCCGACGAGGGCGGCCTGGGGAGCGTAGATGTCTGCCTGGAGGGGGACTGCCAGCCCGCCAATCTTCTCCTGGAGGCGGGAGAGGCCTCCGTTTGGATGGAGGACGCACCGGAGGGCGGCATCCCCATCGACAGCGCGAGCACCTGTGGGGGCGGGGAGATTCTGCGCACTTTCACGGTGACGGAGACCTTCCCGGTGCGGGATGTCCAGGTGGGGCTTGCCATCCAGCACGCCCGGCGCGATGACCTGCGCGTCACGCTGACCGCGCCTTCGGGCATCAGCGTCACCCTGCTGCGCGACGACGGGGTGAGCGGCACGAACTTTGCCAACGCCGATTTTTGGCTGCGCGATGCCGCCCGCCAGGACTTCGCCGCGGTGGGGGAGGCCCGCTTGCAGCCTCCCTACTACGCTTCCCTGTCCCGCCCCGCCGACCCGTTGCACGCCTTGACGGGCATCCCCGCTGCCGGAACCTGGACGCTGGCGATTTGCGATACCAACCCCGGCGCCGATGACGGCACCTACCTGAGCAGCGCCCTGCTGCTGACTCCGCCCGATACGGCGGCAAAGCGCGGGCGTTGGAGTTCCAGCCTGGCAAGCGGCGGGCAGGCGCTAGACTATGTGCCGCAGGATGTGGCGGTTTTCGGCGAGGACGTGGTCGGTAACCGCACCGGGATGACGCTGACGGTGACGGTGGACAACGTCCCGCCGGTCATCACGGTGACGCAGGCGCTCTCCCGTGCCTACCTGAACGGGTCGGGGCGGGTGCTCTCCGGCACGGTACACGACGGCGGGCCGGATGTGACAGTGTGGGTGGACGTGCAGCAGCCCGACGGAAACGCCTACCGCCGGCGGGCGGCGCGTGTTGGCGATGCGTGGTACTTCGCGATGGATTACGATTTCCTCGGAACGTACACTTTGTGGGTGACGGCTCGCGACCTGGCGGGGAACTCCGTTTCGACCCAGGCCTACACGCTGACGGTCTCGGCGCAGCCCACGGTTTACCTGCCGGCGGTCTTCCAGAACTACGCGCCCCCTGTGGTTTACGATTTCGAGAACGGCGCAGGCGATGGGTGGTCATCGCCCATCCTGGAGACCGCCCCCAACGGGGAGGTCTTCCTGGGGCCGTTCAACAACGACGACCTGACCCTCACCCTGAACGACCTGCCCCCGCACAGGGCGGTCACGATTGCTTTCGACCTGTACATCATCCGCTCGTGGGACGGCAATCAGGTGACCTGGCCGATGCCGGATACCTCCCTGCGCCCCTGGATGGTAGCGGAGACGGTCGGCCCGGACATCTGGAGTTTCCGAGTCGGAGAAGCGACTCTTTTGTACACCACTTTCTCCAACTGGCCCAGTTTGGGCTTCACGCAAGCCTACCCCGCCGACTACCCGGCGGGGGATTATCCCGCCCAGACGGGGGCGGCGGCGGTCAACACGCTGGGGTACACCTTCGGCGGGATGCCGATGGACGCCACTTACCACCTGGAATTCACCCTCCCGCACACGGATAGCACCTTCGAATCCGGTTTCAGCGCCACCGGGCTGCAAATCGGCGAGGACGAGAGTTGGGGGCTGGATAACGTGACGGTGACGCTGGAGCCGTGAGCGAAAGACCTCACAGGTCTTGGAGACCTGTGAGGTCTGAAGGCTCGCTCACGCCAGGAGCGCCATGACTTCGGCGGTGCTCTCGAGGATGGCATCCGCCCCGGCGTGTTCCAGTTCTTCGCGCTGGCCGAAACCGCACAGCACGCCGATGGTCTGCGCCCCGGCGGCCCGGCCCGTGCGGATGTCTACGGTGGTATCCCCAATCATCACGCAACTCTCCGGGGGGAGGCCTAATTGTTCAGCGGCCCACAAGAGGGGGTCAGGAGATGGCTTGGTGCGGCGGCAGGTGCGCGCCGTGGCAATCGCCCGGAAGAAGCCGCGCAGGTCGTACTGTTCCAGAAATTGGAGGGTGGTGTATTCCCCCCGTGCGCTGACCACCGCCAGGGGATAGCGCGCTGCGGCGGTCTCCAGCATCTCTCGCACGCCGGGGACGAGCAGAAAATCCGCCTCGCCGGGCGCTCTCCGGCGGCGGGAGAAGACTTTGTAGAGCAAATCGTCCAGGTTGAGGCGGTCGGCGAGGGCGTAGAGGGCGTTGCCGGGCGTTTCGGCGGACATCACCAGACGGCGCGCCATGCGGGCTGTGTCCCTGCCGGGGAGCAGGGCGCGGAAGGGGCGCAGGTAGCGGGCCGCCTTGCGCACGTACAGGTCATCGGTGTCGCTCAGCGTGCCGTCTACGTCAAAGCACAGCGCCCGGATGCAGGAGATGTCGAGGGGCATGGTTCAAGGTGTAGAGAGTATCCCCCACAAGGCTTCGGCGGTGGCCTCGTCGGGGGCGATGAGCCACACGGTGCGCTCTCCCTCCTGGTGCAGGGTGCTGAACAGCGCCCCGCCGTCCCACGTCCACAAGCCGTCGGCGGGCGTCGCTGTGGAAACCCCGAAGCGGCGGCTGGCGTGGCGCAGTAGCGCCCGGCGGAACTCGTTGGCCTCGGAGACATCGTCCCAGCGCATGTCCAGCACCAGGGCGAACTGGCTCTCGTCGGGGGCGTAGTACACGGCGTAAGCGTCCCCGCCCCAGCCGGCGGCGGCATCGGCGGCCACGTCCTCCGGCAGGCGGGCGCTTCCCGCCGCACCCTGGGACAGCATCAGGGAGGTGTACCACTCGCCCAGCGTGCCGCTATCCACCTCCCGCCAGCCCACCGCGAAGACGGAGGATAAATCGGGCAGAGTGACGGCGATGGGGGCGTCGCCGGGATAGCGCTCCGGATGCAGAATCTGCTCGGTGGATTGCGGCTGGGTCTCGAAGGCGGCGTTGACGGCCTCCCAGCCGTTTTGGTCGTAGAGGTGTTGCACGAAATCCTTGCCCTGCTGGTAGGGGAAGAGAAAATCCTGCTTGAGGAAATCGGGCGCGGAATCGTAAACGGGGCTTTGGTATTCGTTGTAGAAGGAGAAGATGTCCTCGAAATCCTGGGCGGTGGCGTAGGTGTAGAGCCAGGTTTCCTCGCTGAGGGTGGCGTCGCCTTCCACGACGGCCTGCATGGCGGCGCAGTGTTCGCTATCGGCTTTGCAATGCTCCTCGTCCATGCCGATGGCCTCGCCCAGCCCGAAATTCTGGTCTTGCAAGGCGTGGGTGTACTCGTGGGCGTAGGTCATGCGCTGCGGCCCGCTGAAGTCGGCGTTCTGGATGACGTACATCGTGTCGGTCTCGTCGTCGTAGAAGCCGGCCACCTGTTCGGTGTACAAATCTTCGTAGAGGCGCAACAAGTCGTAGTCGGGTTCCAGCAGGCCGAAAGCGGCCAGCGAAAGAGTGTCGTCGTGGGCTTCCTCGGGGGTGTAATCGCTGAGGAAATCGTCCAGGACGCGCTGCCGGAGGGCCTCGGTGGTCAACAGGCGGCGCTGGAGCGGCTCGG
>JANTFR010000228.1 GCA_024763355.1 Anaerolineales bacterium
CCCCGCCGCGCCGCCCTGGATGCGCTGGCGGATTACGGGGCGCTGCATCCCGCCTGGCAATCGGTAGTGGATGCGCTCCCCTACGCTCGCCCGGAGCCGTCCGTCCCCTCCTGGAGCGCGGTGCAATGGGTCTTGCAGGATGCCGGAGCGCAGGTCTTCCGCTCCTACTTCACCGCAGAGCGCATCCCCGATACGCTTCAATTGCTGGAGGAGACCGCCAACGACCTGGCCGCGCCGTGAACGCCCGCGGGCAGGGGGAAATCCGTGCGCTGCGCCGCCGCCAATCCGCTTGTGGCACACGGAGCCACAGAGAACACAGGAAATCACCACAAAACATCAAGAAAACTCTGTGCTCTCCACGTCTCTGTGTGAACAAATCAGCATTTGCGCGTTTTGTCAGACTATCAGCACACCCCTGCGGAAAAAAACCCGTATTTCTACGCCCCTCGCACCTCCTCCACAGCGCGCAAGAAATCGGGAGGACGCTTCTCGAAAAAGGCGGTCACTCCTTCGCGATGTTCTGCACCGCGTCCGGCAATTTCTTGTAGGTGTCCCTCGTAATCCAGGACTGCGGCCAGATGCGGAAGGACGGCGCGATTGAAGGCGCGCTTGGTTAACCCCATCGCCTTGACCGGCCCGCGGGCCAGTTCCGCCGCCCAGGTCTGGGCCGCGGGGAGCAGTTCGCCAGCAGGAGCCAGCCGGTTGACCATCCCCCAGGAGAGGGCCTGTTCCGCCGAGATGGGAGCGTTGGTGAAGGCGAACTCTGCGGCGCGTCCCAGCCCGATGATGCGGGGCAGCAGCAGGGAAACGGCGGAATCGGGAGCCAGCCCGATACCCAGAAATCCCACCCAAAAGCGGGCCGTATCGGCGGCGATGCGTAGGTCGCAGGCCAGGGCGACGCCCAGCGCCGCGCCCGCGGCTGCGCCCTCGATGGCTGCCAAGACGGGCTTCTCAAGTTGGCGCAATTCCAGCACCAGCGGAGAATAGGTGCGCGCCAGATGTTCGCGGTAAGAAACGGGGGTCTCCTGCGCCTGGCGAAACTCCGCCAAATCCTGACCGGCGCTGAAGACGCCTCCCGCCCCGCCCAGAACGATGACGCGTACCTGCGGGTCGCGCCCCGCTGCTTTCAGGGCTTTGCGTAAGGCGGAGATGGCCTCGGTATGGAAAGCATTGACCGGGGGGCGGTTGATGAGCAGCGTGGCGACGTGCTCGCGGATGTCGGTGAGAACATAATCACTCATACGATTGTGCTCCTGGGGTTTAACGCAACAGGCCAGGGAGATTTCCCTGACCTGTTGCAGCAAATGCGTTCATCGGAATTACAAAAGGGCATCCGGCGCTTCGCCGGAAGCAATGTCGTTGTCTTCGGAATCGTCGTCCTCAAACTTGCGGAAAGATTCGTCGTCCGTATCGAAATCGTACCCATCTTCGATGGTGTCATCGTCGAAGGGCGGCTCAAGGTCGTCATATTCCCCGAGAAGGTACTCTTCCGAAGCGCCCAGATTTCTCAGGAATGCCTCCATATCTATGGCGGGGGTGTCCTCATCCTCATCGTCATCATCGAAAGGCTCGTCTTCCCATTCGATGGAAACGTCATGCTCTTCGAGATTGATGCGCACCCATAAAAGGAGCATATCGCCCTCGTCGGTTTCCACGTTGCGAGCAGCGACGATGGGGGCAGTCTGATTCAGCCCTTCCGGGGTGCGGTATTCCAGATAGATGGTGTTTTTGTGCCGCCAGGCGCGGTGGCAACGCTCGACCAGCGCCGGCCCGTTGAAGGTGCGCAGGCGGGTCAGGGCAACCTCGCTGCGGGCAGCCCCTTCACCCAGACTGCGCGTCCATTCGGTGTTCATCAATTCGAAAGTCGGCGGCGGACCTTCAATGATGGTGATTTTATCCTCGGTATAGTGCTCCATGTGTATTCCTCTATGCCTGTAGATGATAGCCAATGCGGAATGGCTGTGGCACCCGAATCATACCACAGATGCCGATAAACGGAGATGGTGAAGACCACCGCCTACGGGCAGGTCAGCAGGCGCAAATGGTAACGCGCCTGCGCCAGACTCTGCTCCACCCACCATTGGAGGGTGCGCTTGCCGTATTGGGGGTGCCGCCCCTGAATGCTCCAGGGAATGGGAACGCGGCCTCGCACCTGCCCGATTTCCGCGGCGCGCAGGGCGAGATAGGCTTCCAGGATGTTCTGCGGGGCTTCCTGCGGGTCGTAGGTTGCCAACCAGGCCTCCCAGGAGGGAAAAAGGTAGGGCAGTTCCGCATCTCCCTCCAGCAAACGGGTGATGCAGGGGGTGATGACATCCCGCTCGATGTCGCGCAGGTGGGCCAGCGCCTGATGGGGAGTGGGGGCTTTCTGCGAACAGGGATGCTTCCAGTCCGCGGCGGTAAGGCGGGCGGAGGCCTCTTGCAGGGCGGAAGGGGCCGCCTCCCAATGCTGCATCATCCGTTCCCGATAGGCGTACAATTCTTTCATCGCGGCTTCACGCCTCGCGCCAGTTGCCGCCGCTCACGGGCAGGCAGACTCCGTTGATGTGTCGCGCCGCGGGAGAACACAGGAACAGGGCAACTTCGGCAACTTCGACGGGCTGCAGGAGTGCGCCTTCCGGCAGGCGGGCGGCAATCTCGGCGAACCTTTCCCCCAGGCGTTCCCGCGTTGAGGCAGTATCCAGCAGACCGGGGCACAGGGCGTTGACGCGGATGCCGTAGGGGGCCAGTTCCTGTGCCGCGGCCTGGGTCAGGGCGAGCAATCCGGCTTTGGTGGCGGCATAAATGGCCTCGCTGCGGCCTTCGGGCAGCCGGGGAGCGGCATCCCCGATGTTGATGATGACCCCGCCGGAACCCTGTTCCCGCATGATGCGCCCGGCAACCTGCATGAGCAGGAAAGCCCCGCCCAGGTTGACGTTCAGGGTGCGCTGCAAATCCCATTCGTCCATATCCAGGAGGGAGGCGCGGGGACGCACGGCGGCGTTGTTGATGACGATGTCCAGCCGCCCCCAGCGGTCCAGCAAGCGGTTGACGATGCCCTGCACGGGCGTTTTCTTGGCGATATCGCCGATGCAGGTTTCAGCCTGTCCCCCGGCTGCGCGGATTTGCTCCACGGTCTCGTCCAGGTTGACGGGGGTCAGGTCGTTGGCGGCGATGCGCGCCCCGCGGGCGGCAAACGTCAGCGCCAGGGCGCGTCCCAGGCCGCGTCCCGCGCCGGTGATGAGCACTACGTGGTCACGGAGAGAGTTCATCATCTGTGTCTCCGGGGCAGACGGGAATCTGTCCCTGGTTGGTGTGAGCGTTGAGCGGCAGGTTCAAGTAGGGGGAAGGGTCGAGGGTGTTCTCGATTTCCAGTTCGTTGAGGAACTGCCCGCCGCGGTCTTTGACGATGGAAAAATGCAAATGCACGCCGACGGGCTTGAAGGGGTCGCCGGAGTAGTTGCCCTGGTAGCCGAGCAGCGTCCCGGCGGAGACGAAGACCTCGGATGTGCCGGGCGGGAAGGCGGCTTCAATGAAGGAGTTGCCCTGGGCGTCGGCCATGTGGG
>JANTFR010000229.1 GCA_024763355.1 Anaerolineales bacterium
CGGCCTTTGACAAAATAAGCCGTTGCCCCGCGCTGGACGGCCTCCCGCGCCTTCGTAATTTCGTCATACGCCGTCAGGACGATGACTTTCAAGTCCGGGGCCTGGTCCCGCAAGCGTGCCAGAAGGTTCAAGCCGGCCTCGGGGTTTGGCTGGCCATCAAAATCGGGCATATTCAGGTCCAAAACCGCCAGGTCAATCGGCGAGCCGTCTGTTTCCGCCTCCCAAAAAGCATCCAGCCCCGAAGTGCAATCCGCGGCGGCAAAAACATCGAATCCGGCACGCAACAGGGTCTTTTCCAAACTGCGGCGCACCAGCCTTTCGTCATCCACCAGAAGGATTTTCAGCATACAGCGACCTCCATGAAGTAAGGGAAGCATCCCTGTGATTTTGTAGTCCTATTCCCCAGATGCTGCAGGCAGTTGCACATGGAAAGCAGCCCCGTTGCCAGGTTCACTCTCCACCCACAACTTCCCTTTGCTCTGGGTAATGATTTGCATGCAGGCCGGCAGTCCCAGTCCCGTTCCGCCGCGGTCTCCTTTGGTCGTAAAGAAGGAAACCCAGATTCTTTCCTGAATTTCAGGAGGAATACCAGGCCCGTTGTCTGCTACCACCACGTCAACGTAGCCCGGTTCCGCCGCCCTTTGAGCGAATATCCGGATTTGAGGCTGGTCACTGCCTTCCAGGGCCTCCCAGGCGTTCTTTATCAGGTTCACAAACACCCGCCGGATTTGCCGCTCATCCCCAAACGCGGACGGCAATCCAGATTGTACCGCCATTTGCACTACGCCGGGAGGCAATCCCATTTCCCGCACCACATCCCCCAAGAGGGTCTCCAGATTCAGGGGTGCTTCCTCCCGGCGGCGGGCAGGACCGATCAAATCTTCTTTGATGTTGAGAATGGTATTGGCACTGTTCTCAATAATGAACAGGTCTTCCAACATGGATTCCAGGCTGAGCAAAACCCGCTGGCGGCGTTCTGGCTGAGAGGCCAGTTGTTCGGCGCGAGGGGAAAGTACCACGCCTTGCTCCGCGGCTTCCTCAGCCAGATTCTCCCATACAGCGGCAAAGGGGGGCTTCCCCGATGCAGCGCGAGCGTGTTCGTACAGGCGCTGGGAGGCGGCCAGGAGGGTAAGCAGGTCTTCCCGCACGCGTTGCGCGCTGCCGGGGATAGGGGCGGCTTTGTTGCCTACCCAGTGGATAGCCTCCCCCGTAGCCGTAGCAATTGCCTCGAAAGTTTTGGTGCGCAGCAATTCGGCATTGGCCGCTTCCAGTTGGCGCAGCAAGCGGGCATTGTTGATAGCAATGGCAATCTGGTCGGCCATAGATTGCAAGGCGGTAACATCGTCTTCACTAAAAGCGTTCAGTTGAGCGTTTTGCACCGTCAGAGCGCCTAACACCTCGTCCTGCACAATCAGGGGCAGAGCGGCCTCCGAGCGCGTCTCCGGCAACAAAGGATTGCGGAAGTGGGACGGCTCCCCTTCCACGTCCAAAGCGATACGGGGTTTCTTTTCCAGGATGCACGCGCCAATCATCGAGTGACGGTCCACATGCAAGCGGAAATTGGTTGCCACCATATGCTTTCCGGCCTCCCCGTATCCGGCGCGCAAGACAGCCCACTCCCCATCATCAGAGACGAGAAAGATGCCCGAATAGTACAGGCTGAATTCGTCACATAGAATGTCAACCGTCGAATGCAAAAGGGTATCCAGGTCCAGAATGGAGGTGATGCCGTGGCTGACGCGCGCCGCGGCCTCCAACAAGTGTTGACGGCGCTCCAGCATGGCAATGATGTGCTGATTCTGACGGTTGAGAAATTCATTGCGCTGAATGGCCTCGGTTAACTCGCGCACCTTGGCTTCCAGGTGCTCCACCAATTCCGCGCGATACGCCTGCAAATGCTCGTCGGGGTTCTCCAGAACTTCCTGCTTGCCCCCCAAAAACTCTTGCACCTGCCTGGGGAAGGTATCCACGTCAATCGGCTTGGTGATGTAACCTATGCAGCCCGCCGCCAGCGCCATTTCCCGCGCCCCTTGGGTAGCATCCGCGGTCAGCGCAACCAGGGAGGCATCCGGCAGAATACTTTTGAGGCGGGTTGCCACCTCGCGTCCGCTCAAGTGCGGCAGGTTGATATCCAGCAGCACCAGGTCGGGATGGGTATCCTGCGCCAGTTCAATGCCCGCAATCGGGTCCTCGGCCTCCAGGACGACGTAATCCCGTCCGAGAAGCCTCCGCACGAGGGTGCGCGCCGATTCGGTATCCTCAATGTACAAGATTTTAGGTTTTGGGGATGAATCCATATCGAGACCCTCTGGCAACAGGAAGCGCGGCGCAAACTATGCTGTGATTATACCTAATTCCTGCCCAAAACGAAGCGCCCCTTACATTGAAGGGACGCTTGCATCCAGATAAATTCGATTTGCTCCGTTGCAGCATCAGGCCGGGGCGGGAGCAGGAGGCGCATCCGGGGCAGGAGGCGCAGCAGGCGAGGAGGACTCGTCCGCTTTCCTGGTCGCCGCGGGCGGGATGCGCCGCAGCACAGGGGTATGAGAGCGTTTCGGGTACGGCGGCGGGAAGATGCGCTCGAATTCCTGGCGGTCTATGGTCTCCACTTCCAGCAACCGCTGCGCCACAGCGTGCAATTTGTCTTCGTATTGTTGCAGAATCTCCTTGGCACGCTGATAGGCTTTGCCCACCAGGTTGCGGACTTCCTCATCGATTTTCTCCGCCACCAATTCCGAGTAATCGCGCTGCTCGGAAATTTCGCGCCCCAGGAAGATGAGTTCCTCCTTCTGCCCGTAGACCATCGGGCCGAGTTTATCGCTCATCCCCAGACGGGTGACCATCTGCCGCGCCAGGCGCGTCACCCGTTCGATGTCATTGGCCGCCCCCGAAGTGATGTCGTCGAAGACCAACTCCTCCGCCGCCCGGCCTCCCAGCAGGGTGACCATCTCAGCGAACAGTTTCTTGCGCGACATAAGGGTGTGGTCTTCTTCGGGGAGGGACATGGTGTAGCCGCCTGCCATGCCGCGCGGGATAATGGTCACTTTGTGGACGGGGTCGGCTTCTTTGAGCGCATTGGTAACCACGGCGTGTCCCGCTTCGTGGTAAGCCACGATGCGCTTCTCGTCTTCCGTTATCAGGCGGCTCTTGCGTTCCGGGCCCGCGATGACGCGCTCGATGGCCTCTTCCAATTCATCCTGAGTGATGATTTTCTTGTTACGGCGGGCAGCCAGGATGGCCGCCTCGTTGACCAGGTTCTCCAGGTCAGCGCCCACAAAGCCGGGGGTAGAGCGCGCCAGGACTTTCAAATCCACGCTGGGGTCCAGTGGTTTGCCCTTGACGTGTACCCGCAGGATAGCCTCACGCCCGCGCACATCGGGGCGGTCGAGTACCACACGGCGATCAAAGCGTCCGGGGCGCAGCAAGGCGGGGTCGAGAATGTCGGGGCGGTTGGTAGCGGCAATCACAATCACGTTGGTATCGGTATCGAAACCGTCCATCTCCACCAACATCTGGTTGAGAGTCTGTTCGCGCTCGTC
>JANTFR010000230.1 GCA_024763355.1 Anaerolineales bacterium
TACAGCGAAAACAGCGCCTTGCCGCGCATTGACGAATACGCCTGGGATGGGCGCGATACCTTCATTTTGCACGGCGATGTGCGTCATAACGGGGGAGATATGGTGTTTTACAACCTGCAAACGCACAAGGCGGAAGTGGTGAATCCCATAGATGGGCGGTGTTGCTATCGGGATATTCATTTCAGCGCGGATGGTTCTTATGTTTCTTTCGTGTTTCAGGATGCGCGTTATACAGACCCGGCGGAAATTTATTACGTGCCTCTGGCGATGGTGGGGAGCGGGGCGCGCTTTGAGCCGCTTCCGTTTCCCGATTATTTCTTCGATGTGCCGGGAGGAGAAATCTCCCTTGCCCTGCGGACATATCACCCATCTGTCTCTGCCAACCCCACACCCATCTCTACCACCTCTGTCGGCCCGACGGAAATTGGCGGAGCGGATAAACTTGCCCTTGTGCTAGATGGCGACATCTGGATTGTCAATCTGAATGGACAGGGGGCGCGGCAGTTGACCCACAACGGTATTGACAAGGCTTATTTACACTGGTCTCCTGATGGACAGTACGTCCTCTATGAAGAGGCTGGCTGTCTGAAAGCCGTTCACATTGACACGAGAGAGATGCTTTCCCTAGGGTGTTATCAGGCATACGGCCTCACTTCGGATGGGGAAGATATCATCTTGACCGATGATGTGCTTTTCCCGGATGGGTTGAAACGTTCGCTTACCAGTATTGTGCCTTTCAACCTTCTTCGGCTGAAATTGCTGCCCAATTACACCGATTTGTCTCTGGCGGGGAGTTGCGAAGTGGACGTTGTGGCTGACACATACCGCTGGTCTCCCGACAAAAAACGCCTGGCGGTCCTGGCCGAAACTTCCGCTGCCGGACGCAAATGGCAGGCGGTACTGGTCTACGAATTGCGGGAGTGCGGCGAAGCGCCCCGCCTGGTAGATACCTTCCCTGCCAACCGTTTTCAGGTGCGCGGTTATAGTGGGGAAGACGATAAACCGCTGCTTTACGATTTCGCCTGGAATGGGGATAACCTCTTTGCCATCAACGGCGCCGTGCATGACGGTTTTGGCGATTTCGTCCTTTACGACATGAATACCGGACGGGCAAAGGTCATTGACCCCCTGCAAAAAGAATGCTGCTATCGCGAGATGCGCTGGAGTCCGGATGGCACTTACATCCTGTTTGCCACGGAAGACCCGGGAGAAGGCATCAAACTGTACTACGTCCCCTTTGAGTCTTTGGATGATAAAACCGCGCTGGCTGCCATCCCTTTGCCCTCGGGTTTCTTCCAGGGAGTAGACACACGGAAACGGCTCTACCCTGCCTTGCGCCCCATGCAGCGCAACACTGTTTTGCCCTACGGCCAGGAGCCGGAAACGATGGTATTAGAGGCCCCTTCTCCCCTTTACCCGGATACCACGGCCACCGTTCCCTTGGGGACGATATACGGGCTCTCCTTCTCGCCCCATGGAAACAACATTGCGGTTGGCGGGGAACGTGGCTTGGGTATCTACGATGGGAATACGCAGCGTATGATTCCCGTTGGGACCTCTTCTGAAAAACACAGCGACGCGGTGGTGGGAGTGGCCTTCTCCTCGGATGGCTCCTGGCTGGCCTCTACCTCTGTGGATGGTTCTACCCGTATCTGGCGGGTGAGCACTGGCGCGCCTTTTCAGAAAATCCTTCTGGATAAGCCTTTCTACATGTTAGGTGTAGACTATGACCCTGACGCCGATTTGATTGCCTCGGCTTCCAATGATTTCCTGGTGCATGTCAATCAGCGCAACAATGCCGGGACGCGCTTCCTCTTGCAAGGGCATACGGCCCCTGTCTTTGCGGTACGCTATGCACGGGATGGGGCGTATCTGGTAACAGGTTCGGCAGACCGCACGGTGCGGATGTGGTCTACGGTGGATGGCAGCCCCTTGCAGATTTTGAGCGGCCATCTGGACGCCGTAGCAGACGTGGATTTCTCCCCCGATGGCACCCTGGTGGCCTCCGCTTCCTGGGATGGCACGGTGCGCGTCTGGGATTGGCAGGCTGGCACGGCGAAGTTCATTCTTTACGGGCACAGCGCTCCCGTTTTGGGAGTGCGCTTCTTCCCCCAGGGAAATGGTTTGGTCTCGGTGGATGAAGACGGGGTGATGATGGTCTGGAGGCTTTCGGATGGGGCCCTGGTGCGAAAAATTGTGCTGGGCAAGCCGTCAGCGGGAGCGTTGGCTTTCTCTCCTGGCGGGAACCGTCTGGCGGTTGGGGCATCGAGTGGAACGATTTATTTCTACACAATTAACCCGCATGCCCTTGAGCAATAACCCCGCTGCCACCTCATTCCCCTGATGGTGATAGGGTTCGGAGACGTAAACCACAAGAAAATGCCAGAACTGAAAACGTCCCCCTCCGGCACGGAGGGGGACGTTCGCGTCATGCGGGGGGTGTGCGCCCGTACAAGCGGTTTTGCTCCTCCAGCCGGGCGCGAAGCGCATCCGTGAGGGCGTTTGCTTCCATCCGCCACTGCCAGTTTCCGCTGGGACGGCTGGGGTAATTCATCCGGGCGCGGTTATCCAGCGCAAGCACATCCTGCATGGGGGCAAGACTGAAGACGGCTACCGAACTCCAGGCGGCGCGAATCAAATCCCAGGCGATGTCGCTCCCGTCACGCGCCAGGTAACGGCGGGCGAAATCGCGTTCCTTCTGAGGGGCGCGCTGATACCAGCCCACGGCGGTATCGTTGTCGTGCGTGCCGGTATAGACTACGCAATTCGGAGTGTAGTTGTGCGGCAGGAAGGGGTTGTCGGCATCATCTCCAAAGGCGAAAACCAGAATTTTCATCCCCGGCAGGCCGAATTGCTCCCGCAGGGCGACCACGTCGGGGGTAATTTCTCCCAGGTCTTCGGCAATCAGCGGCAGGGACCCGAGGGCCTGTTCCACGGCGGAGAAGAAATCCGCTCCGGGGCCGGGCGCCCAGCGCCCCTTGACCGCCGTCTCCTCTCCGGCGGGAATCTCCCAGTATCCCGCAAAGCCGCGGAAATGGTCCAGGCGGATGATGTCCACCAGGTTGAGGACGGTACGCAGGCGCGCCAGCCACCAGGCGTACCTTTCGGCGGCGTGCGCCTCCCAGCGGTAAAGCGGATTGCCCCACAACTGCCCCGTCTCGGAGAAGTAATCGGGGGGCACGCCCGCCACCACGGTGGGGTTGCCGTGTTCGTCCAGGGAGAACAAATCGGGGCGCGCCCACACTTCGGCGCTGTCGTGCGCCACGAAGATGGGGATATCGCCGATGATACGCACCCCGCGCTGGTTGGCATACGTTTTCAGCGCTTCCCACTGGCGGAAAAAGAGAAACTGGCGGAAAGCCTGCCGCTCGATGGCCGTCTCCAGGTCGGCGCGGGCCGCTTTCAGGGCTTCCGGTTCGCGGCGGCGCAAGGGAGCCTCCCAGGTGGGCCAGGGCGCGCCGCCGTGGGCCTCCTTGAGCGCCATGAAAAAGGCAAAATCTTCCAGCCAGGCGGCGTGCTGCTCGCGAAAGGCGGC
>JANTFR010000231.1 GCA_024763355.1 Anaerolineales bacterium
ACGGCACCCCTTTCAACGATGCCTGGCCGCAAACGGCGGTACTCACGGCCACCGGCGGGGCCAATGCCGTCACCCTCGGCGACCTGGATAACGACGGCGACCTGGACATCGTCTCGGCGCACAGCGTCGGGGCGAGTGCGGAGGTGATTGCCTGGCGCAACGATGGCGGCACGTGGAATCGCTTTGATGTGGGCACCCACGATGCCGACATGAATACGGTGGCGCTGGCCGACCTGGACGGCGACGGCGACCTGGACATTGCCTCCAGCAGCACCACCAGCACGGCACATGGCGAAGTCATCGTGTGGGAGAACAACGGGCTGGGGAACTCCTGGACGCGGCGCGACGCCGGGGAGGTCGGGGTGCGGGTCTTTGCATTGGGCGTCGCCGACCTGGATAAGGACGGCGACCCCGACCTGGTGAGCGGCGACGGCAACTCCAACATGATAGCCTGGCAAAACGATGGTTCCCCCTTCAACAGCGCATGGACAAGCCAGACGATAGGCAGCGGCAGCCAGCCGATGCGCGGTCTGACCATTGCCGACTGGGACGCCGACGGCTGGCCCGACGTGCTCAGTGGGGAAGGCAACGGCGACGCGGGCGGTGCGGTGCGTCTGTGGAGCAACGACGGGGCGCCCTTTGGCGGGGCGTGGCCGGGTACGCTCATAGGCAGCACCGGTGACAATCCTAACGTCCTCCCTGCGGGCGACCTGGATAACGACGGCGACCTGGATTTCGCGGTGGGCTTCAGCAGCGATACCGACGTGCCCTTCGAGGTGGCCGTGTGGGAGAATCAGGGCGGACAGGTCGCCTTCACGGTGACGGACACCTCCCCCAGCAACCCGCTTTTCATCCCCAACAGCACCGAGGATGACGTTCTGCAAATTGTCCTGGCTCACAACGGGAGCAGCGGGGAGGCAGATGCCGAATGGGCACAGGCCGCTTTCACGCTCTACCGCAGCGATTGTCTCACCCCCCTGACATCCGATGAGGCCAACGCCTTTCTCGATGCCCTGCGCGTGCGCCGCGACGACGGGGACGGCGTATTCGAGACCGACGGGAGCGACATCCTGATTGGTGAATCTGCCCCCCTGACGCTGGATGCCAGCGGCGTACAGGCTCTCGCTTTCACGGATGGGGATAGCAACGCCCAGGTCGGGGCGGGCGGGAGCGCGTTTTTTTGGGTCAGCGTACTGGCCGCGCCGGATGCCGACCAACAATCCCCCAACAATTTCTGCCTGCGCTTTGACCCCGATGCCGACGCGCTGGTCGAAAGCAAAGCCCCTTCGGGGGATGCGGGGATGAGCATCGCCGACAGCACACCGAGCGATACCGGCAACACCCCCACGGCGGTCACTTTGCAGGCATTCACGGCGCGTCCTCTTGCCGGTTTCTCTGTGGAGAACCCGGCGAGGGGATGGGGGCTGCTCCTCTTGGCGGGACTGGCCGCCTTCGCCCTGCGCCGCCGTCACGGACATCGGAAGTCTTGAAGCCCTCCGATGTTTCAGTCGGGGTATCAGTGGTCGCGTTCCCTCCACCACAGGGTCAGGAACCAGGCGGCCAGCCAGGTGAGCAGGTTCAGAGCGACGAAAAAAGCGATGATGTTCCCCAAGCCGCTCTTGAAAATCGGCGAGGGCGGCGGGTGCATCACGTTTTGCGCCCGCGAGAAGGCTGTCCGCAGAATAATGATGAAGAGCAGGTTGCCCGCTGAGGTCAGCCAGGGGAGGGAGAGCAGCCACAAACCGACCTGGAGCAACACCCCCACCACGGCAAAGGTCAGCGCCAGGCGGAAGCGCGGCTCGGCCAGGAAGAGGCCGTTCCAATTGGCCTGCATGGCCCACAGGGAGAGGGGCAGGTAAGTAATCCAGAAAACGATGCCGGTGCGCCCCAGCGCCGCCGACCAGGCATGGGCCGCGGCCTGAAAACGGCGCAACGGCGAGAAGACCATCCCCGCCAGCCCCAGCAGGCCGGCCAGGCCGGCGGCTGCAAAGGCTGCTTCGGCGGTCATCACCCACGCCCCGTGCAGGTAGACAATCCGCACGTTGCTGCCCAGGGATTTTTCCTCCGGGCCGAAAAGGGCCAGCAGAACGATAAACGCCAGGACGACAAAAAAGCGCGTCAGTGGGGAATTTTTGTATCGGGACATGAGGAGAGGGGAGAGAAATTGTGGTTGCGAAAAACAAACGCCCCCGTTGTCACACGGGGGCAGACGGCAAAACCGCAATCCTTCACGCTTCCAGGCCGGCAGCCCGCAGCGTATCTCGCACCCGCGGGTCGCTGGAAGTCTCCGGTAAGAGGGCGCGGGGGTTCATTTCTATCAAGCGGCGCGCCGTGGCAAGCAACTCCGTCAAAGGGATGGCCTGCACGCGCGCCCGCCCTGCCAGAACGCGGCGGGTTACGTCCTCCAGATGCGGCGCTATCTGGTTGAAACCGTCCGAGCAGCCGGGGAAGCCGGGGCAGGCCACCACGCCTTTGGGAGTCAACGCCCAGCGGATAAACTGCTTGCGCCCCGCCAGTTTTTCGGCGTAATGGATGCTGGTGTTGACGGTGTGGTCCACTCCTAAAAGCAGGACGTACCCTTCGGATTCAGCCAGCACCCCAATGGGGGCCAGCGGCTCATCCAGCGTTTGCGCCGCCAGAGCATCCTCCACCCCTACGCCCGTGAAGGAGAGAATGGGATGCAACGAGCGTTTGGCGCTGGGGTGGCGGCGCAAACGCTCCGGAACGCGCCCCATCAAGGGGTCCACGGGCATATCAGGGTGGAAAAATTCCGCCATTTTGTTGCGGTCTCCCCCCGTCCCGTACTCCATCCCGTTGTTTTCGGGGCCGACTTCGGGAATAATCATCGTCTTGTAGGTGAAAGCCGGCATCATCACCCGCGGGCAGGCCGTCATCAGCGCGCCCAGCAACGTCTCCGCGCCGCCGTGAATCTCCCCGAAAGCGGAGAGCGAAGCGTGAGCAATCACGGGAGCGTTGGGAGGAATATCCAATTGGCGGATGGATTTGAGCAACTGGCGGAAAGTCAACATGGTTTACTGCCCCTTCCACACCGGAGAACGTTTCTCGAGAAAGGCCTGCATCCCTTCTTTTTGGTCCTGAGAAGCAAAGCAGAAGTAGAAAGCGCGGCGCTCGTCGGCCAGCCCGTCGGAAAGGGAGGTCTCGAAGGCGTGGTTGACGGCTTCCTTACCAAAGCGCACGGCCAGAGGGGCCCGCTCGGCGATTTGCTGCGCCAGTTCTACGGCCTCCTCCAGGTAGCGTTCCACGGGCACGACCCGGTTGACCAGTCCGTATTGGAGGGCCTCCTGCGCCGTCAGACGGCGGTCGTTGAGCACAATTTCCATCGCCAGAGCCTTGCCCACGGCGCGCGTCAGACGCTGGGTGCCCCCCGCGCCGGGGATCACGCCCAGATTGACCTCCGGCTGCCCGAAGCGGGCGCTCTCGGAGGCCACCACCATGTCGCAGGACATCGCCAATTCGTTGCCCCCGCCCAGACACCATCCGGAGACCGCCGCGATGACCGGCTTCTTGA
>JANTFR010000232.1 GCA_024763355.1 Anaerolineales bacterium
CACAGCCTGCACGTGGTCTGCGACCTGACCCTTGCCAGCAAGGAACACGCCAAATTCCAGCAGGCTGACGCCCGCGTGGCCAGTTTCGATGCCGGCTACGGCTCGGCCTACCTGGCGCAAATGATTGGGCAGAAGCGCGCCCGCGAACTGTTCTTCCTGGAGAAGGTGTACAGCGCCGAGGAGGCCGTCCAGATGGGGATGGTCAACAAGGCCGTCCCGCACGCCAACCTGGAAATCGAAGCCGTCCAATGGGCAAAAATCATCAACAGCAAAAGCCCGACCTCCATCCGCATGTTGAAGTACGCCTTCAACCTGATTGACGACGGCCTGGTCGGGCAGCAGATTTTCGCCGGGGAGGCCACCCGCCTGGCCTACATGACCGACGAGGCCCAGGAGGGCCGGGATGCCTTTCTGGAGAAACGCCCGCCGCGCTTCGATGAGTTTCCCCGCTGGCCGTAGGATTTGGTTTACGCTGTCTCGGCAGCGCTTTGGCATGCGGCGACGTGTCGCCGCATGCCAAAGATTCCAGTTCCACCGGTCTCGATACGCCGCCTGACGGCGGCTACTCGACCAGCACACTGCCTAAAACAGGACCTGAAGTCACACCATGCTGAACGCTACCCCACTCTCTCTCGCCGCACAGGCTCACCCCCGCCGACCGGCGCTGGTGGATGGCGCAACCGTCCTTGATTACGCGCAACTGGACGCGCACGTCAGCGAACTGGCCGGACGGCTGGCGGCGCACGGCATCCGCCGCGGGGGGCGGGTGGCCGTCCTGCTCGACCGTTCGGCGCGGGCGGTGCAACTCGTCCACGCCCTGGCACACCTGGGCGCGGTGCTCGTGCCGCTCAACACCCGCCTGACTCCCGCCGAGATGGGGCGGCAAATCGCCCAGGCGGGGTGCAGGCACACGCTTTCCACGCTGGAGGCAAATCCGCCGGTGGAGGCCACTCCCCTGAATGCCCTGCCGCCTGCCCCGAAGACCCTTCCCCCTCCCGCCCCGCTGGAGGCCGAGACGCCCTTCGGCATCCTGTTCACCTCAGGAACCACGGGGCGGCCCAAAGGCGCGCTGCTCACCTGGGGCAACATGTTCGCCAGCGCCACCGCTTCGGCCTTCCGTCTGGGGGCGCTGCCCGACGACCGCTGGCTGCTAACTCTGCCGCTCTACCACATCGGCGGGCTGTCCATCCTGATGCGCTCGGCACTCTACGGTTCGGCGGTGGTCCTGCCCGGCTTCGCCGATGACCGCTTCGAGACCGAAACGCTCTGGGCGCGTCTGCACACCGACCGGGCCACGCTGGTCTCGCTGGTGCCGACCATGCTCTACCGCCTGCTGCAGGCACACCCGCGAGGGGAGGCGTGGCCCCAATCGCTGCGGCTGATTCTGCTGGGAGGGGCGGCAGCCACGCCCGAAACGCTGGAGGCCGCCCTGGAAAGCGGCCTGCCGGTGGCGGTCACCTATGGATTGAGCGAAGCGGCCTCCCAGGTGGCGACCGCCACGCCGGAGGAGACACGCCGCAAACCGGGCACGGTTGGGCGTCCGCTGATGGGATTGACGGTGCGGGTCACCGGGGAGGACGGGCGCGCCCTGCCGCAGGGCGAAATCGGCGAGATTCGGGTGCGCGGCCCGATGGTGATGCCGGGTTACGACGGCGACCCGCAGGCCACCGCGGCCGCCCTGCAGGATGGCTGGCTGCGCACCGGCGACCTGGGCTACCTGGATGCCGAGGGCGACCTGTGGATTGTCCAGCGGCGCAGCGACCTGATTGTGAGCGGCGGGGAGAACGTTTATCCCACCGAGGTGGAAGCGGTTTTGCGGGAACATCCCTCCATAGCGGAGGCCTGCGTGGTGGGGCTGCCACATCCGGAGTGGGGGCAGCAGGTAGTTGCCGGGGTGGTGGCGCGCAGCGGGGAAACGGTATCCCCCGAGGGGGTGGCCGCCTTCTGCCGCTCCCGTCTGGCAGGATACAAAATCCCGCGCAAAATCGTGGTTTTCCCATCTCTGCCCCGCACCGCATCGGGTAAAATAATGCGCCGGCGGGTTGCCGCCGCAATTTCCGGAAAAGAGACCTATGCCGATTGATGCTTCTCTCACCACTCAAATGATTTCTACCACTCGTCCGGTTCCCCTGGCCCCCGACCTGGTCGTCGGCGGACGTGATGTGGTGCTGATGCTCGGCCCCTGTTCGGTGGAGAGTTACGAACAGACGCGGGCCATCGCCGAGAAACTGGCCGCCCATAACCTGCACGTCATCCGCGGGGGGGCGTTCAAGCCGCGCACTTCGCCGCACAGTTTCCAGGGGCTGGGAGAAGAGGGGCTGAAGATTTTGCGGGCCGCGGCGGATGAGTTCGGGCTGCTGGTGGTCAGCGAGGCGCTAGGGGTGGAGCACGTCCCGCTGCTAGCGGAATACGCCGACATCATCCAGGTGGGCAGCCGCAACATGCAGCATTTCCCACTCTTGTGGGCGGTGGGCGAGACCGAGAAGCCAGTGCTGCTGAAGCGGGGCTTCATGTCCACAGTGGACGAGTGGCTGAAGGCCGCCGAGCACATCGCCACGCGGGGGAACGAGCGCATCATGCTCTGCGAGCGCGGCATCCGCACCTTCGAGACGGCAACGCGCAACACGCTGGACGTGAACGCCATCGCCCTGGCGCGGCAACTGGCTCCCTGGCCGGTGCTGGGCGACCCCAGTCACGCCACGGGGCGCAGGGATTTGGTGTTGCCAGCCTCGCGGGCTGCCCTGGCCGCCGGTGCGGACGGGCTGCTGGTGGAGGTGCATCCACGCCCCGCGGAGGCTCTCTCGGACGCCGAGCAGGCCTTCCCGCTGGGGGAGTTGCCGGCGCTGCTTTCGCAGGCGCGGGCGGTGGCCGCGGCGCTGGGGCGGGGGGTGCGGTGAAGGCGAATGTAATTCCTGATATAATCACGAGGACATCGCTTTTTTAATGGATGCATACGCCTATGGAAAAACACATCCTGGTACTGGACGATGACCTTTTCACCCGTAAATTGATTGGCATGATGCTGGAACGCGCCGGATACCGGGTGACGGCAGTCGCCACGGCCAAAGAGGCGCTGGATGCATTGACTACCTCGCGCGTAGATGCCATCACTTGCGATTTGATGATGCCCGATGTGGACGGAATAAGTTTCCTGATGCAACTGAAATCCGATCCGGCCTATGCCCATATCCCCGTGGTGGTGATTACCGCGGCCGGATTGAGCGGAGCGATAGAGAAGGCGCGCTCCATTGGGGCAGCGGCTATTGTCGAAAAGCCTTTTCTGGATGCCCCTTTACGCGCCGCTTTGGAAAAGGCGCTAGCCCCGTAAGCCATGACCTTACACACTCTCCAGCCCTGCCCGGCAGGGCTGTTTTTGTTTTTCGTGTCGGAGGGGGCCAAGAACATACAAACGTAACAAAAACGCAAGGCATGACCGTTTCATTTCGGGTTGGGGAGAGCAAAACAAGGCGGGGTACTCTCCTTGAGTGTTCTCAGGATAAAGAAATACTCCCCCTTCGCTGACGC
>JANTFR010000233.1 GCA_024763355.1 Anaerolineales bacterium
CCCAGCGCTTCGGCCAGGGCGCCCAGTTTGTAACGTCCGGCGCGCGGCATCAGGATGGCCGCCATTTCGTAGGTGTCAATTGCCGGATTGTGCAGCATTCCCCCCGGTCGGCGCAGGAAAGCCAAATCGAACTTGACGTTGTGTCCCAGCAGGGGGGCCTGGCCGACGAAATCCAGCAAATCGGGATACACTTCCCGCAAGGATGGCGCGCCGACCACCATCTCGTTGTGGATGCCGGTCAACTGGGTGATGAAGGCGGGTACAGGCCGTCCCGGATTGATGAGGGTGCTCCATTCGTCCTCGACGACGGGCCCGCGAAAGCGCACCGCGCCGATTTCGATGATGGCATCCTTGTTGGAATCCAGGCCGGTAGTTTCAACGTCAATTGCGACGATGGGGGGGAGGTCAGTTTTCATGCGCCGGATTATATCATTTGGTTCAATTAGTTCATTGGTTCAATTAGTTCATTGGTTCATTGGTTCATCGGTTCATTAGTTCATTGGTCTGGTTGGTCGCGTGGTCTGTCGTCTGCCGTCCACCGTCTACCGTCTACCGTCCACCGTCCATCCTCCCCCGCGGTATAATCACCCCCTCACCACTCATCTCCCAATCTACCAATCCCCAACCCGCCAACCCCCATGAACCCTATTCCCGAAACTGCCCGCCGTGTGCGGGAAAACGTCCAGAAAGTCATTGTCGGCAAGGACGAAGTCATTAATCTCACCCTGGTCGCCGTGCTGTGCGAAGGCCACGTCCTGCTCGAGGACGTTCCCGGCACGGGCAAAACCACCCTGGCGCGGGCGCTGGCAGCCTCCCTGGGCTGCTCCTTCCGCCGCATCCAGTTCACCCCCGACCTGCTGCCCACCGACGTCACCGGCCTGAGTTGGTTCAACCAGCGCGAACAGCGTTTTGAGTTCCGTCCCGGCCCCCTGATGACCCAGGTCGTCCTGGCCGACGAAATCAACCGCGCCACGCCGCGCACCCAATCCGCTTTGCTGGAGGCCATGCAGGAGCGGCAGGTCACTGTGGAGGGCGTCACCCGTCCCCTGCCGCGCCCCTTCCTGGTGCTGGCGACCCAAAACCCGGTCGAACTGGAGGGCACCTTCCCGCTCCCCGAAGCGCAGATTGACCGCTTTCTCTTGCGTGTAGCCATCGGATATCCCTCGCAGGAGGAAGAAAACGCCATCCTGGAGCGCTTTCGTTCCGCGGACCCCCTCCCGAATCTGGAGGCCGTCACCGCCCCGGAGGAAATCACCCGTTTGCAGGAAGCCCGCCGTCAGGTTCGCGTCGAGGCCGACGTGCGCGACTACATCGTGCGGGTTGCCCGCGCCACCCGCGAGCATCCGGAGATTGACCTGGGCGCCAGTCCCCGCGCCGCGTTGGCCCTCTATCAGACCGCTCAGGCCTGGGCGGGCATCGAAGGGCGGGAGTACGTCCAGCCGGACGATGTCAAGCGCATGGCTCCCTACGTTCTGACCCACCGGCTGATGATTTCTCCGCAGGCGCAGTTGCGCGGCCGCAAGCCCGAAGAACTGGTAGCCGACATCGTCAATTCCGTCCCCGTGCCCGTAGAGGAGTGAGCGTGGACCCCAAACGCTGGCTGCCCTTCCTGGGCGTCCTCTTCCTCCTGGGGGCCGTGATGGAGATTCCCGCCCTCTCCGCCCTGGCCTTCTCGCTTGGCGTGGTGATTGCCCTGGCCTCCTGGTGGAGCGCCCGCGCCCTGGATGCCGTGGATTACCGGCGGCGCTTCCACTATACGCGCGGCTTTCCCGGCGAGACCGCCGCCGTCACCGTCGAGGTGGAAAACCGGAAACTTCTCCCCCTTTCCTGGCTGCGCGTGGAAGACCGCTGGCCGAAGGCCGTCGCTCCGGTAGATGAGGAGATTCTTGCGCCTTCCCACCTGCCCGAAGAGGGCTTCCTGACCAACATTTTCAGTTTGCGCTGGTACGAGCGCACCCGCCGCCGTTACGAGATTGCCTTCCGTCAGCGGGGCATCTATGCCGTGGGGCCGGCGCGGCTGCAATCCGGCGATTTGTTCGGTATGTACGCCCGCTCCCGCACCCTGCCCGTCGAAGATCGATTGGTTGTCTACCCCGAAATCCTGCCCCTTCCCCGCCTGGAAACGCCCACCAACGACCCCCTGGGAGAGCGTTCCGCCCGCCGCCGCCTGTACGAAGACCCCACGCGTCCTATCGGCGTGCGCCCTTACCATCCGGAGGACAGTCTGCGCCGTATTCACTGGCCGGCCACGGCGCGGACTGGCAGTTTGCAGGTCAAGGTCTACCAGCCGACCTCCGGGCGGGTTGTGGTGGTGTGCCTCAACGTTGCTACCTTCGCCCGCCACTGGGAGGGCGTGGATTTGCCCCTCCAGGAAAAACTGGTCAGCACGGCGGCCACCCTGGCCCAACAGGGCGTCGAAGCCGGTTTTCAGGTCGGACTGGTTTCCAACGGCTGCATCAGCCACTCCGACCGCCCCTTCCGCATCCCGCCGGGACGCAGCACGCGGCAACTCTCCATTCTGCTGGAAGCCCTGGCGGGCGTCAGTCCCGTGGTGGTAGCCCCTTTCGAGCGTTTTCTGCTTCGCGAAGTGCCCCACCTGCCTTACGGAGCCTCCCTGCTGGTGGTCAGCGCGGTGCTCACCCCGTCTTTGAGCGAGACCCTCCTGCGCCTGCGGCGCGCCGAGCGGCGCGTCACCCTCGTTTCCCTGGCGAAAACGCCCCCGCCCGTCATTCCGGGGGTGGAAGTGGTGCATTGGGGAGAGCGAGGGTAGGCGTTGTGGGTTAGGGGTTGCGGGGTTAGGCGCTGCGGCGTGCGGGGTGCGACGTGCGGGGTGTGGCGTGCGGGGTGCGACGTGCGGGGTGAGACGTGCGACTACTCCGCCCGACTGACAACTCCGGCCTGCCGACCAACCCGACCAACCCGACCAGTCAGACCAATCCGACCAGTCAGACCAATTCGACCAATCAGACCAATCAGACCAATCCGACCAATGCAACCAATGAACCAACTCTCCCCCAAACGTCTTGCCCGTACCCTGGGCCTGACCGACCTCTTCTGGAACGATGACGGCGCGCTCGTCTGGCGTGAAACCCGCGGCGGCGAGGGCGTCCTGGTGATGCAGCCCGCCGACGGACAGGCGCGCCGCGACCTGAACGCCGAATATGCCGCCGGTGCGGGGGTAGGCTACGGCGGCGGCGATTTCGGCCTGGGAGGCGGCCACGTCTATTTTGTGGAACGCGCCTCCAAACGCATTTACCGCCAACCGCTGAGCGGCGGAACAGCCCGCCCCGTCACGCCTGCTTTCGGCGCGGCGGCCTCCCCGACCGCCTCCCCGAAGGGCGACTTTTTGCTCTTCGTCCACACCTATGAGGGGCAGGACAGTCTCTCCCTCGTGGATGCGGCGGGCCGCAACTGGCCGCGCAAACTGGTGCAGGGCGACGACTTCTACATGCAGCCCTGCTGGAGCCCCGACGGGCAGCGCATCGCCTGGATTGCCTGGAACCA
>JANTFR010000234.1 GCA_024763355.1 Anaerolineales bacterium
ATGCGGGCGAATTTGGCGTAACGGCGGTTGTCCTGCTCGTTCTGCGAGGAGTGCATGGAGGGGTCGTCCGCCGAGACAATCACCAGCCCGGCCTCCATGCCCGTCATGGCAACGTAGAAGAGGGCATCGGCGGCCACGTTGACGCCGACGTGCTTCATGGTTGCCAGGGCGCGCCGCCCCGCGTAGGCCGCTCCGATGGCGACATCCAGGGCGACCTTCTCGTTGGGTGCCCATTCGGCGTACACGCCGGGCATACGGGCGAAATTTTCCAGAATTTCGGTGCTGGGCGTGCCGGGATAGCCGGAAGCGACGGCCACACCGGCCTCCCACGCCCCGCGGGCAATGGCTTCGTTGCCGGAGAGGAGACGGTGTACGGTATCGGTCATGGATGGCTCCAGGGGGGTAGTTTGGTAGTTTGGTAGTTTGGTGGTTTGGTGGTGGGGTGGTTGGATGTCAGATGGGCGGGCGGTCGGGCAGTCAACGGTCTACGGTCCGTCGTCTGTCGTCTGTCGTCAATACTATCATTTTTCCCGCCAAAACGCACGTGATAAAATTCCTTACCTGTCCGACCTTTTTGACCACGCCATGCAGGAAAATCTCCGGCGGGAGCAGCGTCTGCTCTACCTGGGCGAATAAACCCGGCAGCGTCTCTCCCGCGCGCGGTGCAGGTCCTTGCTTTAAAAAAGCAGGCTGAGGCAATCTTTACAGTCTGCTCTCATCTCTTGACACAGGAGTATCCCCATGCTGCATGCCCTTACACCAGCCGAAGGCGGCCAAAGTTTCCTCCCTTTGCTGCTCGTCATAGCCCTGGCCTTTGCCGTTCCCATCGTTCTTTCCCGTTTCCGCTCCTTACCGGTGGTAGTAGGAGAAATTCTGGCCGGTGTTATCATCGGCCCTTCCGTTCTGGGGTGGCTGGGACATTCCCCCACGCTGGATTTCCTCGGTGATACCGGCCTGGCTTTCCTCATGTTTCTGGCAGGCCTGGAAATAGACCTGGTTGCGCTGCTGCCCTCCAAAGAGCACGACAGCGCCAGTTCAGGTTACTTGAAACCCGCAGGAATGATTTACCTGCTGACGGTGCTCCTGGCGCTGCCCGCCGGGTACGCCCTCAACCTCGCCGGCCTGCAAGCAAACCCCATCTTGCTCTTTTTCGTGTTCAGCGCCACTTCCCTGGGAGTACTGCTGCCCGTCCTGAAGGAAAGCGACCTGCTCTCGCGCCCCTTTGGGCAGTTGGTGTTTCTCTCCGCCACGCTGGCCGACCTCCTGACCGTTATTCTGTTCACCGGCTACATTCTCACCACCGAAAACGGCTTCAGCCTGGAAATTCTATCCATTGGCCTGCTTTTCGTGGTCTTTGCTGTGGTCATGCGGCTGGCCCCCGCGCTGGTGCGGATGCCCGCCGTGGAACGTCTGTTTCAGGGACTCTCGCGCGCCACGGTGCAAATCAAGGTGCGCGGGGCCATCGCCATCATGTTGGCCTTTGTGGTGCTGGCCGAGACGGTCAACGCCGAACTCATTTTGGGCGCCTTTCTGGCAGGCATGGTCATCTCGCTGATACGCTCACCGGAAGACACCGGCCTGGTACATAACCTGGAAGCCTTCGGGTTTGGCTTCTTCATCCCCATTTTCTTCATCCTGGTAGGGGCCAATCTGAACCTGGGCGCCCTTTTCTCCGAACCGCGCTACCTGTTGCTGCTGCCGGTGATGCTGCTCGTTTCCATGCTGGTCAAAGGGCTGCCTATGCTGGTCATGCGAAAGCAATTCACCTGGCGCGAAGTATTCAGCAGCGGCTTCCTGCTCAACACCCACCTTTCTCTGGAAATCGCCGTCGTGGTCATCGGGGAGCGCATCGGGATGGTCGACGCCGCAACAAGCGCCCTCATCATCTTCTTCTCGGCCCTTACAGTGGTGCTGATGCCCTTACTCTTCAGCGCCCTGCAGCCCGTCGCACCGGCAGCATCTCGCCGCTGGAAACTCATTTTTGGAGCGGGGCAAACCGCCCGTCAGGTGGCGGAGGCGCTGCGCTCCCATGGGGACGAGGTGCGCTTCATGACGCGAGACCCCCAGCGGGCTGCGCAACTGCGCTCCGAGGGGTATCCCGTGCTGGAAGTCGGCACACCGGAAACGCCCTTCGAGAACCTGCCTGCCCAAGACATCGACGCCCTGCTGCTGATGGAAGGTGAAGATACCGAAAAACTCTCCCTGGCCCGGCAGGCGCGTCAGAGTGGCATGAACAACATTCTGGTGGTGTTGCAAACCAGCGACCTGATGCCCGCATTCCGCCAGATGGGCGCGCAAGTTTACCTGCCCGGCATTCAACATATCACCATGTTGACTCTCATGGCGCGCAACCCGGATTTGCTCAGTTTGATGGAATCTACCCAAGACAACCGCGATGTGCTGGAAATTACCTTGCGCAACCACTCCCTGGCGGGCCAGCCCCTGCGCAGTTTGAACCTGCCGGGGAACTGCCTCGTACTCTCCCTGCGCCGCGCCGACCACATCATCATCCCGCGCGGCAACATGGTGCTGGAATACGGAGACCGCCTCACCCTGCTCGGGCACCTGGAAACGCTGGAAGCGCTGCGCACCTGGCTGGAAGGCGAAGCCCGCCTGCCCACGCACACCATCCCCGCCGCCGAGGTGTAGCCGGGGAGTACGAAAAGGTTATTGGAGGAAATCCGCCCGCCCTGGACGAAAGAACGCAGATACCCGCAGTGCAGGCAAATGAAGCGGCAAAAAATCAGAGAGAATCGGCGTGCATCAGCGTCATCAGCGTTCTGCTGCCCGGCAGGATGGCGTGTGCCCTCCAACACATCTTTCGTGCTCCCTATAACCACGCGGCAATGATACAATCTCAGCTCTCTTCAGATTTGTGGGGGTAAGACTTCCGAGATTTTGACGAGAGCCGCTCCGGGCGAACATCGTCCCCCGGAAATCTCGGAAGTCTGTCTCTCCTACCCCACAATTTCTTCGCTATGGATTTATTTGACCACACCATGCAACAAAACCTCCGCCGCGAGGCGCCCCTGGCGGCGCGGATGCGCCCGCGCACACTGGACGAATACATCGGGCAGGAGCACATCCTGGGGGAAGGCAAACTCCTGCGCCGCGCCATCCAGGCCGACCGGCTGTTCTCCTCCATCATCCTGTGGGGGCCGCCGGGCAGCGGCAAGACCACCCTGGCGATGGTGATTGCCAACCAGACCCGCTCTGCCTTCGAGACGCTTTCCGCCGTGCTGGACGGCAAAGCCCGCCTGCGCGAAGTGGTGGCGAAGGCCGTCGAACGCCGCAAACTGCACAACCGGCGCACGATTCTCTTTGTGGATGAAGTCCACCGCTGGAACAAGGCCCAGCAGGACGCGCTCCTCCCCCACGTGGAAAACGGCACCGTCACCCTGATTGGGGCGACCACCGAAAATCCCTTCTTCGAGGTCAATTCGGCGCTGGTCTCGCGTTCGCGCATCTTTCGGCTGTATCCGCTGGAAGACCGCCACATCCGC
>JANTFR010000235.1 GCA_024763355.1 Anaerolineales bacterium
GAACTCAACCCCCGGATTGTGCGGGAGGCGGCTCAGAAGGCGGGCCTGCTTGAAGCGGGTGAGGCCCCCTCGGGAAACGGCAGCCACCCCAAAGGGAGTCCTGCTCCCGATTCCCTGCCCATTGCCGCTCCCATCCTCACCGCGCAGGACCTCCCGAACCGGCCTCCCGTCTTGTGTCCGGGATGTCCGCATCGCAGCACGTTTTACATTCTGCATAAACTGAAGCGTCCCGTCAACGGCGATATCGGCTGCTACACGCTGGGGGTGATTCCCCCGTTGAGCGCCATCCACACCACCGGCTGCATGGGAGCCAGCATCGGAGTGGCGCACGGCGGCGCGGTGGCGGGAGATAAAGAGCGTCATATCGCCGTGATTGGCGATTCCACCTTTTTCCATACCGGAATTCCGGCGCTTATCAACGTGGCCTACAACAACAGCAACGTGATTACCGTCATCATGGACAACCGTATCACGGGGATGACCGGCCATCAGGAGAACCCCGGCACGGGGCGCACCCTGCAGGGACAGGAAACCCGCGAAGTGGATATCGAAGCCCTGGTGCGCGCTTGTGGCATAGAGACGGTCAAGACGGTGGAAGCCTACGAGGTGGACGAAATCGAAAAGACCCTCAAAACGTGGCTGAAACAGGACGGCCCGGCGGTGCTGATTGCCAAACACGCCTGCGCCCTGCTGCCCGAAGAGCGCAAAGAGTACCTGCCTCTGCGCGTCGAGCCGGATGCTTGCAACGGGTGCGGCATCTGCTTCCGTATCGGCTGTCCGGCGATTGTCAAATCCGAGCAGGTAGACCCCAAATACGGGCGTCCGCTGGCCGAGATTGACCCGCTGCTGTGTACGGGCTGCGAAATCTGCGCCCAGGTCTGCCCGCGGGATGCAATTCTCTTCCGCGACCAAATTTTGGCCGAGCAGTACCACGCCTGAACGCGGGTCGTTGAGACCTCACAGGTCTGCCGGGCGCAAAGACCTGCGAGGTCCGTTGCGTATCTATGAAAAGGGAGTAGAACGAATATGAAAGCAATGCGTTTCTTGCTGGCCGGCGTGGGCGGCCAGGGCACGATTCTGGCAAGCAACGTCCTGATGGAAGTGGGCATCGCTCTGGGGTATGAGGCCAAGAAAGCGGAAGTCCACGGCATGTCGCAGCGCGGCGGCAGCGTGGTATCGCACGTCCGCTGGGGGGAGCAGGTCTTCTCGCCGGTGATTGCCCCCGGAGAAGCCGATGTTTTGATTGCCTTCGAGAAACTGGAAGCCGTGCGCTACCTGGAAGGGCTGAAACCCGGCGGTATGGCGCTGGTCAACGAATACGCGATCGTGCCGGTCACGGTGAGCAGCGGCGACCAGACTTACCCCGACGACGAGGCCATCCGGGCGACGATATCCACTGTTACGGAAGACGTTCATTGGGTCAAGGCTATCGAAATTGCCGAAAACCTGGGGAATGCCAAGGTTGCCAATGTGGTTATGCTGGGCGCGCTCTCGCGCCTGCTGGAGATGGACCCGGAACCCTGGCTGGAAGTCATCGCGGCGCGTGTCCCCCAAAAATTCGTGGAACTCAACCGCAAGGCATTCCAGGCCGGGCGCGAAGCGGTGTAACCCGCTTCCGTTTCAGGTGAGAGGCTCTTCCGAAGAGCCTCTCACCTGCCCTGTTCTGCAATCACCTCAAGAAAAACACCCACTACCGCGGGGTCGAAACGTTGCCCGGCTTCTTGTTGCAGGTAGGCCAAACGCTCTTCTCTGGACATGGAGGGGGCATAGTGCCGTTCTTCGCTGTGCGCATCCCAAAAGTGGACGACAGCGAAAATGCGGGCCAGCAAGGGGATGCGGTTGCCTTGCAATCCGTCAGGGCAGCCGCTGCCATCCCAGTATTCGTAGCGATAGCGCGGGATGATGGAGGCGCCTTGTAGCAAGGGCACGCTTTTCATCAGAATTTCAGCATCAGAGAACATCGCACGGCAGCGGTCCCAGTCCTCTTCCTTGAAAGGTTTATCCTGGCTTAGAATTTCTTCGGGGATGCTCAGTTTGCCGATGTCGTGCAGCCAGGCCCCGTAGCGGGCGGCGCGCAAAGTAACTTCGTCCTGCACTCCCATCCGCTGGGCGACGCGCACGCACAAATCTGCGGTTCTCTCGGCATGTTCCAGGGGCTCGTGGTGGCGAATTGCCATAGCGCGGGACCAACCCAGCAGGGCGCTCTCAAAAGAAACGGTCAATTCGTCTTTACTGCGTTGCAAGGCGTGGAACAGGGTGGCGTTCTCGATGCCGATAGCGGCTTGCCGGCTGAGCAGGCGGGTGAATTCACGCCAGGCTCCCTCCGGAGGTAAAGGCGATTGACTGTAAACTTCCAGCAGGCCGTTGACTGTCCCTTTGGCAATTAACGGGAAACAACCGTAGCCGCGGAATTGTCGGGACAAGGCGCGGGATGCAGGGTCGCCAGGTTGTGTACTTTCCCGCAAGTCGGTGACGATGACGGGGCGCTGCCCGCCTATGGCGGTACTCAGGTAGGGGTTGCTCAAAGCATTGCGGGAGCGGGGCGGCGCGCCTGTGGGCAGGTTGCGCGTCTGAACGATTTTCACGGTATGCTCTTCGGAGCGGTATATGGAGAGCGCTGCGGCCTGGATGTCGGGTTGGGCTACCATTTCATCCAGCAAGATGTTGGCCGTGATATTGACATCCACGCTGCTGGCAATTGCAAGGGCGACGGTGTTCAGGGCGTTGATACGTTGCAGAGAATCGCGCAGGGATTCCATCAGGTTGGCGCGTTGCAGCGCAAAGGCGAGCGTAGCAGGTATCTCGGCCAGTACCTCTTCATCTGCCGGGGTCAGGGGGGTGTTGTGCCCTATCCACAGATGCCCTACCCGTTCCTGGGGGGTCTCCAGACGGATTACAGAAAGAAAAGGAACGCCTGTAATATTAGACTCTGCTTCTACGGAATAGAGATTCGCCAGCCCTTCTTTCGGACGGGGCCAGGTATGGGGAGGCTTGCCGCCGGTGTATTGATTCCACATTCCCGAAGCAGATATCAGAGTTTCTCCCGCCGCTTTGGAATCCAGACTTAACGCCACGGTTGGGGTTTGAAATATCTCTTGCAGCAGAGAGACGATGCGTTCTCCCAAAGTTCGGACGGTGTCCAGTCCTTCCAGGGCGCGCGAAATTCTCAATCGCGTTTCCCGGACGTACATCTGGGTTTTGCGTTCGGTGATGTCCTCCAATGTGGCTACGTAATGGTGTACTTTCCCATCTGTTCCTGTAATGGGGACGATAGCGAGTTCAATTATGTACGGCCGTCCATCCTTGTGGATATTGGCGACCTCTCCGCGCCAGGCTTCACCGTTGTGCAAAGCGCGGCGTAATGAATCCGGAACGGGGGGAGTGGGTGGACTGGCGAAAAGGGATGACGTCTTCCTGCCAATGCTTTCCTGGGCGGCATACCCTGTCAGCCGGGTGTAGGCGGGGTTGACCCAGACGATGGTGCCGCT
>JANTFR010000236.1 GCA_024763355.1 Anaerolineales bacterium
ATGCCTGTCACTTTTACATCTCCACTGGCAATCCGGAGTACACGCCGATTTGGAAAGTTGAGTTGCTGCGCCGCGCCTACGAACAGAATTATACCCTCCTGGGCAAATTGAAAGTCGCTATCGGCCTGGACAAGCGCATCGATACCGACGACATCGCCCACTGGGCTGAACTGGATTTTCAAGCCTGCACGGTTTGCAAACGTTGTTCCTTCGTCTGCCCGATGGGTATCGACATCGCCGGACTGATTGGCAAGGTGCGCGCCGGCCTGACCGCCGCTCACGCGACCCCGCCCAAACTGATGGCGATGACCAAAAACCAACTGGAGAAGGGAAGCCCGGACGGCTCCGACGAGGCCAAATGGGCTGCCTGGTTCAAGTGGGGCGAAGAGCAACTTGGCAAGCCGCTCCCCATGGAGGTCAAAGGCGCCGATTCGCTGGTAGTCTTCACGATGCTGGAACTCAACGGTTTCCGTAACAACCTGGTACATATTGCCCGCATCATGAACGCAGCCGGCGAGAACTGGACGCTTAGTTTGCGCGCTCGCGACGCCTTCAACATGGGCACGGTCATTGGAGACGGCGCTGTTCAGAAGAAACTGGCGGAACGCATTGTCAAGGTGGCTAAAGAATTAGGCGTCAAGCGTGTGGTTGTGACCGAATGCGGGCACGGCTACACCACCCTGCGACAAGCCGCACACAACCTGTTCGGCGAAACCTTGCCTTTCGAGGTGGTTCACATCACCGAATTGATGGGCGATTTTGTTCGCCAGGGCCGCCTGAAATTGAAGAAAGGCTACTTCGACAATGAGCATCGCATCACCTACCACGACGCCTGCAAAATCCAGCGCATTGGCGGCAACTTCGACTCTCCCCGCGAGATTCTCAGCATCATTGCCCCCAACAGTTTCGTGGAGATGAATCTCAACCGCGAACAGTCCTTCTGCTGCGGGGGCGGCGGCGGGGTGCGCGCTATCCCGGAAGCCTACGACCTGCGCATGGAAGCCTTTAGTTTGAAAGCCGCTCAGATGCGCGAGGTGGACGCTACCGACGTCGTCATGTCGTGCAGCAATTGCCGCCTGCAATTCAAGGACGGTTTTGAGCATTTCCGCATACAAGGCGAGGTCAAGGGCCTGGTCGAGATGGTCGCCGAGGCCATGATTGAGTAAGAGGAGAAAAGAAAATGGCACAACGAATTGTTGTTGACCCCATCACCCGCATCGAGGGCCACTTGCGCATCGAGGCCGAGGTGGACGAGAGCAACGTCATCCGCGAGGCATATAGTTCCGGTACGATGGTGCGGGGTGTTGAAATCATCCTGCGGGGACGCGACCCGCGCGAGGCCTGGGCTTTTGCCCAGCGGACTTGCGGCGTTTGTACTACCGTGCATTCGTTTGCATCCATTCGGGCTGTGGAAGACGCTCTGGACATCCGCATCCCGAAAAACGCCAATCTGATTCGCAACATCATGATTGCCCAGCAGTTCGTCCACGACCACGTGATGCATTTCTATCATCTGCACGCCCTGGATTGGGTGGACATTGTGGATGCCCTCAACGCCGACCCGGCGGAGACCGCCCGCATTGCCAGTTCGATTTCCAATTGGCCTCACTCCTCGCCGGGCTACTTCTCCGATGTGCAGAAGAAGGTCAAGGGCATCGTGGACAGCGGGCAATTGAGCATCTTTGCCAACGCCTACTGGGGACATCCGGCCTACAAACTGCCCGCCGAAATCAACCTGCTGGCCGTGGCGCACTATCTGGAGGCCCTGGATGCCCAGGCCGATTTCGTCAAGGTGCATACCGTCTTCGGCGGCAAGAACCCGCACCCTAACTTCGTCGTCGGCGGTGTGCCCTTCCCGATTGACCCCGACAGCGATATGGCGCTCAATGCCCAGACGCTTTCCATCGTCGGGGAGGCTATCGACAAGATGCTGGCATTCACCTATCAGGTTTACCTGCCCGACTTGCTGGCGATTGCCCCTTACTACAAGGATTACGCTGCTTTGGGAGAGGGCGTGGGCAACTTCCTTTCGTGGGGCGAATTCCCCGAAGATGACATCCGCAATCCGGGAAGTTACCTTGTCCCGCGGGGCGCCATCCTGAACCGCGATTTATCTACCATCCACGAGGTGGACCCTGCCGATTTCGGGCAGGTCAAGGAGTTCGTCAAGCACTCCTGGTACAAGTACAGCGGCGGAGAAGACGTCGGCCTGCACCCCTGGGAGGGCGAGACGGAGTTCAATTACACCGGCCCACAGCCGCCCTACGATTTCCTGCCCGTGGAGGAGCGCTACTCCTGGTTGAAAGCGCCGCGCTGGAAAGAACATCCTATGGAGGTCGGCCCGCTGGCCCGCGTCCTGATGCTCTACGCCACCGGGAACGCCCGGACCAAAGAACTGGTGGACAAGACCCTCGGATTGCTGGATGCCCCCGTGGAGGCCCTCTTCTCCACGCTGGGACGCACCGCAGCCCGCGCCATCGAATCGGCAGTGTACGTGGACGCCATGGCAAAGTGGTACAAGGACCTGATTGCCAACATCGCGGCCGGAGACCACGATACTTTCAACGAAACGCGCTGGGACCCCAAGACCTGGCCCAAACACGCCCAGGGGGTGGGCATCACCGAAGCGCCCCGCGGCGCGCTCGGCCACTGGGTGGTGATTGACGACCAGAAAATCACTAACTACCAACAGGTCGTCCCTACCACCTGGAACGCCTCCCCGCGTGACCACAAAGACCAGGCCGGGGCGTACGAGATGTCTCTGGTGGGCACGCCCCTGGCCGTTCCCGACCAGCCGGTGGAAATTCTACGCACCATCCACTCCTTTGACCCCTGCATGGCCTGCGCCATCCACATGGTGGATGCCAACCAGCAGACCCTGGGCGATACAATGGTTATGCCCAGTACCATCGTGCAGATGTTCTCCAAGTCCAATATCAAGACCGCTCCGGTCTTGACGTTGGGCGACCTGAAGAAATAGCCGCCGACCTCTCATCCCTTATTCCCTCACCCGGTTCTTGCCCCTGCTCCCATTGGGAGCAGGGCCCGGGGATGAGGGTAACAGGGAGGAAGATAGGACAAACACATGACCGACAACAACGTACTCGTCCTGGGGTTGGGCAACATTCTCAACACCGATGAGGGCATCGGCGTACACGCCATCTGGGAGATGCAGCGCCTCCAAAAGGAGACCAACCGCTATCCCGGCATCGAATTGGTGGACGGCGGCGCGCTGGGCATGCGGCTGCTTTCCTACGTGGAAGATGCCACCCATCTCATCTTGCTGGATTTAGCCGATGCAGGCAGGGAGCCGGGAGAACTGGTCGAACTGGCCGGTGAGGATATTCCGCTCTACACCGGCATCAAGGTTTCCCTGCACCAGGTCACTTTTCAGGAAGTGCTGGGCGTCGCCCTGGCGCGCGGCAACCTCACCGACTACCTCTACCTCATCGGGATGCAGCCCATCAGTCTGGCGATTGGGGCTGA
>JANTFR010000237.1 GCA_024763355.1 Anaerolineales bacterium
TGACCTGCCCTCTACGGCAACCCTCTCGATTTGCTATACCGGTACGCACGGAGTAACGCAGACCTTCGAGATGGGACGCGACCCCGGTGAAGTCCTTGCCTTGCTGGATGACACCGATAATATCGTGGCCGGCAGCCTGGATGTGCCTTTTCCCGACATTGCCGGGCAAAATGCGGGAGATTCCATCGGGCTGCGCTACCCGGCCTACGGCTGGAGCCAAAACAACGCCGATTGGGCGGTCGAGGATACGGTGACAACTACCGGCAACTATCGCGCTCACACCGCCGGGAAAGCCAACACCGGCTGGACGTGGGTGACCACCCCGCATACACTCACTGCCAGCATTGACGGAAATGTCATCACCCCCACCGAATGGATAACGTACGGCGAGTACCTGGGCAAGGTGGATGGCGTGGAATTCTACCTGACCTGGGACGCCAACAACCTTTATCTGGGGATGGCGGGAGGCAATACCCTGACCGGCACCTACATCGTCGCCCTGGATACCGACCCCCTGGACAGCGGCCCGGCGAACGGCGGCACGACGGCCGCCCTGTGCGGCACGGCAAATTTCAGCGGAGACCACAAGCCGGATTACGCCCTCCAGGCCGGGCCGGGCGGCCTGACCGCCACCCAAGCCAGCGGAGGAACGTGGAGCGCCTGGACGGTCTCCTCCAGTACGGGCACCACGGGAACCAACGGAGCCGAATTTCAGGTTTCTCTCAACGACCTGGGGATAACTGCCGCCCAGCCGCTGGGGGTTTACCTCTTCACTTGCAATGCCTCCACCGGCGCAGTAAATGCCGCCTGGCCGCCGGAAAATGTCACCGCCAACAGCAGCGCGCAACAACTCAACACCGGCCTGGATGTGATTGTGTTGCTCGACAGGATGAGCGAGCAGCAGGCCCCCGCTTACGAGGCCGCCCACATGGGGGTTTACACTGTTTCTGTGGGCACTACCTCAGCAGATTACTACCTTTGGGACAACCATGCCTGGTTCTACGTCATTACCCCCACCACGTCTACAGGTGGTTGCGACGTCGTGGTGCGCGTCATGGGCAACCGCATCCCCACCACATACGGCGCGCCTTCCCGCAGGGCCTATGAATTCAATGCCGATGCCTGTCCGGGGATGGCCGTCAACCTGAATTTTGCCTACGAAGACGGCACGCCCTCGCAACATGACGATGGAACACCGGTACCCAGCAAAGCGCGCTACGCGCCGGACGAACTGCTTTTCATGAATGAAAACCGCCTCACCCTCTCACGCTGGGACGGTTCCAGTTGGCAGTTAATGCCCGCGGCAGCAGATTCCCAATGCGCCTTCCGCACGGGAACCTGGCATTGCCCTCCGGGGACGTACAATTACGATTGGAATACCGGCATCAATCTGCTGACGATTTACAACATCTCCACTTTCTCCACCTGGACATTCAGCGACGAGCAGGACAATTTTGACCCCACCGCCATCACCCTGCTGGGGATACGCGCCCATTCCGGAGCGCAGCCCCCCCTGAAGGCCGCCGCGGGAGCGCTCTCCCTTTTGGGTGGCGCGTGGCTCCTGGGGCGCAGAATCCGCCGTAAAGGGAGTCCGCTCCCCTGACCGCTCCCTAAAAACCGTTGCAACCTCAGGCCGCCTCTGCGAGGCGGCCTTTTTGTTTTCTCATGCCCTCTTCATCCAAACTTCCCGGAACTTGCCTTTGCAAGGATTTTCTTACACTCTACAATGGCAGAACCTCATCTTGAGAGTTTCGGCACAACACAAAGCGCAGAGGCCTCCATGCCCGTTCATTGCACAGGATTGAATCACACCACAGCCAGCCTCGCCATCCGGGAACAACTGGCCTTTACTCCGGAGCAAATCCAAACTGCCCTCTCCCGCCTGGGGTGCGGAGAGGGCTTTGACGGCATCACCGAGATGGTCATCTTGTCCACTTGCAACCGGGTGGAACTTTACGCCGTCACAACGGAGGAAACCTCCGATGGGCTGGTAGATTTTCTGAGCGAAACACGGGGGATTGCGCCCGAAGCGCTGCGTCCGCATCTATACCACTATCGTGATACGGAAGCCGCCCGACACCTGTTCCGCGTAGCCGCGGGGCTGGATTCGCTGGTCATTGGCGAGCCACAAATTCTAGGACAGGTGGTCAACGCTCTGGAAATCGCCCGCGGGCAGGATACGGTCGGCCCGTTGCTCAACCGCTTGTTCCAGCGTGCCATCCACGCCGGGAAACGCGCCCGCACCGAGACACGCATCGGCCGCAATCCGGCTTCGGTGGCGTCGCTGGCCGCCAGGCTGGCCGAGCGCACTGTCCACGAGGTGAGCAAAGCGCAAATTGTAGTCCTGGGGGCGGGCGAGATGGCCGAACTGGCGGTTGAAGCCTTGCGTAAACGCGGCGCGAAACAGGTGCTGGTGGTCAATCGCACCCTGGGGCGCGCTCGCAATCTGGCAACGCGCTGGGGGGCGGAAGTTGCCACCTTTGAGCGTCTGGAAGACGCCTTGCTGCGCGCCGACATCCTCATCAGTTCTACCGGCGCGCCGCACACCCTCGTCCATGCAGAAATGGTAGATAAAGTCATGGCCCGGCGCGAACGCCCCCTGGCGATGATTGACATCGCCGTGCCGCGCGATATTGACCCCGCGGCGGCGGAAGTTCACGGTGTGGTGTTGTACGACGTGGACAGCCTCGACCGGCAATTGCAAGACGCGCTGGCAGAGCGCCGCCGTCAGGTCCCGCAAGTAGAAGGTATTCTGAAAGAGGAGTTGGCTAAATTCGCGGTTTACTTGCAATCACTGGAAATGCTGCCCCTGATTGCCGAATTGAGCGCCTATGCCGAGCAGATTCGGGAGGCCGAACTGGAAAAAACCCTGCGCCGCCTGCCGGATTTGAGCGCCGCCGAGCGCAAGCGCATCGAAAAGATGACCCACGCCCTGGTCAAGAAACTGATGGCGCCGGTCATCCAGCAACTGCGCACCGAAGCCGTCCACGCCCCCGAATACGCCACCGTCGCCCGCGCCCTCTTTGGGCTGGACGGCGGGCAATGGACGACGAACAACAGACCGCGGACGACAGACGACAGACAGCAGACCATTGTAAACAACGGGCTCCCTGCGAGCCAACTGATGAACCGATAAACCGATGCAACCGATGAACCAATGCAACCAATGACCCGATGAACCACTTGCAACTGACCTTCGCCACCCGACCCTCTGCACTGGCGCGCTGGCAAACCGGCTTTGTGATGCAGGAAGTTGAAACCGCCTGGGTGGAAACCACTTGTGTTGAAGAAGTGATTGTTACCCGCGGCGACAAGGTGCTGGACAAGCCGCTGCCGCTGATTGGCGGCAAGGGACTTTTTACCGCTGAACTGGAAACTGCCCTGCGGGAAGGCCGCGTGCAAGCCGCCGTCCATTCGCTCAAGGATTTGCCAACCGAGATGCCCCCCGATTTGACGATTGGGGCGATTA
>JANTFR010000238.1 GCA_024763355.1 Anaerolineales bacterium
CCCCCAGGCCAAAAGCGTATAGTTTTCAAGGACCAGCCTCCGTCAGAGCAATCTTCTTTCCGCAAGTGTTTTGTGAAGTGGACACAGCCTCGCCAAACCCGGCTTTGCCGCACATCTTTTCTCCGTCTGGTTCCCCGCCTGTTTACAGGAGAATTTTATAATTATAGCCAGAAATCACGCCTCTTGAGGGGAAAACTGTCAATTTTGTTAATCCGTGCGACGCCACTCCTGCCACAACCGTATCCTGGCCGGTATACACGGGAGGTTGGGGAAATTCTTCCTTCCCTGAGACGGAGCGCTTTGATTCTGCCATACCCTTCAAGGAATCACGCTTCGAAAAGGAGACGCACCCGTCCCAAAATGGCATCCATCATTTCGGGGGTTAGCCGCCCCGTAAAGGTGTTCTGTTGACTGGGATGGTAACACCCCAAGAGGGTATAGTGCCTGATGACAACCTCCGCTCCGTGGGCAAATTTCGGCTTTGGACGCGGCACCGGCGTTCCAAGGTTCCGCAAAGCCCGCAGGGAGTAATCGAAAGCAATGCCTCCCAGCGCCAGAATGACGCGCACATTGGGGAGCAGGCCCAATTCGGCCTGCAGGTAGGGCAAACAATTCGCCAGTTCTGCCGCCGTAGGGCGGTTTTTAGGCGGAGCGCAGCGTCCGACAGCCGTTATGTAGGCATCCCGCAGAGTCAGGCCATCATCCCTCCCGATGGATTCCGGCTGGGAGGCAAATCCCGCCCGATAGAGAGCGGCGTACAGGAAGTCGCCGGAGCGATCGCCGGTGAACATGCGTCCCGTGCGGTTTGCGCCGTGCGCGCCAGGGGCCAGGCCGACGAGCAGCACACGGGCTTGCGGGTCGCCAAAGCCGGGGACGGGCTTCCCCCAGTACGCCTGGTCGGCATAGGCACGGCGCTTTGTGCGCGCCACTTCTGCCCGGTATGCCACCAGCCTTGGGCAGCGGGTGCAGGTCACGATGGATGCGTTGATGTCTTCAAGAGAGGAGTGCATAGAGGTTAGGGGGTTGCCGGGGTGCGGGGGTGCGGAGTTAGGGAGTTGCGAGGTTGCGGGGTTAGGGGAATTCTACCAAACTGGAGGGGTTTCGAGGTATACTTCTTCGTTAGATAATCGTCTCACTATTCCGCATTCTGCCTTCTGCCTTCCGCATTTCTCATGCTCTCCTACCTCCTCCAGGGCTTCAGTCTGGGGCTGCCGGCCGCCTTCATGCCCGGCCCGTTACAGGCCTATCTCTTCTCGCAAACAATGAAAAACGGCTGGCGGCGTACCCTGCCTGCCGCCCTGGCTCCCCTGCTGAGCGACGTACCGATTGTCACCTTGACCCTTTTGGTAACGGCGCAATTGCCGGATGCTGCCTTGCGCGCCCTGCAAATTGCCGGGGGATTTTTCCTGCTCTACCTGGCCTGGGGCGCATTCCAAACCTGGCGCACGTACCAACCCCAGGAAGTCCCTCCCGAGGCGGGCAAGCAGAGTGTGTGGCAGGCTGCACTAACCAACCTGCTCAATCCCAATCCTTACCTGTTCTGGGGGTTGGTGGGCGTGAACATTCTGCGTACCGCTTGGGAGCAATCGCCCGGTACGGCGCTGGCCTTTCTGGGCGGCTTTTACGCTCTGCTGTTGGGCGGCAACGCCCTGACGATTGTCCTTATCGGCACGGCGCGGGATGCCCTGCCCCGTCTCAACCGCATCTTGATTGGCCTCTCCGCCCTGGCGCTGGCCGCGCTGGGGGTGTATCAGTTGGTCGGGTAGTCGCGTAGTTGAGTAGTTTGGTAGTTGGGTAGTTGATGGGAAGTACGAAAAGGTTGTCGGAGGAAATTCGCTCGACCTGGACGAAAGAACGCGGATTGCGCAGATTTCACGCAGATACCCGCAGTGCAGGCAAATGAAGCGGTCTATCGTTCACCCTCCATAGCAACGGCGCGAACAACCGACCGATGAACCAATGCAACCAATGCAACCGATGAACTTGAAGCGCGTCTTCCACACCTGGTGGCCGCTGGCCGCCTCCTGGCTGCTGATGGGCACCGAACTGCCCATCCTGAGCGCCATCGTGGCGCGCATGCCCAACCCCAAAATCAATCTGGCGGCTTACGGCGGCGTGGTCTTCCCCGTGGCGCTCATCATCGAATCGCCGGTCATCATGCTCCTGGCCGCCAGCACCGCCCTGAGCAAGGACGAACCTTCCTACCGCAAGTTGCGCCGCTTCATGCTCGTTTCGGGCGTGCTGCTCACCCTGCTGCACGTCCTGCTGGCCTTCACTCCGCTCTACCACCTGGTAATTGTCCGCCTGCTCCATCCGCCCCCCGAAATCGTGGATTCCGCCCAGGTCGGTCTGATGCTGCTCACCCCCTGGACGGGCGCAATCGCCTACCGCCGCTTTCAGCAGGGCGTGATGATTCGCTTCGGGCGCTCGGACGTGGTCGGCACGGGGACGCTGGTGCGCCTGACCGCCGACCTGAGCGTCCTGCTGCTGGGCTATCACCTGCGCGCCTGGGTTCCGGGTATCGTCGCCGCCACCGCAGCCGTCAGCGCGGGGGTGCTCAGCGAGGCCGTCTATGCGGGGGTGCGCGTGCGCCCTATTTTGCGCGGCCCGATGCAGAAAGTTCCGCCCGCCCCGCCCCTCACCAGGCGCGCTTTCGCCGCTTTCTACGCCCCCCTGGTGCTCACCTCCCTGTTGACCATGCTGTGGCAGCCACTGGGCAGCGCCGCGCTCAGCCGCATGCCGCAGGCTCTCAACTCGCTGGCTGCCTGGCCGGTGGTCTCCGGACTGGTCTTCATGCTCCGCAGCACGGGGGTGGCCTATAACGAAGTCGTCGTTGCCCTGCTGGATGAGAAAGGCTCATCCCCCGTTTTACGGCGCTTCGCCGCCCTGCTCTCGGTCGCCCTCAGCGGCCTGCACCTCCTGATTGCCATCACCCCCCTCTCTCTGCTGTGGTTCGGACGCGTCTCCGCCCTGCCAGCGGACCTTATCGGCCTGGCGCGGTTGGCGTTTCTCTTCGCACTGCCCATGCCGGCGCTCAACGTGCTGCAATCCTGGTATCAGGGGGCGATTTTGTTCGGACGCAAGACACGCGGCATCCCCGAATCGGTGCTCATCTTCCTGACCGTCTTCCTGCTCATTCTGGGAGCAGGCATCTTGTGGAAAAGCATCACCGGCCTGTACGTGGCCATAACAGCCCTCACCCTGGCGATGGGCGCACAAACCGTCTGGCTGCGCCTGCGCGCCATTCCCATCCTGGCGCAGGTCGCCGCACGGGACGCGGTCTGATTACGCAACAACATCTCTGTAAATTCATCCCATCGCGTGGACGGCGCCCTGCGCTACCTGTTCTCCGACCATCTCGGCTCCACCAGCCTGGTGACCGACGCCAACGGGAACAAACTCTCCGAAATGCGCTATGCCCCCTGGGGCACGGTGCGTTACGCCTGG
>JANTFR010000239.1 GCA_024763355.1 Anaerolineales bacterium
ATTTCCAATTCGTCACCACGTTGCAAGAGCACGGAACCGCGTTCGTAGGGCACCACGGCGGCCAACTGCTCCAAAATTTGCTGCGGAACCCGGCGCATATCCAGACTCCCGGCCAGTTCGCCCCCAATTTTTTGCAACGATTCGGCCAGTTGGCGACGCTTCTGCTCTTTCCGGTAGAGTTGAGCGTTGCGGATGGCGACAGCCAGTTGGTCGGCCAGTCCCTGCAAAAGGGTGATTTCCACTGCGGCAAAGGAACGCGCCTGTTTGCTGCGGATGTCCAGCAGGCCGATGACCTCCGTTCCCATGCGGAGGGGCACCAACAGGGCGGAACGCGTTTCGGGGAGTTCGGGCAAATGGGGGTAAGCGGGAATTTTAGCGGTGTCATCCAAAGGGAGGCACTCCCCTTGGGTGCAGACGCGCCCCAAAGGGGAATCCGCTTCTACGGGGAGACGCGTCCCCTCTTGAGGCGGGCGCACTCCCTTCGGGCATCCCCCGGCCCGCAAGATAAGTTCATCTCCCTCATCCCGCATCCACACGCCGACAAAGTAGAAATCAAAACGCTCCTGAATGAGACGCACCACATAGGGCAGGAGGCCCTCCAGCGAGAGCATGGCGCTGACCTGGCGGGCTATCTCGCTGCTCAATTGCAGGTGCTCAAGGGTGATGTGTTCAAAAGGCTCTTCGGGACGCGGCGCGGCGGAGCGGGAACGTCTGCCGAGATAGTACGCTCCTGCGGCGGTCACAACGAGAAGAAGAATCCAAAGGGTGAGGTTCACAGTGTATCTCAAAATGCTGTCCAACGGCGCATTTATTGTACCTGTGAGGCATCTCCTATGCGTAGCAATGACGAGTTAAAAGAGTAGCAATGGAGGAAGCACTTTCCACACTCCTGTTTACGGGTATAATTCCCGCATTAGACAATCATCTACTGCAACACAAGGAGACAGGATGGATACGACTATCCCGGCTGCGCGGGAAGACCCGGACTTCCAGACCCAGAACGTGCTGAGCATCGCCTGGGGACACTTCACGCACGATACCTACTCCGCTTTCGTGGCCCCGCTGCTGCCTCTGCTCATCGAGAAGTTGTCGCTCTCGCTGACCCTGGTGGGCACGCTGACCGCTATTTCGCAATTACCCGCGGTGCTCAACCCCTTCATCGGCTACCTGGCAGACCGAATCAATGTGCGCTGGTTCATCGTGCTGGCTCCGGCGGCCACGGCTACTTTTGCCAGTTTGCTGGGATTGATGCCCACTTATTCGGCGGCAGCGGTACTCCTCCTGGCAATGGGGTGCAGCGTAGCCGCTTTCCACGCCCCCGCGCCAGCCGCCATTGCGCGCATCGCAGGGCACAGCACTGGCAAGGGAATGAGTTGGTTTATGGCCGCTGGGGAGATGGGACGCACGCTGGGGCCGCTGCTGGCCGTTTGGGCCGTCTCTGTATGGACGCTGGAGGGCATGTGGCCGGTGATGCTCCTGGGATGGGCGGCCAGCGGGATACTGCTGTGGCGACTGCAAGGGGTGGACGTTCAGCCCCCGCGACAGGAAAGCATTCGCCCGATTCTTGCGCACATGGGACGCATCTTTCTGCCTTTGATGTTCATCGTCTTGTTCCGCAACATGCTGGCCGTGGAAGTGAGCACCTACATGCCCACCTTTTTGCGACAGCGCGGGGCGGCGCTGTGGCTGGCAGGCGGAGCGCTCTCCATTTTGGAAGCCGCAGGCGTAGCCGGGGCGCTCATCAGCGGGCCGTTGAGCGACCGCTGGGGCCGCAGAACGGTGCTGGGCGGCGCGATAGGCAGCGCGGCGTTACTCATGCTTGCCTTTTTGCGAGTCCAGGGATGGATGATGTTCCCGCTCTTGCTGGCGCTGGGTTTCACCACGCTTTCCACCCAGCCGGTGTTCCTTTCCCTGATTCAAGACCATTTTCCCGAACACAGGGCGGTAGCCAATGGAACGTACATGTCCATCTCCTTCCTGTTGCGGAGCGCGGCGCTGTTCATCGTCGGGGTGCTGGGTGACCACCTGGGTTTACAAAGTACGTATGTCATCGGAGCGGTAGTGGCGCTGCTGGCCCTGCCCGCCTTGTGGTTTCTCCCCCCGGAGAAGCGCGTGAAGGAGGCAGAATGAGCGCCTTGCTGGTGATTGCCACGATTACCCTGGCAATTTTTACGCAGAGTTTCTCCGGGTTCGGGTTTGCGCTGGTCTCTATGCCGGTCATCACGCCTATTCTGGGGCTGAAAATCAGCGCGCCGCTGGTTGCCTTGCTAGGGATAAGTGCCGAGGTCGTTTTGCTGGTGTACTTCCGGGAAGCGCTTACTTTTCGGGAGATGGGGCATCTGATTGTCGCTTCGCTGTTCGGCACCATCGTGGGAGTCACCGCCCTCCGGCTGGTGCCGGAGCGGATATTGCTGCCAGGCCTGGGAATCGTCATCGCCGGATACGTGCTTTACAACTGGCTGCGCTTTCCCCTGCCGGGCATGGATTCTCCCTGGTGGGCCTGGCTCCTGGGGGGGCTTTCGGGAGCGTTGGGAGGGGCGTACAACACTTCCGGGCCGCCGGTCATCATGTATGGGCACGCCCGCCGCTGGAAGCCAGAGCAGTTCAAAGGGAATCTGCAAGGTTTTTTCTTCATCAACAACATCTTCGTCATCACGGGGCACGCCGTCAACGGAAATTTCACCCCTGAGGTGTGGCATAATTATCTGCTGGCACTCCCGGCCCTGGCCGTGGGTATCTGGGGAGGGCTGTCGCTAGGGCGCAAGATAGATTCCAACCGCTTCAGGCAGGTGGTGCTGGGGATGCTCTTTGTTCTGGGAATTCGCCTGATTTGGAGCGGGTAGAGATTCCATTATCTGCACGAGCCAGGCGACCTACTTACCCACCGTTTTGGCTTTGCCAGCGAAAACCCGATAACATTTAGGAGACAATCTGTATGAACCTTGAAATCGCAGGCAATACTTTGCGCGCCTGGGGGATGGCACTGGCAACGATGCTTGTCCTGTGGCTGGTGCTGGAATTCATCAAGCACATAGTTTTGCAGCGCTTGCGCTCCTGGGCGCGCCGCACCGTCCATACCTGGGACGATTTGTTGGCCCACCTGATAGAACGGATTGTCTGGTGGGTACTCCTTTTATTAGCAGTCTACGCCGGACTTCAGTGGCTCACCCTGCCGGAGAGTTTGCGTGCCTGGCCGGGCATCATGCTCAGGGCTACGCTATGGATACAGGCAGGGCTGTGGGGCGTGGTGTTGATAGACGAATGGGTACAGAATCGCGTCCGAAAGGAAATGGCCGAGGGAGACGGAGGCACGGCGACCACCTTTGGGGCTTTCGGTCTGCTGGGGCGCATCATCCTGTGGAGTATGGTCATCCTGCTGGTGCTGGACAGCATCCCCGGCGTGGAAGTGACCTCCCTGATTACCGGTTTGGGCAT
>JANTFR010000240.1 GCA_024763355.1 Anaerolineales bacterium
CCGCAGTGCGGGAGTACGCGCATCCGGCAGTTCGGCACCGGCACCGAGAAGGTGGAGGAAGCGGTCAAGGCGCTTTTCCCGCAGGCGCGCACCCTGCGCTGGGACCAGGACACCACCCGCCGCAAGGGAGCGCACGGGCGCATCCTGGAGCAGTTTGCCGCCCGGAAGGCCGATGTGCTCATCGGGACGCAGATGCTCGCCAAGGGGCTGGATTTGCCCTTCGTCACCCTGGTAGGGGTGGTGCTGGCCGATGTGGGGCTGAATCTGCCCGATTACCGCGCCGGGGAGCGCGTTTTTCAGGTGCTCACGCAGGTGGCCGGACGGGCCGGGCGCAGCGCCCGCGGCGGGCGGGTGATACTCCAGACCTTCGACCCCGCCCATTACGTCATCCGCGCCGCGGCGCGCCACGATTACGCCGCCTTCTACCGCCGGGAAATCGCAAAACGGCGCGAAATGGGGTATCCGCCTTTCACCCGGCTGGTGCGTCTGCTCTACCGCCACCTGGACAACGAAACCGCCCGGCAGGCCGCCGCGGACATGGCGGAGCGCCTGCGCGAGGAAATCGCCGCCCAGGGACGCCGCGCTACCTCCCTGATTGGCCCCGTGCCGTGCTTCTTCGCCCGTTTGGGCGGCATTTACCGATGGCAGGTCATCGTCCGCGGCCCCCAGCCCGAAAGCATCGTCCGCCCCCTCCTCCCCCTCCCCGACAACTGGCGCGTGGAAATCGAGCCGGTGAGTTTGCTATAATCCTGAGACGGTGGACGGTGGACCACAGACGACGGACGACAGACCACCCGACCACGCGACTATCTGACTACCCGACTATCATGGAACAACGAGTCCTCACCTGGGAAGAAGTAGACCATCTGATTGACATCCTCATCCCTCAATTCGACGTGGAATTCGAGGGGATGGTGATGATTACCCGCGGCGGCATCGTCCCCGGCGGGATGCTGGCCGAGGCGCTGGGGTTGACCCACATCCTGACCGCCGCGGTGGATTTCCCCGCCGAGTTCGAGCGCCAGAAAAGCGGCCTGTTCGCCTGGCCGCGCTTCCTCCAGTTCCCCGCCGATGCCCTCTTGAAAGGACGGCGCATTCTGGTGGTGGATGATGTCTGGGGGTCGGGGCGCACCATCACGGCGGTCAAGAACCGCATCGCGGCCGCGGGGGGCGAACCCTACACCTGCGTGCTGCACTTCAACCCCTACCGCAATCTGTTCGGCAGCGCCCGCCCCGACTACTACGCCGACATCACCGCCGCCCACGTCGTCTACCCCTGGGAGATTGACCGCGGCCCCGACCGCGTCCTGGCCGGCTGAGCGCCTGGGAGCACTAAAAACGTGTGGACGGCACACTCCACCCTGTCGGGCAGCAGAACGCTGATGGCGCTGATGCACGCTGATTTTCGCTGATTTTTGCCGCTTCATTTGCCTGCGCTGCGACTATCTGCGTGAAATCTGCGCAATCTGCGTTCTTTCGTCCAGGTCGGGCGGATTTCCTCCAACAATCTTTTCGCACTCCCGAACGCCTTTCCCTGTCTGGGAGCATCCCATGACCTCCAAAATCGTTGCCTTTCTCGACCTGGGAACCAACTCCGCCCGGCTGATGATGGTGCGCATCCAGCCCGACCAGACCTACACCATCCTCAGCGATCAGAAGGAAGTGGTGCGCCTGGGCGAAGGTGAGTTCTCCGACCGGCGCTTGCAGCCGGAGGCCATGCAGCGCGCTTTGGAAGTGTGCCGGCAGTTCGGCGAAATGGCGCGCTCATACCACGCCGAAGAAATCGTTGCCGTAGCGACCTCCGCTACCCGCGAGGCGCGCAACCAGGATGAATTCCTGCGCCGCATGAAGCAGGAGGCCGGCATCGAGATGCGCGTCATCTCCGGACGGGAGGAAGCGCGCCTGATTTACCAGGGCGTGGTCAGCGGCATCCATCTGGGGGAGCGGGAGGCCGTCTTCATAGACATCGGGGGCGGCAGCACCGAGGTCATCGTGGGAGACCAGCAGGGATACCGCTACCTCGATTCGCTCAAACTGGGGGCTATCCGGCTGACTTCGCTTTTCTTCCTGCCCGACGAATCCGGCCCCGTCACGCCGGCGCGTTATGCCCTCATCCAGCAGTATGTGCGGAACGCCGCCGTACTGACCATCCAGCGGGTGCAGGAGTACGGAACGCGCCTGGCCTGGGGCAGTTCCGGGACTATCGAAAACCTGGGCGACATCGCCATCCAACATTTTTTCGGACGCAAACGCACCCGCGACGACGTTCTCACCCGCGAGCAACTGGGTAGCGTGGTGGAATTGTTGTGCTCCCTGCCGCTGGACGAGCGCCGCAAATTGCCCGGCATCAACCCGCGCCGCGCCGACATCATCGTGGGCGGGGCGGCCATCCTGCATACCTTGATGCAGGAGTTCGACCTGCCCGAAATCCACATCTGCTCCCGTGGACTGCGCGACGGTCTGCTGGTGGATTACCTTGCTCAGCACGCCCCGCAGGGCTTCGTCACCCTGCCGGTGCGCGAGCGGAGCGTCCTCCACCTGGGGCGCGCCTGCCGCTTCGACGAGTCTCACGCCCGCCACGTGGCCGACCTGACCCTCAATCTGTGGGATAGCGCCGCCAAAATCGGCCTGCACACCTACGGGCCGCGCTATCGGGAACTGCTTCACTACGCCGCCCTGCTGCACGACATCGGAACCTTCCTCTCGTACAGCAACCATCAGGCGCACTCCTACTACCTGATTCGCAACAGCGATTTGCTGGGCTTCAACCAGAGCGAAATCACCCTCATCGCCGCCACCGCCTACTTCCATCGCAAGCGCTACCCCTCCAAAAAGCACCCCCAGTACGCCGCGCTGGACAAAAAGAGCCGGCGGGTGGTGCGCGTCATGGCAATTCTTTTGCGTATAGCCGAAAGTCTCGACCGCAGCCATGCGGGGGTGGTGCAGCGCGCCCGTCTCCGCAAGGACGGCAAGAAGCGCGTCCGCCTGGAATTGTTCTCGGAGCAGGATTGTCAGTTGGAAATCTGGGGAGTGCGCAATCACCTGCGGGCTTTCGAGAAGACTTTTGGCCGCCAGTTGAGCGTCTCCGTCCGCAAACCCTCCGCCTGACCTATGCCGCGTAACACCGCCTGGAAATCCCTCCTCACCGACTTGTCCGCCGCCGTGCGCCTGGGACATCCCGCCGCGCTGGATGCCGCCCTGGAAACCATCGCCCGGCATCCCGAAATCGCCGACAACCGCACCCTGCCTGCCCGCTGGTATGGAGATTTCCTGCGCTCGGCGGGGCGCATTCTTGCGGATTCCCGCCTCCCGGCGGCGCGGCTGCGCCTTTTGGAAGACGCTCCCCTGGCGGGGCTGCGCGCTTTGGGAGGGGCGGCGCTGGCCCTCCGCTATTTGCATGG
>JANTFR010000241.1 GCA_024763355.1 Anaerolineales bacterium
TGCTGAGTTCTTTGACCTTCTTCTTGCGGTGTTCATACAAGGCAAAGCGTTTCATGTAATCGTGCAATCGCCGGGTGGCCTCCGCTCCGCGCAGCCCTTTGAGAGCGGCCAGGTAGCGCAGGACGCGTTCCAGGGGGGCATCCTGATACAGGCCGCGTTCTTCGGGCATGTAGCCGATGCGCGCCTTCTTGGCCTCGTTCATCGGGCCGCCCAAAATCACAACCGAGCCGCGGTCGGGCTTGAAGATATCCAGCATGATGCGGATGGAGGTGGTCTTGCCCGCTCCGTTTGGGCCGAGCATCCCGAAGATTTCGCCGCGTTCCACGGAGAAGGAGACGTCGTCCACGGCCTGGACTTTGCCGAAGCGTTTGGCGATGTGCGAAACGGTCACAACGGGCATGTTTTTTTGCTCCTGAGATGTTTTGCGGTACAATCAACGCATGGATGCGCGTACGCTGAAGGCCGCTTTGGCGGGGCTACCGCTGGGAGAGATTCACTTCCTGCCGCGGGTGGGTTCCACCAATGATGAGGCCATGCGGCGGGCGGCGGATGGCGCTCCGCACCTTTCCCTTGTGGTCGCCGATGAGCAGACCGCCGGGAGGGGACGCGCCGGGCGGCGCTGGTACACCCCCGCGGGGACGGCGCTGGCAGTCAGCGTGGTGGTGCGCCCGCAAACGCAGGCCGCCGGGCAGGATTTTTCTCTGCGCCTGTCGGGGCTGGGGGCGGTGAGCATCGCCCAGGCCCTGCGGGAGGCTTACGGTCTGCCGGCGGCGGTCAAATGGCCCAACGACGTGCTGCTGGAAGGGCGCAAGGTGGCCGGGGTGCTGGTGGAAACGGCCTGGGTGGGGGCGCGTTGGGCATACGCCGTCGTGGGGATGGGCGTCAACGTGCGCGCCGGGGCGGTTCCGCAGGAGGCGCGCTTGCGCTTCCCGGCGGGTGATGTGGAACGCTTCGCAGGGCGTTCGATAGCGCGCACTCCGCTATTATACGAGGTTTTGCGCCGTTTTGTGGATTGGCTGGCGCGTCTGGATACGCCCGAATTTCTGCACGCCTGGGAGAATCTGCTGGCGTACCGCCGGCAAGCGGTAATCGTGGAGCGAGACGGCACACCGCTTGCAACCGGTATCTTGCAGGGCCTGGCGGAGGACGGCGCTTTGCGGGTCGAAAAATCCGACGGCTCGGTGGACTATTTGCACCTGGGTGAACTCAGTTTGCGCCCGGCGGCGGAGAATCGAGATGAAAAAGTGTGATGGAGGCTGGTATGGGCATTGACGAATTCCGTAACGAAGAGTTTCTTTTGGATGACGAAGAGGACACCAGCGGCGACTTTCTGGAAAGTTCCGCTCCGGTGGCGGCTTCTCCTCGGGTGAGAAGCCGGCGGATGGGTGGAAATTTCCTGGGATTGACGCCTCCCCAGCGGCTGGTGCTCTCCGTGATGCTCTTCGTGGAAGTGTGCATCGTGGGAATGTTCATCCTGATTGCTACCGGACGCGTCGTCCCGCCGGGGATGTATTGATGTCTCGGGGACGGCGATGGGCGCGGGACGCGGCTTTCGCGGCCTTGGCGCTGTTCCTGATGCTCAACGTCCACGAAATTGGGCACACTTTCTTTGCCCGCCTGTTCGGCGACGGCAGCGCCCGGTACGCCCTCTACCACCTGCGCCCCGACGGAGGGCTGGCCTGCATCGGGTGCAATCACTACGATGAGACGGCGCTTTCGTTTTGGGGCAATCTCTTTGTGACGCTAGGGGGTGTGATTTTCAGCCAGATTTTGGCGCTTATTTCCCTTTGGCTCGGGGGGCGGACGGTCAACCGACCTGCAAAACGTTTTTGGGGCATCCTGGCGTTCGTGTGCCTGTTCGATGTCGTCTTCCAGGCCGCGCAAGGGCTGGCGGCGCATACCGCCATCCAGACATCGCTCACGCGGGTGGATATTGCCGATTTCGTGTGGCTGGTGGCCAATCGGACGGGCGCGACTCCGGCGGCGGTCAAGGGCGGCGTTGCAGCGCTTCTGGTGCTCTATTTGGGTGGGGTTGCCCGAGGGCGCTCTGCTCTGCGGAGGTTTGGCGAGGCGTAGGGCGGGGGCGTACCGCTACCCTCATCCCTGGCGCGGGGAGTGCTTCGACTGAGCTCAGCATAAACCCCCTGGCGTGGGACCGCTACGCGTACGTCAACGACAATCCGCTAATGGGCAAAATCGGCAGTTGAAACTGCACCGACATTTGCAAAGTCACCCTTCGGTGACTGTAAATGCCCCTGCAAAGTAAGGCTTTGCAGCCGTTGCAGCGACTTTCGCGCAACATCCCCGTAAGGGGCCAGTCGCCAGCGCAATGAAATACGACATTGTCGAAGTATATAGGTCGTGCTGTTGAGGCAGTGGGAACAGTTAAATCAGTCGTTGAACTCCTACACAAGACCCCTTCTTCTTTGTTGCTACAACAGACCACGAGCCAAGCACAGAGGGTAGCGGTAATACTTGCAAGAACAGAAAGAATAGCACCGGTTGTAGGCTTTGTGGGAAATGTTGTGAGTTTGGCTGTGAATCTAAAACCCAAAATTACTGTAAAATGGACAACGCCATGACTATTGAACCGTTCGTTTTTTATGTTCTGTTTTACTTGTTAGTTTTTCTTGTCGGATGTGATTTTTCCCTGAGCGGATTTCTTGTGCTTCAAAAGAATATTGATTCTCTTGAAAAGCCACGTCTACTAGGGCTCCTCATAATAAAAGTGATGCAAGCTAGTCGAAATACGAATAAACGTGACGAATTGTCAGTGTTCTCGCCAAAGGTAATGGGAATATATACACTAATAGCAGGCATATTATTAATTGTGGCCAGTATGCTAATGGTGACATAGTTGTTCAGAAAAAGATTTTGACTCAAGCATGGTCAATCTACGGAATTCAGCCGCCTCCAATTCAAAAACATTATCTGAACGTCTATAGCATATACGGTGAGTGCCGGTGTGGCAGTAGTCAGGAAGGCAGCCATTGAAACTGGGCCAGGGTCTTTCGTCTTAACCTATCACCTGGAGAATAGAACTATGGGAGAAAAACATGGAACCAATGTATCTTACCGTCCCGCAATCATATTTCTTGTAGGGTTACTCATCTTGTGGATGGGTACTTGGCTGTCACAAAAGTCTTACGGTTCGGAATCCCTATATACTTTGATAATTACACTTGTTTTTGTGTTGTGGGGATTCGGTGGTTTTTTTATGGCCAAAGAAAAAACCTTTCCTGGCTTTGGAAAATTCCTTGGTACAAATCCATGACCGTTTCATTTCGGGTTGGGGAGAGCAAAACAAGGCGGGGTACTCTCCTTGAGTGTTCTCAGGATAAAGAAATACTCCCCCTTCGCTGACGC
>JANTFR010000242.1 GCA_024763355.1 Anaerolineales bacterium
CCCATCGAAGACAACAAATTCGCTGCCCTCAACAGCGCCGTCTGGTCAGGTGGCTCCTTCGTTTACGTCCCGCCGGGAGTCAAAGTGGATTTGCCCCTGCAAGCCTACTTCCGCCTGAACATGGCCGACCTGGGACAGTTCGAGCGCACCCTCATCATCATTGACGAGGGCGCGCAGGCCCACTACGTGGAGGGCTGCACCGCCCCCATCTACAGCACGCACTCTTTCCACAGCGGCGTGATTGAAATCGTGGTCAAGAAGGGCGGGCGGATGCGCTACACCACCATCCAGAACTGGTCGAACAACATGTTCAACCTGGTCACCCAGCGCGCCATCGTCAATGAGGATGCCACCATGGAGTGGGTGGACGCCAATCTAGGCTCCAAACTCACCATGAAGTACCCCTCCTGCATCCTGGTCGGCCCCCGCGCCCACGGCGAAATCCTCTCCATGGCCTTTGCCGGCCGCGGCCAGCATCAGGATACCGGCGGCAAGGTCATCCACGTAGCCCCGCATACCACAAGCAAAATCACATCCAAATCCATCAGCAAAGACGGCGGACGCGCTGCCTATCGAGGCCTGCTCAAGGTCTACCCCGAAGCCGTAGGCTGCAAATCCAATGTGGTTTGCGACGCTCTTCTGCTGGATGAAACCTCCCGCTCCGACACCTACCCCTACATCGAAATCGAGGAACAGGATGTTACCGTAGGGCATGAGGCCTCCGTCTCCAAAGTAGGGGAAGAACAACTCTTCTACCTGATGAGCCGCGGCCTGAGCGAAGAAGAGGCCACCTCCCTGGTGGTTTCCGGCTTCATCGAGCCACTGGTTAAAGAACTCCCCATGGAGTACGCCATCGAAATGAACCGCCTCATCCAGTTACAAATGGAAGGCTCCATCGGATAGCGCCACAGAGGAACCCATGACCCCACAAGTGAAAAAAGTCGTTCGCGCCGCCCGCAAGCGCCGTGAACTTTCCACCGAATTTGCCTTCACCCCCCAAATGCTGCCCGCCTCCCGCGGTACAGTGCAAGCCTACCGCGAAAGGGCCTGGGGAGCCTTCAGCAACCTCCCCATCCCCGACACCAACGAGGAAGCCTGGCGGCGCACCGATATCCGCCGTCTCGACCCGGCGCGTTTCCGACTTCCCTCTCCGGAAGAAGGCGCCGCCTTGCCTCCCGTCCCTGAAAAATTGCTCACCCCTTTGGTGGATGCCAAACACGGAGGGCAAATGCTCTTTACGGCGGCGGGAGTGCGGACTACTCTCGAGGCAGACATCGCTGCCCAGGGTGTGGTCTTCACCGATTTTGCCACCGCGGAACGCACCCACCCGGAGATTTTGCAGAAAATCCTGGGGCAGGTCGTGCGCCCCGATGAGGGCAAGTTCGCCGCCCTGGCCGCCGCGATGGCCCAGCAAGGCACGCTGATTTACGTGCCACCCAACGTCCATGTGCAGGCCCCCTTGCACAGCATCCTGTGGGGAGCAGGAGACAATCTGGCTTACTTCTCCCACGTCCTGATTTATCTGGACGAAGGCGCTTCTCTCACCTACGTCCACGAGTGGGCCTCCCCCGACGAGGCCGAGACCTTCCACGCCGGCATCGTCGAAATCCACGTCGGCGAAAATGCCGACCTGCGCTACGTCGAACTGCAATCCTGGGGACAAAGCGCCTGGAACTTCACCCACGAGCGCGCCCGCGTCCTGCGGGGCGGCAAACTGGACTGGATTTTCGGCGCTCTCGGCAGCCGCCTCACCAAAACTTTCGCCGACCTGGACTTGATGGGAGAGGGGGCCGAGGGGCGCATGTCCGGCTTCTCCTTCATCGAAGATTCGCAGCATCTGGATTACGACACCCAGCAAAACCACCTCGCCCCCCACACCACCAGCGACTTGCTCTTCAAGTGTGCTTTGGAAGACAAGAGCCGCTCCGTATGGCAGGGCATGATTTACGTCGCCCCCGGCGCACAGAAGACGGACGGCTACCAGGCCAACCGCAATCTGCTCCTCAGCCGCAAAGCGCGCGCCGATTCCATTCCCGGCTTGGAAATTCTGGCCGATGATGTACGCTGCACACATGGCGCCACAGTGGGCAAGGTGGACCCTGAAGAACTATTCTACCTGCGTTCCCGTGGCATTCCCCAAAAGGATGCCGAGCGCCTGATTGTGGAGGGTTTCTTCACCCCCATCATGGAGCGCATTCCCTTCCAGGGCGTCCGCGCCCGCTTCGAAGGGGCTATCCATGAAAAAATGGTCTGAAAATTGCCCCCAATCGGCAAGGAAAAGAGGTAAAATTATGAAGGCGGACCCTGTCCGCCTTTCTTCCTATACGTCGAGTCCTTACGCACAAGCGGTAATCAGGAGGCAATCTTGGCAGAACTGCATTTCACCAGTGCACCACAAGACAAATACGAGTACAAAGTTGGAGACCGCGTCAAAGTCTATTGCGACCACGACGATGATGAGAACAACCGCGTCCGCGGCTGGGTAGTCGGCGTCGTCGTTCAGGTAGACCCTAAAATGGTGGCGGTACAGTTCCAGCGCAATGTTTATCTCACCGACGGCTGGATGGTACCCGACCGCGTCCTGTGGTGTCCCAAAGATTCGCCCAATATGGCGCTTTACACCGGCAACCCGCGCAAAAAGCGTCGTTCCTCGCTCACGGAAATTCCATGAACCCTTCCATCCCCCCTCTCGACGCGGGACGCATTCGCGCCGATTTTCCCGTCCTGCAACGCGAGGTACATCCCGGCGTCCCGCTGGTATACCTCGATTCGACAGCCACCGCACAAAAGCCACGGCAGGTCATCGAGGTAATGGATGTCTTCTACCAGCAGGCTAACGCCAACATCCATCGCGGCATCCACGCCCTGGCGGAGGAGGCCACGGCGGCCTACGAAGACGCCCGCGCCAAAATCGCCCGTTTCATCAGGGCAGCAGACCCCCGCGAGGTAGTTTACACCCGCAACACGACCGAATCCATCAATCTGGTGGCGTACACCTGGGCGCGGCGCAACCTGCAAGCCGGGGATGTCATCCTCCTGACCGAGATGGAGCACCACTCCAATCTCGTCCCCTGGCAGATAGTGGCCGCGGAAAAGGGTTTGCGGCTGGAATTCGTCCCCGTCACCGAGGAGGGCCTGCTGGATTTGGAGGCTTATTACCGCTTGCTGGAACAGCACCGCCCTAAACTGGTGGCCTTCACCCACATGTCCAATGTGCTGGGAACCATCAACCCGGCCAAAGAAATCATCTCCGCAGCGCACGCCATCGGCGCACTGGCTTTGGTGGATGGGGCACAGTCCGTCCCGCACCTGCCTGTGAACGTGGAGGAACTCCAGGCCGATTTTCTGGCCTTCTCGGC
>JANTFR010000243.1 GCA_024763355.1 Anaerolineales bacterium
ACCGTCCACCATCCACCGTCCATCGTCCACCGCCCACCGTCCACCGTCCACCGTCCACGGTCCAAACAGCATGTCCTTCGTCTTCCTCTCCCTCGGATCCAACCTCGGAGACCGCGCCGCCAATCTGGAGGCCGCCGGGCGCGCCCTGACTCCCTGGGTGCAGGTGACGGCGCGCTCTTCCGTTTACGAGACGGCCCCCTGGGGCTACGCCGACCAGCCCGCCTTCCTCAATATGGTGCTCGGCGGCCTGACTCATCTTCCCCCGCGGCGTTTGCTCCGCCGCTTGAAGAGCATCGAGACCCGCCTGGGACGGCAGGCCACCTTCCGCTACGGCCCGCGGCAGATTGACCTGGACATTCTGGCCTACGACGACCTGGTGCTGGAGACCCCGCAGTTGTGCATCCCCCATCCCCGCATGGCGCAGCGCGCTTTCGTGCTCGTTCCCTTGTGTGAGATAGCCCCGCAATGGCGGCATCCGCTCCTGGGCAAGCGCGCCGCGGTGCTGTGCGCCGAAATCTCCACCGCCGGGGTACTGCGATATACCGCCAGCGGCGTGTAGACAGCGGTGTATTTTTCAAAGCGCGGTACAATGGTACTCCCGCAGCATTTGCCCACAGGAGCGATTTCTCATGAGTGACGCCGACCTCAAACCCAAACCCCTGCAATGGAAATCTGAGCCGGGAATCGGGTATACCGTCGTGCGCCGTCCCGATGGCGGGATGCACTTTACCTTCGAAACGCTGGATGCCCGCACCCTGGAACACTGGCGCAACTTCGCCCTCGCCCACCTGCTCGATTCCGACCGCCTGACGCGCAACCTCTACGACCTGCGCCTTCTCAAAGACGTTTCCGAAGATGCCCTCCAATACGCTCTCGAACTGAACACCGACCCGGCGGCGCGCAACATCCGTCTGGCCGTGGTGGTTTCCAGCGAAGCCGTGCTGGAGGCGGTGGAGCGCATCGCCGCTCTCACCCCCGGCGGCGGCGTCGAAATGCGCATCTTCCTCGATATGGAGAAGGCCGAGGCATGGCTGAGCGAACCGCTGACCAAAATCGTCTGAAGCGCCTGCTGCCCGCTCTCGGAAGCCGCACCCTGGTGATGGGTATTCTCAACCTGACCCCGGACAGTTTCTCCGGCGATGGACTGGCCGTGGCAGATGACCCCGTGGAGGCCGCTTTGCGGCAGGCGGAGCGCTTTTTGGATGATGGCGCCGATATTCTGGATGTCGGCGGAGAATCTACCCGCCCCGGAGCGGCTCCCGTTCCCCCGGAGGTGGAAGCCGCCCGGGTGATTCCCGTTATCCGCGCCCTGGCGGAGCGCTTCCCCGAAGCGGTCATCTCGGTGGATACGTACAGAGCCTCCGTCGCCGAGGCCGCCCTGGAGGCCGGCGCACACCTCGTCAACGATATCTGGGGGTTGCGCGGCGACCCTGACATGCCCGCCCTCGTTGCCCGTTACGGCGCGCCCGTCATCCTGATGCACAACCGCAGCCTCCCCAACAGCGCTGAAGTGCGCGCCCGCCTGGGAGGGCGTTACGTGGGCGTGGCATACGAGGACCTGCTGGGCGAAGTCAAAACCGAACTGCTGGAAAGCGTCGCCCTGGCGCGGGAGGCCGGCATCCCGAAAGAGAACCTCATCCTCGACCCCGGCATCGGCTTCGGGAAGACCGTGGAGCAAAATCTGGAACTGCTCAACCGCCTGGACGAAATCCGCGCGCTGGGCTACCCCGTTTTGCTGGGGCCGTCGCGCAAATCCTTCATCGGCTACACCCTGGACCTGCCGCCCGATGAGCGTCTGGAGGGCACTGCCGCCGCCGTGGTGGTGGGAATCCTGCGCGGCGCAGACATTGTCCGCGTCCATGACGTGCGCTTCGTGTCCCGCCTCGCCCGGATGACGGACGCGATTCTGGGACGATAGCCGACCGACGGAAACCCGTGCAAAGTGCGCCGTGCACCCAACGAACCAATGTACCGATGAACCGATGAACCAATGAACTACCAAACTACCCAACTACCCAACCAGGAGTTCCCATGACCAAAGACATCTTCAACGCACGTGACACGCTCAAGACCTCCCACGGCGAGTACACCATCTACCGCCTGGAGGCCCTCGAAAAGGCCGGGCTGACCGACCTCAAGCGTCTCCCCTTCTCCATCCGCATCCTGCTCGAAAACGCGGTGCGTAACCTGAATGGGGAATCCATCACTGAGGAGGACGTCAGGAACATCGCCGCCTGGACACCGAAGGCCTCCAAACGCCCCGGCATTCCCTACGTTCCCGGACGCGTCGTGATGCAGGATTTCACCGGCGTGCCCGCCGTGGTGGACCTGGCCGCCATGCGCTCGGCGATGGCCCGGCTGGGCGGCGACCCCAAAAAGGTCAACCCCGTCGTGCCGGTGGACCTCATCATTGACCACTCGGTGCAGGTGGATTTCTTCGCCACGCCGGACGCCTTGCAGCGCAACGTGGAAATCGAATTCCAGCGCAATCGCGAGCGCTACGAGTTCCTCAAATGGGGGCAGCATGCCTTCGACAACTTCCGGGTCGTGCCTCCCGCCACGGGTATCATCCATCAGGTCAACCTGGAATATCTGGCCCCCGTCGTCGCCGCCCGTGAAATCGAGGGCGAGATGGTCGCTTTCCCCGATACGTTGGTAGGCACCGACTCTCACACCGTGATGATTAACGGCCTCGGCGTGGTCGGCTGGGGCGTGGGCGGCATCGAGGCCGAGGCCGCCATGCTCGGCCAGCCGATTGACATGCTCCTGCCCGACGTGATTGGCTTCAAACTCTACGGCAAAATGCAGGATGGCGTTACTGCCACCGACCTGGTGTTACGCATCGTCCAGATGCTGCGCGAAAAGGGCGTGGTGGGCAAGTTCGTCGAGTTCTACGGCCCCGGTCTCGACCACATGGCCCTCCCCGACCGGGCTACGATTGCCAACATGGCCCCCGAATACGGCGCTACGATGGGCTTCTTCCCCGTGGACAAGGAAACCCTGCGCTACCTGCGCCTCACCGGACGCCCTGAAGAAGTCATCGAGCGGGCGGAAGCCTACCTGCGGGCGCAAGGTCTCTTCCGGGATGAGAACACCCCCCACCCGGAGTTCACCGATACGCTGGAACTCGACCTGGGGAGCGTGGAACCCGCCCTGGCCGGCCCCAAACGCCCCCAAGACCGCATCAACCTGCGCGATATGAAACAGGCCTTCCGCAAATCGCTGACCTACGAAGTCGGGCTGCACGGTTTCGGCCTGAAAGAAGAAGACCTGAAACGCAAGGCCGTCATCGAATACGA
>JANTFR010000244.1 GCA_024763355.1 Anaerolineales bacterium
GCAACGTCCTCTCGCTCACCTGCCGCCGCAGACCTCACAAGTCTAAAAACGCGGCAGACCGGTGAGGTCTGCGCTACTGGGCGAGGCGGCTCAGTTTGTTACGCACCTCCCGCCACTGGATTTTGGAGATACCCAGTTTCTGACGGATGGCGTCCCGCTCCATCCCGGCGGTGTAATCCAGTAGGGCACACGTCCAGCGGCACATTTCAAAGGAGACGTGCTTTTCCAGACGGGCCTCCTTGCTCAAGTCTTCGAGCAGGTATTCCAGGGTGCGCTGCGCCCAGGGGAAGACCCGGTCGGTGATGTTGTACTGGGCTTCATAGAGGGGGTAGGCTTCTACCCACTCCGGAGGGAGGGAGAGTTTGCGCTCCTTGTAGCGGTGCTGGGGGCTGGCGTAGCGCACGAAAACGAGGGGACCGTCGGGGGCTTCAAATTCCAGGTGATTGACCCGCAGAGAAAGCACCTCGCTCTTTTTCATCCCGGTATGGATGAGCAAATCGAAGAGCATGAAGTAGCGCCGGTCGGGTTTGGCACCTGTGGTGTGCGCCAGGGCCGCCTGCATGAGCGCATCCACTTCTTCGGGGGTCAGCACGGTGGGGAGGGGGCTGATGACAGATTTCTGCACGACTTTCTCGGCGGGGTCGCGCAGGATGATGCCGTACTTGTGCAGCCAGCGGAAAAAAGCCTTGATGGATGTGATACGCCGGGCCAGCGTTTTGGCGCTGCACGGCACACCGCGTTTGTGTTCCATCCAGTCCAGGAAATTGTTGATATCGGTAGTGCTGACCTGGCCGAGAGGATAACCGGGCGGCAGGTAAGAAGCCAGCAGCCGCACGTCAGCGGTAAAGGCTTTGACGGTGTGGGGGGAACGTCCCTGGTCTTCGAGATAGAGCGCCCAGGCCTCGATGGCCGGCGCCAGCGCGGTTTGCGTGGTGAGATGGGTGACTTCGGCGGGGGGGGATTCGGTGGACATGGTGCCTCCGGGGAATGTTTTGGGCAGGGTTTTTCTTCTGCGTATAGCCAAACCTGATGCGTATAGTCTAACCCAGAGGGCGAACAAAGTCAAGTTGACAAAAATCGTGCAATAATGTAAAATGCAACAAAAGTTTCTGATTTTTATATTTGTGGAGGTGATGTTGACATGAAGACTGCCATGAGTATCACCGTTGTGTTCGTGCTGGTGCTTGTTCTGGCGTTCCTGGTTAGCATGGTCTCCGGCAGCAGTTGTTCCGCTGCGGCGGGAGGCGCGTATCCGTACCCGTATCCGTATCCGGCGGGCAGTCAGTATCTTCCGCTAATACTGAAGAATTGGACGCCGCCTACTCCCACCCCTACGCCGATTCCGTATCCGTAACTTTATACTATTGGCTCTGTCCAGAACCCCCAGGTGACAGGCTCTTGCCAAGAGCCTGTCACCCGGCCTGAGTGCCGGGCTTCGTTTTGACTTTGCGCAACGCGAGCGGGGGAATTTCGGCATACGCTCGCGTTGCCTCGACCCTGGGTGCCTTTTTCGGATAGATACCAGGGCTGAACAGGGTTCCAATGCGTTTCAAGGTTGGACGCGGATGTGCAGTTTCCCCCGCGCGTCGTAGGTGTACAGCAAATAGACAGGCTGCTGCTGTGCTTTCTGCTCCAGAATGAGGGGCAGCAGGGTATGGAGGTCCTCTACCAACGGCAGTTCGTCCAGGCGGGCGCGCGGCACCCAATGTGGCCTTCCCTCGGTGGAGGGGCGCAGCAGCCCTCCCGTGACCTCTCCCCGAAAGACGAATAGCAGGATTCCGGGGGTATCCGGGCCGGTATCTATCGTCACGGTGGCAGCCAGCCACAGGTCGGCTTGCAGGCCGGATTCTTCGGTCAATTCACGGCGCGCCGCCGAGAGCGGGTCTTCGCCGCGCTCGATGTGCCCGCCGAAGCCGTTGTACAGGCTGGCCCACAGGCGCTTGTGCGGGGCGCCTTCCAGCAGCAGGATTTCTGCCCCGCGGGTCAGGAAAATCAGCGTGCGGGGAATGAGAGTGTACCGTTTGGGGCTTGCGCCCTGGTTTTTAGATGGCATCGCGTCTCCGTTTGGCAGGTTTGGGTTGTGGGTGGCGATTCATGAATCGCCACCCACAACCCCGTCGCCAATTGTCCTGGCTGTCGTTGGGGGCAAACGCCTCAATCCGCCAAATCGCGGGTATCTTCTTCCGCGGCGGCCTCGCCCAGGTAATCGCCCAACTGCGGGGCGATGGGGGAGGCATGGATGTGGGCTTCTACGTATTGCCGTGTCCCGGCCATGCCCAGCAGAGTGAACAACTTCTCGAACTGGGCTTCCCAGGCAGAGGCGATGGCCTGCCGCCGGGACGGGTTCATGTCCCACAGGCGCTCTTTGAAGGGGCCGAGGGCGCGCTTGCGCGTCTTGTAGTAAAACTGCTCGTCGGTCATTTCCGGTTTGCGCTCGTGGGCGTGGTGTTTGTCCAGGTAGGCGTAGATTTCCGCCCGCAGGTCTTCTTCCAGGCGGTCGTAGAGGATGTTCTGGAAGTTGGTTGCCAGATGCACCTCGATGGCCTGGGCCTCGACGAATTTGCCAAAAGCCTCCTCCGGTAGGGTGGATGCACCGTGCTGCACCGCCCCGCCCATGCCGTATTCCTGCCGGGCGATTACGCTCAGGCGGTGGAGGGTGTCGAAATCCACCTTGACGCGGGCGATGGAGCCGTCCGGGAGGACGATGCCGCCGTGGGAAGTGCCCGTCTGCACGCTGATTTTGCTCAGCCCAACCGCGTCTCCCAGGGCGGCGCGGTAGCCGTCCATGTAGGCGCGCAGTTCTTCCTCCGTGGAGTTGTGCCCGCCCACCTCGCCGATTTCGCCGCCGACCGAGATGGTCACTCCCTGCGGTTCGTGCCGGCGGATGAAGGCGGTCAATTCGGCGGAGAGGCGGGCGTTGAGAGCCTGCTGTTCCGGGATGGTCGCCTGGCTGAGGTCTACCAGCGTGGAGGTGTCCACGTCGATGTTGTAGAACCCGGCTTTGACGGCTTCTACAATCAGGTCGCGCACAGCCTGGACTTCGGTTTCAGGGTCGGCGGCGTAGCGTTTGGCGGAAATCTGGAAGTGGTCGCCCTGGATGAAAACCGGGCCGCGGTATCCTTCGGCGATGGCCGCCGCCAGGATGCTGGCGACGTATTCCGAGGGACGCTGGGCGGTGTAGCCGATTTCGGAGCGGGCGATTTCGAAGATGAAGGCTCCCGCATCCATACGGTTTGCAACCCGGAAGACGGCGCGGGCGGCGTCGAAAGCCAGCGCCCGCAG
>JANTFR010000245.1 GCA_024763355.1 Anaerolineales bacterium
GGGGAGGTCGGCGTAGGCGTCGGGCCGGGGGTGGGGGGCCTCTCGCACAGCGGGATGACCAGCGTCAGGCCGGTATAGACCGTCTCGGAGGGCAGCCCGTTGTAACTGCGGATGGCCTCCATCGGCACCCCGTAGTAGGCCGCAATCCCGCTCAGCGTATCCCCGTCCTGCACCTTGTAGGTCACCTTCTCGCAGGCGGCCTCGGTGGCCTCCGCCGGGCTGAGGGTGGCTGTCGGCGGGGGCGTGTTGGTCGGCGTGGGCTGCGGGATGAGCAGGGAACTGCCCACTACCAGACTGTTGCAATCCAGATTGTTGAGCAGCACGATGCTCTGCACCGAGACGCTGTAGCGGGCGGCGATGCCGATGCAGGTGTCGCCCGCCGTCACCACGTAGGTCAACGGGGTGGGGGAGGGCAGCGGCGTGGCCGTGGGCGTGGGCGTCATCGGCGTGGGGGTCAGCGTGGCCGTGCTGGTGGGCGTCGGGCTGGAGGTCGGCGTGGGTTCCACCACCCGCCCCGTAGAGCGCAGGGCAAAGAAGACCATCACCGCGCCCAGTCCGACGAAGATTGCCAGCGCCAGCATCGCTGCCGGCAGACTGAGCGTGATTTCCGGAACCCGGCTGCTGGGCACTTCCGGGGCGCTTTCGCCGCCGCTGCGGGTCAAATCGGCGCCGCACACCACACAGCGGGTCGCATCCGGGGCTATGCGTGAGCCGCAGGTGGGGCACACGCGGGGAGTTTGCGCAGAATCGGTTTTCATAGGCGTTTACCGTGCCGGAGAACCGGCAACGGAGCGCATTATACCAGTTTTTCGGTGCTATACTTTCCGCATGGAGACCTATGCCCTGTACCTGCACATCCCCTTCTGCCGGCATCGCTGCGCCTATTGCGATTTCAACACCTACGCCGGGCTGGATGACCTCATTCCGGAGTACGTCCGCGCCCTCCAAAAGGAAATCCGCTTTTTGGGGGAGCAGGCGGAATCCCCTTTGCGGGTGGCTACCGTTTTCTTTGGGGGCGGCACCCCCTCTTTGCTCCCGCTAAACGCCCTGGAGGAGGTCTTCCGCGCCCTCCGGGAATCCTTCTCCCTCGATGCGGAGGCCGAAATCAGTCTGGAAGCCAACCCCGGCACGGTGGATTTCCCCTACCTGCGCGGCCTGCGCTCCCTGGGCGTCAACCGCCTCAGTTTCGGGGTGCAATCCGCCAACCCCGCCGAACTGCGCCTCCTGGAGCGCATCCACGATTACCCCCAGGCCATTCAGGCCGTCACCTGGGCGCGGCGGGCCGGTTTCGAGAATATCAACCTGGATTTGATTTTCGGCCTGCCGGGGCAGCGTCCGGCGGATTGGCAGCGCACGCTGGAACTGGCGTTGGGGCTGCATCCGGAGCATCTGGCGCTTTACGCCCTCACCCTGGAGCACGGCACGCCCATGCAGCACTGGGTGGGGCGCGGCCTGCTCCCCCCTCCCGACCCCGACCTGGCCGCCGAGATGTACGAGTGGGCGGCGGCGCGCCTGGTGCGGGAGGGGTACGTGCAGTACGAAATTTCCAACTGGGCGCGGGGGGAGCGTTACGCCTGCCGCCACAACCTGCGCTACTGGCGCGGCGAACCCTACCTGGGATTGGGCGCGGGGGCGCACGGTTACGTGCCCGGCCTGCGGACGGTGACGGCGCGTGCCCCGCGGGCCTACATCCGCCGCCTGGATGCGCCGCCGGCGCGCCCGCTTGCCTTCCCGCGCACTCCCGCCACCGTGGAGGCCCGCCGTCTGACTTCCGCCGAAGAGATGGGCGAGTACCTGATGATGGGTCTGCGCCTGACGCGGGAGGGCGTCTCGGCAGCGCGTTTTGCGGCCCGTTTCGGAGCGCCCTTGCCGGAGGTCTACGGCGCCCAAATCGCCCGCCTGACCGCCCTCGGCCTGCTGGAATGGGCCGATGCGGACCGTCTGCGCCTGACCCCCAGGGCGCGCCTGCTGGGCAACCGGGTGTTCATGGAGTTTGTGGGGGAGTGAGGAATGCAGAAGGCGGAATGATGAATGGAGAATGGTACTGTTGTTCGCCTGCGAGCGCAGTATAATTGGAGGAAAAACGTGCAAGTGACGACTGGGCATGAATATGTATTCTGGTGTGGTGTAACCCATAAATGGGGGCTTAACTTTCTCGGACACGTACCTAAAAAATTGGTGAAAATTGTTTTGAGTACGGAGGGCATTCGCTCTGACGGTTCCATCTGGGCAGACAAGCAGATGATTTTGAATGTCCCTTGGCAAGAAATCAGCGAGGTTACTTCCGTTCTCTCTGCTACAGCAGTACATGAGGGCATATGAATCACCACAAAGGAGACAAAAAATGCTTTACCTCGGAACTATCACCTCTGGCCGGTAAATCCTTTTGACCCAACGATGGTTTCCTACAACAATTTTGCCGAAGTCCGTGCGTTTGTCGTAATTGCAAATGCTTTAATGGCTGGTCATCCCCCTGACATTGACGAAAACCCCTATCTTCGTCAGTTGAAGCAAAAGGGGGCTTCTACTACTTACATCAAAGATAAAGCGAACCTCCCCTGGGATAAAAACGTCAATCCTTGGGTATACTACAACGAATTTGTGCCGGTTGGTGTACGCAAGAAGGTAGAACTCAAGGCCAAGATTTATACTATTGTGACTGTTGGCTTGTTGGGTAGTTTAATTTTGGTAGCAATGTACACTGTTGCACAGCAGATTATCCATTGAAGTGTCCCTACAACGCTGCTATTGCCATTATCAGGACCCCATCCAGTCTCATTTCGACAGGCGTAGCGCACTCCCTTTCAACCCTGCAAGCGGAGCCTAGCGTCCCTGGACGAACTAGATTTCCCTTCCCGCCAGCCCTGGTGATACGGTTCCGGTAATTTAAACAGGATGCGAGTATCTGGGCAATACGAATGAGGTAGGCGTGTCCTTGATTAGCATTAACAACATTCCCCTAATTGTTTAAAAAAACAGGATTGCACAATGTACTCTAGACGTTTGTTTATCGGATTGATGTTTACCCTCATCAGTGCGATAGGTTTTGTTTTTTCTTGGTGGGCTGGTACTCATTGGAAAGGCAAAAGTGTTTGGCGCAAGTCGTTGAATGCTTTGGTTTCCGGGGTTGGTTTCTGGGTATGCTTTGTTTGCGGTGTTGTTGCGCTAAACTATTTAGGGTTCCTTGTGTTTTGCCTCAGACGGAAATGGAAAAACGGCAACCATGTTATAGTACACAAAACAGGAGGCCGTAACGATGAGCAAAAAGCGCAAATACTACT
>JANTFR010000246.1 GCA_024763355.1 Anaerolineales bacterium
CCCAGGATGAAGAGAGAAGGCCAGAAAAGTTTTTCCAACGTGTGCAGATACTCGTCGAAACGCTTTGCCCACGCCTTCCAGGTGAGTTTCTTGCGTTTACGGACGGCGTCCGAGGCGCGCATCTCGGCCTCCTTGCCGCGGATTTCCAGATGGCCGAGTTCCGTATTGGGGACGAGATGCCCGTCCACAAAAAGGGCTGTCCCCAGGCCGGTGCCGATGGTGACAATGAAAACCGTCCCTGTGCGGTCTCGTCCCGCGCCGAAGCGCATCTCAGCCAGGCCGGCGGCGTCGGCGTCATTCAGGACGGTCACGGGGCAGTTGGCAGCCTCCGAGAACAGTTGAGGGGCGTCCACTCCCAGCCACGAGCGGTGAATGTTGGAGGCCGTTTTGACCACCCCGTCCAACACGGCGGCGGGGAACCCCACGCCGATGGGAGCATCCCAGTCGAAATGACGGGCAATGCGGGCCACCACTTCGGCCACGTCCCCCGGCTTGGCCCCCGCGGGGGTGGGAATGCGGTAACGCTCTGCCAGCAAAGCGCCGCTGGCGAGGTCTACGGGAGCGCCCTTGATGCCGCTCCCGCCTACATCTATGCCGAGGATTGGTTCGTTGGTTGGTTGGTTCATCGGTTCATCGGTTACGTTGGTTCATTGGTTGCGTCGGTTCATCGGTTCATCGGTTACGTTGGTTCATTGGTTGCGTCGGTTCATCAGTTGCATTGGTGCGTGGTACGTGGACACTTGACGCTTCACCGCAAGGGGAGGAGGGCAGACTTCCGGGATTGCTGCGGTATGATGTCCGTCCGAAGCAGTTCTCGCCAAAAATCATAGATGCGCCCCTTGCTCATATTTTGTGCGCCTCTTCCAGAATGTATTTGCCGATGGAAGGCTTCAGACTATCCTTCATTACCAAATCTACCTTCACCCCCAATTCATCGCTCAAGAAATTCTCCAGTGCAACGAACTGGAACAAAGTGGGCACTTCGTCGAAGGTGACCAGCAAATCCAGGTCGCTTTCGGCTTTTGCCTCACCGCGCACGTACGAACCAAACACTTCCAACGTCTGCACATGATGTTTTTCGCGCAGAAACGGCAGCAAGGCCTTGAGTTTCTTCAGAAATTCTTCCAATGCAGAGGATGTACCGTTCATATACTCATTATCCAACGGATTGCAGAACGTCCGGTCTATCGTCCGCCATCTATCGCTCGTCTTCCCGCCGCACAAAAACCTGACGGGCGGCGCGCGGGCCGAGGACAATCGTCTCAGAAGCGCCCTCCAGACGCAGGGAAATTGTCTCGTCGTAAGGAGTATACCGCACAGTGGTGAAGCGTGTCCCCGGCAGCAAACTGCATTCCCCCAGGTAACGCAATAAAGCGGAGTCGGCATCGTTCACCCTGACAACCACTCCGCGCTGCGGAGGACGCAAATCTATCAGGCGGGTCAGCGTGGAGGGAGGCATCTCCAGGTCGCGGCTGGGGATGGGGTCTCCGTGCGGGTCGCGGGCCGGGTTCCCCAGTACCTGGGCAATGCGCTCCTCGAAGGTCTCCGAGATGACGTGCTCCAGGCGGTCGGCCTCCTCGTGGACTTCATCCCAGGCGTACCCCAGAATATCGTGCAGGAAAGTCTCCAGCAGGCGGTGGTGGCGCACAATTTCGATAGCAGCGCGCTCTCCCTCCAACGTGAGGGTCGCGCCGTGGTGCTTGTGATAGACCACCAGCGGCGGCTCCGCGCTTGCCAGTTTACGCAACATGCCGGTCACCGACGCGGGCGCGACCTGCAAGGCTTCGGCGATGTGCGTCGTCGAGGCCCGCTCCCCTTCAGCGCACAGGGAGTAGATGGTTTTGAGGTAGTCTTCTACAGCAGGGGTGGTGGAGGACATGGGAGAAAGTAGGAAAGTTGGCAAGTGGGGAAGTGGAGAAGCACGCGGGTACTTGGCACGTGACACATGATACGTGGCACTTCACCCCACCAACCGCCAGATTTGCGCCACGACGAACGTCACCGCGAAGCCCAGGAAAACGGGCAGCAGGGTGGCAATCGCCGTCCATTTGCGGCTGCCGGTTTCTTTGTAAATGGTGGCAATCGTTGTGCTGCACGGGTTGTGAATCAAACTGAAGAGCATCAGGTTGACTGCCGTGAGCAGAGTCCAGCCCCCGGCCTGAAAAAGGCTCATCAGGGTGGCCTGGTCTTCCACTTCAAAGAGCACGCCGCTGCCCGCGCCCACGCCGTGAATGCCGTGCAACAAAGTGGTAAGCATCAAGATGGTGGGAATGACGATTTCGTTGGCCGGGATGGCGACCACATAAGCCAGCAAGATGATACCGTTGAGACCGACCAGCACGCCCAAGGGGTTCAGCCAACGCACCAGGTAGGCCGCCAGGGGTTCCCCGGCGATGGTCAGGTTGGCGACCAGCCAGATAGCCGCCCCGGCGGGCATGGCAAATTTCACAGCGCGCCATAAAACGTAGATGGTGCGGTCAATCAGGGAGGTGTAGAGCGTTTGCATCACCCGCGGCGGGCGGTAAGGGGGCAGTTCCAGACTGAACGTAGAGACCTCTCCCTTCAGGATGGTACGGGAGAGCGCCCAGGAGGTCAGGAATGTGAACAGCACGCCCAACAGGGCAATCCCAACTACCGCCAGGGCGGAGATAACTCCCGCCAGATACGCGGGGACGAGGCCGCCGATGAACAGCGAAGCAATCAGGATTTGCGTCGGCCAGCGCCCATTGCACAGGGCGAAGTTGTTGGTGATGATGGCAATCAGGCGTTCGCGCGGGCTGTCAATGATGCGGGTGGCAATCACCCCAGCCGCGTTGCATCCGAACCCCATCATCATGCTGAGGGCCTGCTTGCCATGCGCCCCAGCGCGCTTGAAAAGGGGGTCGAGATTGAATGCCAGGCGCGGCAGGTAGCCAAAATCCTCCAGCAAGGTGAAAAGGGGGAAGAAAATCGCCATTGGCGGCAGCATCACGCTCACCACCCAGGCGGTTGCCAGGTACATGCCATCCACCAGGATGCCGCGCAGCCACCACGGAAACCCGATAACCTGCGTGATGTCCCGCAGCCAGGGGTAGACTTTCCCAATCAGCAGGTCGAAAATCAACTGGGATGGATAGTTGGCGCCGGTAATCGTCAGCCAAAAGACAAGGGCGAACAGCCCAATCATGATGGGGAAGCCCCACAGCCGGCTGGTGACCAGTTGGTCAATAGTGCGGTCGAGGTCGAAA
>JANTFR010000247.1 GCA_024763355.1 Anaerolineales bacterium
AAGACCGACCAGTTTACCCAGGCCTACCTGAATTCCATTCTGGAACAGTCCAAATACGAGGGCAAGTCCTACGCCTTGCCTTTCGTGTGGGGCACTACCGCCATGGTCATCAACGTGGAAAAAGCCCCGGATGCCGGACAGAGTTACCTTGACCTGTGCGACCCCAAGTACGAAGGACGGGTCAGTTACCGCGCCAAGTACGATACCCTCTACATGTTCGCTTACGCCCTGGGACTGGACCCCGCCGAAGCGGTCAAGGATGAGGACTCCTATCGCGAGGTCATGAATCAGGTGCGGGACAAGTTGATTGAGTGCAAACCCATCGTGCGCACCTACTGGGATTCCCGCCAGCAGTTGGAAGAACTCCTCACCACCGAGGAAGTCTGGGTGGCGACCAGTTGGGATGCCATTGCCTGGACTCTCGCCAAAGACGATGCCCGCTTCAAGTACGTGGTTCCCAAAGAAGGGGCGGTGGGCTGGTTCGATACCTTTGCTATCTCTGCCGGGGCTGAGGACGTGGACGCGGCTTACGAGTGGATTAACTTCGTGATGGACCCCCACAACGCCGCCGTGATTGTCAACAATACCGGCTACCAGACGGCCTCCGAAGGTTCGGCGGAACTGGCGTCTCCTGAAATCGCCAAACTGGTGGCTGATAGTCTGCCTCCGGAAAAGATGGAAAACATCAAGTGGTACTTCCCGCTGCCCTCATACGCCACCGACATTCAGGCTGACGTGGAAGAGCAAGTCAAGGCAGCCCAGTCAAAATAATCTGATGCGCCTTCTCAAACCATACCCCCGCGGGCCTCGTTCCGTGGGGGTATGTGTTACACGGCGGCAGGAGACTCAGCGATGCCTCAGGAAATTGATGTATCTCTCGTACACGTCACGAAAAAATTCGGCGATTTGGCAGCCGTCAATGACGTGAGTTTTGAGGTTCCCAAAGGAAGTTTCTTCTCCATCTTGGGGCCTTCTGGCAGCGGCAAGACCACCGTGTTGCGTATGATTGCCGGTTTTGAAACTCCCACCTCCGGCGATATCTACATTGGCGGGGAGCGCGTCAACGATGTGCCTCCCAACAAGCGCCGCTGCAACATGGTTTTTCAGCGTCTGGCGCTTTTCCCCATGATGGACGTGCTCGGTAACGTGACCTTCGGGCTGCGCCGGCGGGGCGGCATGAGCAAAACGGAGATGGAACGCCTGGCGCACAAGGCCCTGGAGCGCGTCGGTCTTCAGGGCTTGGGCAGGCGCAAAATCAACCAGATTTCCGGCGGGCAGCAGCAGCGCGTCGCCCTGGCCCGCAGTCTGGTGCTGGACCCTACCGTGCTGCTGCTGGATGAACCGCTCGGCTCTCTGGATTTGAAACTCCGCCAGGACATGAAACTGGAGTTGAAGCACCTCCAGGCGCGCATGGGCACCACCTTCGTCTACATCACCCACGACCAGACCATCGCCCTGGCGATGTCCGATACCATCGCCGTCATCAACAAGGGCAAAATCGAGCAGATTGCCTCGCCGGAAGAACTCTACCGCCGTCCGGCGACCCATTTTGTGGCCTCCTTCGTGGGCGAAAACAATAAACTGGAAGGCGGGCGCGTCGTCCGCCTGCGGGATGAGCAAGTCTGTGAGATAGATTTCGGGGGCGTTCTCATGGCCGGACGGATGGGAGAACCGCTTTCCCCCGGTGATTCCGCCGACCTTTTCATCCGCCCGGAGATGATTTCGCTGCGTCCCGGACGGCACGAGAACGGCTTCCCCGGCAAAATCAGCGAAATAAACTTCGACGGTTCGCATTCCCTGATTGTCGTCAACCTGCTGGAAGGCAGCACACCGATTGCCGTCAACGTCAAACTGCAACACACCGAGCAGGCTCCCGACGTGGCCCTCGGCGACCTGGTGACCCTTTCCTGGCGCTGGGACGCGGCCAATGCTTTCCGCCCCGTCGCCTCCTCCGGGGGCGTTTCTCCGCTTGCAGAGGAGGCCTGACCATGAGCGTCGCAACCCGTCTCAAACGCAGCCGGGGATTGTGGGTGCTGCTCCTGCCCACCCTCTTGTGGATTGGGCTGCTCTTCGTCCTGCCCCACATCAAGTTGTTTCTGCTTTCCTTCATGGACCGGCGCAGCGGGGCTTTTACCCTGGCGAATTATGCGAACTTTTTCCAGAAATCCCTTTACCTGCACGTCTTCGTGCGCACCACCACCTTTTCCATCGTCACCACCCTGTTGACCCTGCTGGTCTCTTTCCCGGCGGCCTTCATCATCACGAAAGTTCTGGGACGCAAGATGAAAGCCCTGGCCCTGATTGCCATCGTGCTTCCGTACTGGGTTTCGGAGTTGATTCAAGCCTTTACCTGGATGATTCTCCTGCGGGAAACGGGTGTTCTTAGTTACCTTTTGCAGGCTCTTGGCATCACCCGTCACAACATTGAGTTCCTGTACCACAACGGAACCATCATCCTGGGGCTGGTGTATACCTCCCTCCTGTTTATGACCATCCCGATTATCAATTCGCTGGATACGCTGGACGACAGTTTGATTGAAGCCTCCTACGATTTGGGCGGCAATTTCTGGTCTACCATGCGAGAAATCATCATCCCGCACGCTGCTCCCGGCATCATGGTCGGCAGCATCATGGTCTTCATGCTAAACCTGGGCAACTACGTCACCGTCACCCTCTTGGGGGGCAAGAACAGCCTGTGGTTTACCGAAAACATCTACAACCAGTTCATCGTGCGCTTCAATCAAAACCAGGGAGCCGCCTTCGGGGTCATCCTGCTGACCTTTTCGGTGGCGTTTGTCTGGATTGTCCTCAAAATCACCGGACAAGATTTGACGGAGGCCATGTGATGTTTTCTGCCTCAGGTTCTCGAAAATCGCTCAGCCAGTGGCTGTTCTATGCCTATATCATCCTGATTCTGGTTTTTACGCTGGGGCCCCTGGTGATTGTCACCATTCTGGCCTTCAACAACAACCCCTCTGCCTCTTTCCCCTGGCAGGGCTTCACGCTGGATTGGTTCAAATCCAGCACGCCCGACCGGGTGGGACTTTTCGATGATGCCCGCATGATGGCCGCGGTTGTTTCCAGCGTGAAAGTAGCCGTCGCGGTGACGCTCATCTCCGTGATTTTGGGCGTCAACAACGCCTTCCTCTTCGTGCGCGAAAAATTTGTCGG
>JANTFR010000248.1 GCA_024763355.1 Anaerolineales bacterium
GCCATCCGTAACCTTAAGCGCAAAGCCGCTAAGTTGGGCATGCGCATCGAACCCGTTGGTGTTACATGAACTATTCTTTTGTTAAGTTTCTTAGTAGTAAACCCACCCCGAAAAAACGGGGCTTTGGTTGGGTAGTGCGAGGGCAATGCCCTCGCACTACCCGTGGCGCACTTTGGCGAGGTCGGGGGTGGGGGCAAAAGGAGAAACGCCCACCGCGGGGCGTCACCGCTGCTTCAGCGCTGGATGGCGGGGATGGAGACGATGTAAACCGCCTGGTACGTCCAGTGCTGGCCGCGTTCTCCCCCCAGGAAGTGCAAATACGCTCCCACCGGCGCAACCGCCGCGCCCGCATCCAAAGGGACGGGCGGCGTGTCCAGAGGGTTCCAGGCATCGCTGTTTTCCGTGAAGACCCAGCCTTGCGTGCGCTCAGCCTCGGGAGAGAAGAGGTAGACCAGATTGGCGACGTTGCCTCCCAGGGGACGCGCCACGACCTGCGGCAAGGGGACATCGGTGCGCCAGGGGCCTTCGGCACTGCCCTCCCGCGCCGGGGCATAGATTTCGTGCAGGGCGAGAGGGCCGGCGGCGTTCTCTCCGCCCAGAAGGTGGATGCCGTTGTCGGTGGTGACGGCCAGGGCGTAGGCGCGCGGCACGGTCAGGGGGGTGAGCGTTTCCCAGGCGTCCTCCTGCGGGTCGTAAGCCCAGGTCTCGGCAGCGTAGGCGTTCCCGTCCCAGCCGCCGAAGAGGTAGAGGCGTCCTTCGAAGGCGGCCAGGGCGACCGCACTGCGGGGGGCAGGTAGGGGCGCGCCCTCCGTCCACGTGTTTTGGCGCGGGTCGTAGATTTCGAGGGCAGCCGTGACTTCGCCGGAGGCCAGTTTCCCGCCGGGGAGGTAGATTTTCTCGCCCAGCAGGGCGGCAGGAGCCTCATCGACGGGAGTCGGCTTGTCGGGCAGGTCTTCCCAGGTGTCGGCAGCGGGGTCATAGCGCAGCGTATGTCCCGTGAGGCCTTCCGCATTCTGCCCGCCGAAGAGGTAGATGCGCCCGTCGTAGACGCCGGCGGCCATGTTCCAGGCCGGTTTGGGAAGGGCGGCAGCAGATTGCCAGCGGCTGGGCGGCTCTTCCGCGGCGGACTGGGAGGCTTCCGCAGGCGCGGGCGTGGATTCGCTCAGGGCGCGGCGCAGGAGGAGGCCGCTCGTCAAAGCGAGGAGGAGCATCAGGGAAACAGCAACCCACACAAAGGGAGTCCGTTGCGCTCTCCGGGAAGGGGAGGCCTCCTCTGCGAGGGAAGATTCCGGGGACAGCGGTTCTTCTCCATCCCGCTTCTCATCCGCCCGAAGGCCCAAATCCAACACGCCGTGCTGCACGGCCCACATGCTGGCTTCGGTGCGGGAAGCCACTTCGATTTTAGCGTAGATGTTGCGCAAATGCACCTTGACGGTGTTGGGGCTGATGACCAGTTTCCCGGCAATTTCCTTGTTGGTGGCTCCCGTTGCCAGAAGACGCAGGACTTCCAGTTCGCGTTCGCTGAGGGGCGTGTTGGGTTCGTGGGTCATAAAGCAGATAAAGGCTCCTGAAGAGTAGGTTGAATTATAGCCCAAAAACCCCCATCATCCCAAAGAAGAAGACCTCCGAAGTCTTGAGAACTCCGGAGGTCTTGAAAACGCTCTCCGTAGAGAGAAAACGGTCACTACGGGGCTGCAAATTCGGCTACGGGGTATCCGGCATCCACCCAGGCCGCAAAGCCACCCACCAGACTGTGCACATCGGTGTACCCGTAGGTCCACAGGATGGTCATCGCCATGGTGGAGCGGTGGCCGCTGCCGCAATACACTACGATGGGGGCATCCTTGTCGGCAGGCCAATCACCCTGCATCTTGATGAAGTCCTCCAACGGAATGTGGATGTAGTTGTCAGCGGCGATGACGCCTTTCTCCTGCACTTCCTCATCGCGGCGCACGTCAATCACGATGAGGTCGGGATTCTCCACCAACAGGGAGTTGAGCGCATCCACTTTGATGGTGCCATATCCCTTGGGGATGTTGCTCAGCATCTTGTCAATTTCGGCGACGATGCCGGGGTTCGGCTGGGCAACATTCAGAACGAGGGCTTCTTCCGCCGGGCCTTCGGTGACGGCATAGCCGGCATCCACCCAATCGGAGAATTTAGCCTTCAGGGCGCGGACATCGTTCCATCCCATTGCGTGCAAAGCAACCATGGCAATCGTGGCCCGCCAGCCAGTGCCGCAGTAGGTCACAATGGGGGTGTCGAAGGAAGGCATGACATCCAGATGCTGGGCCAGTTCCTGCAGGGGGATGTTGACCGCACCGGTAATGTGCCCCTGGTCGGCGACCTCTTCCTTCGTGCGCACATCAATCAGGAAAGGCGGGGTGTCCTCAGCCAGAGCGGCATTGAGGTCATCCATCTTGATGGTGTTATAGGCCGTCATGCTATCCAGCATGGCGCTGAAAGCACCGCTCAAATCGGGGGCGCCGCCAATGGTGGCGTATCCCGCCGAAGTCCAGGCCGCGTATCCACCCGCCAAACTACGCACATTGGTGTAGCCATAGGCCCACAGAATACTCATCGCCATGGTGGAGCGGTGGCCGCTACCGCAATACACTACGATAGGGGCATTCTTGTCGGCAGGCCAATCGCTTTGCATCTTGACGAAATCTTCCAGCGGGATGTGGATGTAGTTAGGCGCATCAATGTAGCCCTTGGATTCTACTTCCTCGTCGCGGCGCACATCAATTACAATCAGGTCGGGATTTTCGGCCAGTTCGGAATTGAGGGCATCTGCCTTGATAACGCCCCACCCTTCAGGGATGGAACTCAACATCTCGTCCATGGCCTTCACCAAGGCGGGGTCAGGTTCGGCGGCGTTCAGTTCCATGTTCTCCGGAAGCCCTTCCACGATGGGATAACCAGCGGCAATCACATCATCGAATTTGGCTTTCAGAGCGCGGACGTTTTCCCAGCCCATGGCTCGCAAAGCCACCATGGCAATCGTTGCCCGCCATCCGGAACCGCAGTAGGTCACGATGGGGGTATCGAAGGAGGGGAGTACATCCAGGTGTTTCGCCAAATCCCGCAGGGAGATGTGGGAAGCGCCCTCGATGTGACCGGCTTTCTGGACTTCTTCGTCCGTGCGGACATCCAGCA
>JANTFR010000249.1 GCA_024763355.1 Anaerolineales bacterium
CATCTGCGGCGAATCGTCGCCCTGGCGCAGAGCATCAGCCATGCTCCTATGTGGTGCCGCGCCGAATACGCCGTCCACAAAGCGGAGTATTTCATGCGTATTTTGGGCATTCCACAGATTTTCGAGCACATCCAGCGCAACGTGGATAGCATCAACAGTGTGGCCGACCACGTGGACGAGTTGTACCTGGCAGACCTGACGGAGCGCAACAACGACAAAGCCACGCTGCTTTCGGTGGGATTGGCAGCAGCATCGTTCATTATCACTCTCCTGGCGCTGCCTTCTTTCTGGGCCGACTTGATTTCCTGGGGTGACGAGTACGCGTGGAAAGAAACCACGGTAATCGGGTTGGGTATCGCTGGCAGTATTCTCGCCCTGCTGCTGGTTTTCGGGGCTTTCTATTTGCTGCGAATGGCTTTCAAGCGCCGACGTGAAGTATCGGAAATGCTTCAGGAACTTTTCAACGGTCACCCCAAAACCACTTCAAAAGAAATTTCTTCGGGAGAGGAATAAATGTTATCCCCCTTTTGGGCCACATTGACAACCTTTACCGCGGCGCTCGCCTGGCTGCGCATGATGGATTTCCTGGCCGAACGCGGCTGGCTGGATTCCCATCTGAGCCGAAAATTGATTCACATCGGCACCGGCCCGATTTTCGTTTTGTGCTGGCTGCTGTTTCCCGATAGTCCCGTCTCGCGCTGGCTGGCCGCCCTGGTTCCGCTGGCTATCACCATCCAATTTGCCCTGGTGGGGCTGGGTATCATCCACGACGAGGCCGCGGTGCAAGCCATGTCGCGAACGGGAGACCGCCGCGAAATTTTACGCGGGCCGCTTTACTACGGCATAATGTTCGTTCTCCTAACCGTAATTTTCTGGAAAGGGCACCCCGCCGGCATCGTGGCCTTGCTGATGATGTGCGGAGGTGATGGGCTGGCCGATGTAGTCGGACGCCGCCTCCCCTCGCCCGCGCTCCCCTGGAGCAAGCGCAAAACTCTGGCGGGTTCGCTCTCCGTGTGGCTGGGAGGCTGGGCTGCGAGTTGGGCCGTCTTGCAAGTGTACACAGCCTCCGGAGTTTTCCTCCCCCCTGCCGGAGGATGGGGCCTTCCGCTGCTCGGAATCGGGCTGGTTGCCGCTTCGATAGAATCGCTTCCCTTCCGAGACGTGGACAATATCACCATGACGTTGGCCGCGCTGGCCGCCGCGTGGGTATGGCTATAACGCCGATAACCTGGCCCACACAGAGACACCGGGAGCCCGGAGTTTTTTCCGCTGTTTGGCGGCACTTTCCTCCGGGCGCTTCGGGTGCCACAATCGGCGGTTTGTCAGTCAACCAAGGCTGCAACGTTAAAAAACTTGCCCCGCGCAAAAGCGCGGGGCAAGGGGTGTTGAGTGGTTAGGGGTGGCTGAAGGGACTTGAACCCTCAACAGCCGCATCCACAGTGCGGTGCTCTGCCTATTGAGCTACAGCCACCACGAGCGGGGGGATTTTATCACGAAGGCGGCTTCCGGGCAAGGATTTTTTCGCCGCGCTGCGCCCAAAAATCGGCCAGGGAACGGGCGCAACGAGCGCTGAGTTTGTGGCCGGTGCGGTCTTCGCAATACGTCACCTGGGCGCCGGCCTGCTCCAGCAAGCGCACTCCCTGACGGGCGCGCTCCACGGGGACGAGGCGGTCTTCCGTGCCGTGGGCGGCAAAAACGGATTTCCCTTCCAGCGGACGGGCCGGCAGGAAGGCGTCGGCATCTTCGGGAACGAAACCCGCCAGCAGGGCAAAGGCGCGCACGCTGCGGGGATAGGCCAGCGCCAGCGCCGCCGTCACTGCCGCTCCCTGGCTGAAGCCCATCACATCGAAGAGGCGGTAGTTGCCGGAAGACAATCGGGGATGGGAAACCAATCGGTTGAGCAAAGCCAACAGGGAGCGGGCCGCGGGGAGCAGGTCGTCCGTCAAGGGCCAGGAACCATTCAGGGAGGGCTGCCAACCATACCCCCCGCGGGGCGTCTCGTAAGGGGCGCGAGGCGCAATCATCAAATAGCGGGGCGAAATCCGGTTGGCGAAGACCCACATCACGTCTTCATTCCCCGACCAGCCGTGCAAAAGGAGCATCACGGGGTGCGGGCCGGGGCCGGGAGGCAGATGAACGCGCAGCGTCCAGTCATCGAGGGTGAGCAAATCGGTAGGGAGAGCAAACATCATCGGTCGTCAACGCGTTCCACAAACCAATCCACCAGTTGCAGAACGAGGAAAATCGCCAAAAGGGGAGCCAGGCCGAGCAAGGCGCACACCGCGCCCATCATGGCGCTGGCGGGGCCGTAGAAGAGATAAATCAGGCCGATGCCCACCACCAACAAGATGAGCACGAAGGCCGCCAGAGAACGCGCCTGCGTCTGGGAGGCGTATTTCCGCAAATCACGCCCCACGGCAAGCCCTCCGGGGAAGGACGCGGCGGCGCAAACGCCCCGGCCAGGCAGCCGCCCGGCGAATTTCGGCCAAATGCTGGCGAGTGACGGCCTCGCCGCGCCGGGCCATCTCGGCCACGTTGACGTAATCCAACACGCCGATGTCGCTCACCTCCGGGCGCAGGAGAACGTCGGGGCAGTCGAGTTGCAGGCGAAACTCCGTCAGGGCAGCCGTGTTGATGCTCATGGCCTGGGCAAAGATGTTGAAAGCCTGCACAACGCGGCTGCGGACAAAACGCTCCAAAACGGGAACGGGAGGCGGCTTTATCATGGCAGTCAGGCTGCGGGCAGATTGCAGCGGAGGCGTGAGCGATACGGCAACAACCGCCTCGTCGGAGGCCAGGCCGCGAGCGGGGGCCACGGGAACGGGGTCGAGCACGCCGCCATCCACGAGCAAGGCGCCGTTCCACTCCTTCGGCGGGAAGATGCCGGGAATCGCCATCGTCGCCAGGACGGCATCCACTACACGCCCCTCCCGCAGCAAGACCTCCGCTCCGGTGTGCAGGTCTACGGCGGTCAACACGAGGGGGATGCGCAGGTCGTCGAAGGTGCGCTCCCCCAGAAGTTCCTCGAACATCCGGTTCAGCCCGGCCACTCCCAGAAAGGAGGGGCCATCTT
>JANTFR010000250.1 GCA_024763355.1 Anaerolineales bacterium
CGCTATGGCTCTTTCCCTGGTACATGCGCCGCTACACCCCCCTCGATTGGGCGGTGGTCAGCATCTTCAAAACGATGGCGTTGGGCGGCGTTACCTTACTGCTCTATGCCGTCTGGGATTGGGCAAGCGCAAGCGGCAAAAGATGACAGTCACTTCCCAAGTGAGAGCCACCTTCCCGTGGTGAATATCCATGCTACGAAACGACGACAAGACCTCTCTTTCTCTTCCTCCCCTGGCTCTTGCCCTGCTGGGCCTTGCCGTGTACCTGGGACGCGCCTTGCAGAATGTGCGCGGACGCACCTCTTTTCTGGACGAAGGACTTTACCAATACAAAGGCTGGTTGTACGCCACCGGGCGCGCCGTTCCCTTTGCCGATTATGCCCCGTGGACCAACCACATGCCGCTCTCGTACCTGGTTCCCGGCTATGTCCAGAAGTGGTTCGGCCCTTCTCTCGAAACGGGACGCTATCTTTCGGTCGGATTTGCCTTGCTCTTCTTGCTCGGCCTGTGGCTGACGGTGCGCCGCTGGGGCGGGGACTGGCTGGCGGCGGGCGCGGTATGGGCTTTTGCCCTCAACCTGGCGAGTATCAAAATTTATTCCATGGGGCTGCCGCAGGCGCAGGTGGCCGCCCTCTTCGTCTGGACGCTGTTTCTCGTTTTGGATAGGGATGTTTCCCGCTGGCGGGCTGCTTTGGCGGGGGCGCTCTCGGTCTTGATGGTGATGACGCGCCTCAACATGGCGCCAGTTCTGCCGCTCCTGTGGGGGTACGTCTGGTGGCAACATGGCCTCAAAAAGGCGGGCATCTATTTGGGGATGGCGGCCCTCCTGATGGGCGGTCTGCACCTGCTCTTTTGGCCGGGAATCCTGAAATTGTGGGCCGCCTGGCTGCCGCGCTCCCTCACACCCTTCCTCGACCCCTGGCGGCTGCTGAATGCCGGGATGCCTGTGGCAGGGCGGGCTTCCAAGGCTCCTCTGACGGAGTACTGGCTCTACCTGTGGGAGAGTTTGCGCCTCCACTTCCTCACTTTGGGAAGCGCATTGGGGGCGGGGCTGCTCTGGCCCTCCCGTTGGGAGAATGCAACTCGGCGCAAGGCGGCGGTTTTTCTCTCGGTGACGCTGGTGGGGCTGTACCTTCTGCACCTGTGGGTGGCCTTTACCGGCGGTTTTTGCATCTCGTGCATCGTGATGTACGAGACCTATTTCGATTTCCTGGGGCTGGTGCTGCTGGCGCTGGTGTGGCCGGAGCGTGCTCCTGAGGCCGGCGCCCTGCGGACGGCGCTTGTGCTGGCGGTGAGCGCCCTGGCCTTCGCGGGCATCACCTATGCCGCGGCCAGCGACATCATTCACTCGGCCTGGTATCACCAGGTGCGCCCGCTGTTGGAGCCGCTGCGCGTCTGGCGCTTGCTGGCCGGTCGGGGCGGCGTTTCTCCCGGTCGGGCGATGTACTACCTCAACGCCGCGCTGTTGGCATTGCTACTGGCGGGTCTGGCATTTTGGGTGTGGCGGCGCAGGCGGGCAAATTGGTGCCGTTTCGCGCACGCCTGGCTGGCAGTGTTTTTTCTGGTTGGCGCGCTGTTTACGCCGACGCGCATCCTGGGCAGCGGCAACGACTTCTTTGCCTGCGCGGGGTACGACGTGCCAACGGCTTATCGGGAAACTGGCGCGGCCATTGATGCTCTTCTGCCCGCCGGGGCGCAAGTTGCCTGGGTGGGACGGATTCCTGCCATTTTCCTCTACCTGCCGAATGTGGAGGTCTATCCCCCCCAGTTGAATCATTACCATTCTTTCTGGATTAGTGAAGAGGATGACACTCTCTACCGTTTCGGCCGCTGGAACGAAAGTTTGGGACAGCGCTGGATGCAGACAGCAGATTACACTCTCATTGAGGAAGCCTGGCTGGAGGATACCTGGGTACAGGATGCCCTCCGCGCTGCCGGATTGCAGGAAATCGCCGTTTCTCCCCCGCCGGAACCCTGCCGTCCGGATGCCTCCCGCATTCATGTTTTCGCTCCCGCCCCCTGACCCATGCGCATTTTGACTGTAATCTACGAATTTCCCCCCGTGGGCGGCGGAGGCGGCAAGGTGGCCGAAGACATCTGCCGCAAACTGGCGGCCCGCGGCCATGAAGTCGGCGTGCTGACCGCCCATTGGGGCGACCTGCCGCGCGAGGAAATGCGCGATGGCGTGCGTATCTGGCGTCTCCCCTCCTTGCGGCGCTGGCCCTACAAGGGCGACATGCGCGCCATGCTGGGCTACGTGACGGCTGCCGTCCCTGCCGGGCTGCGGATTATCCGCCGCTGGCAGCCGGATGTGCTCCATACCCATTTCGCCGTGCCCTCCGGTGCGGCGGCCTACGCTCTCTCTCGCCTGACCGGCCTGCCCTATGTGCTGACCGCCCATCTGGGCGATGTGCCCGGAGGCGTGCCGGAGAAGACCGACCGCTGGTTCCGCTGGGTGTTTCCCTTCACAATTCCCATCTGGCGCAGAGCGGCGCACGTCGTGGCGGTGAGCGCCTTCACCCGCGACCTGGCGCAGCGTCACTATGGGGTGAACGTGCAGGTTATTCCCAACGGGGTAGATACGGCCGCCTTGCACCCCGGCGAAATCCGGGTGGGAAATCCGCCGCGCATTCTGTTTGCCGGACGCCTTACCTCCCAGAAGAACGTCCCCGGTCTGGTACGCATTCTGGGGCGGGTGCGCGACCTCCCGTGGAAGGCCACCGTTGTGGGCGATGGCCCACAACGTGCCGAAGTGGAGGCCGAAGTCGCCCGCCTGGGGCTGGAAGGACGCGTTTCCATGCCGGGCTGGGTTTCCCCCCATGAGGTAGTGGACTACATGCGGAAGGCAGACATCCTGCTGATGCCCTCGCTTTCGGAGGGGATGCCGGTAGTGGGCGTGCAGGCGCTGGCGACGGGGCTGGCGATGGTAGTCTCGGATATCGGCGGGTTTGCCGACCTGGTGCGGAATGGAGAGAACGGGCACTTGTGCCCGGTGAACGACGAAAGCGCCTTCGCGGAGGCGCTGCGCGGTCTGTTGACCGCCCCCGAAAAGA
>JANTFR010000251.1 GCA_024763355.1 Anaerolineales bacterium
CAGCGCAAAGAACGACGGCCCTATCTCTTTGCTATGGGAAGCGGATTCGAGAAACTCAAAGCGCCGATGGTGTGGTACGACATCTTGCACGTTGTTGACGTTCTGACGCAGATTGCCTGGGTTCGAGACGACAGCCGTTTGGTGGAGATGGTCGAAGTCGTCCGGCGCAAAGCGGACGAGAAGGGGCGTTTTACGGCGGAGTCGGTCTGGCGGGACTGGAAAGGATGGGACTTCGGGCAGAAACGTGAACCCTCGCGGTGGATAACGTTGACAGTTTATCGGATACTGAGACGTATGGATATGTCCTGATGTTCAGGAACGCCGATGGTAAAATGAGGGCAACCACCCAACCATCCAACTACCAAACTACCCAACTACTAAACTATCCAACCACCAAACTACCCCATGAACCACTCAACCGCTGTCATCATCGATGCTGTCCGCACGCCCGTGGGAAACTTCCGCGGCGCGCTGGCCCCCGTCCGCCCGGACGACCTGGCCGCTATCGTCCTCAAAGCCATCGTGGAGCGCACCGGCATAGACCCGGCCATCGTGGAGGAAGTCTACATGGGCTGCGCCAACCAGGCCGGCGAAGACAACCGCAACGTGGCTCGCATGGCGACCCTCCTGGCCGACTTCCCCGTGGAAGTGGCCGCCGTGACCGTCAACCGGCTGTGCGCCTCCGGGCTGCACGCCGTCAACATGGCCTATCGCGCCATCAACGTCGGCGAAGGAGACGTCTTCATCGCCGGCGGCGTGGAGAGCATGTCCCGCGGGCCGTTCTCCGTGCCCAAGCCGGAAATGGCCTACCCTTACGGCAACGTCACCATGTGGGATACCGCCTTCGGCTGGCGCTACCCCCACCCCAAGATGGAAGCCCTCTACGGCACCGAAGCGATGGGCGAGACCGCAGAGAACATCCAGGAAATGACCGGCATCACGCGGGAAGAACAGGACGCCTTCGCCCTGGCCTCGCACCGCCGGGCGATTGCTGCCATAGATAGCGGTGTCATGGCTGAGGAAATCGTGCCGGTGACCATCCCGCAGCGCAAGGGAGACCCCGTCGTCGTGGATACGGATGAGCGCCCCCGCCGCAACACCAGCATGGAGAAACTGGCCCGCCTGAAGCCCGCCTTCCGCAAGAACGGCACCGTGACCGCCGGAAACGCCTCCGGTTTGAATGACGGGGCGGCGGCCCTGCTGGTGATGCGCGAGGAGCGCGCCCGCGAACTGGGTCTCAAGCCGCTGGTACGCATCGTCGCCAGCGCCGCCGCCGGCGTGGAGCCGCGCATCATGGGATTGGGGCCTATCCCTGCGACGCGCAAGGCGCTGAAACGCGCCGGCCTGACGATGGACGACATCGGTCTCATCGAACTCAACGAAGCCTTTGCCGTGCAAGCCCTGGCGGTGATGCGCGAACTGGGGATGCGCTACGAGATTACCAACGTCAACGGCGGGGCGGTTGCCATCGGTCACCCCCTGGGGATGTCGGGAGCGCGCATTCTGGGAGCCCTGATACACGAGATGCGCCGCCGCGCCCCGCACGAGAAGCGTCCCTACTACGGCCTGGCGACCCTGTGCGTGGGCGTCGGGCAGGGCGAAGCCACCATCGTGGAATGGATTGGCGACTGATGCGCCCCCCATTCCGAAATATCGCCGCCCTGGGGGTGCTGCTCTTTTTAGCGGCCTGCAACCTCCCCGCTGCCGGCGCGCCGCCCCTCCCCACGGAGAGACCCGCGGGGGAGCCGCGTTTGACGGCATCCCCTGCGGGGACGCTGCCGCTATCCATAACGGAAGCCGCTCCAACACCGGCTCCGTCCCCTTCTCCAACGCCCGTTCCCTCTTCGGCGGGCGAAGCATCCCTCCGTAATCTCACCGTCACGCTTCCCGATACCGGCGAAATCACCCTGCAGGACGGACGCTTCACGGCGGGCGATACGCATGTCACCCTCCTGGAAACGGCGCAGGGCGAGGGATTGGCCGCCGCGCTCCTCAGCGTCAACCTGGGCGGGTCGGGGAGTTTTGCCTATCTGGTGACTTTTGCGCCCCAGGGCGGGACGTTTGCCCAACAGGGGGAGGCGGTTTTCATCGAAGACCGTCCCGAAATCCACAATTTGGCGGTGCGGGAGGGCCATGTTCTCGTGGACGCTGCCCTGCATTGGGAGGACGAACCGCTCTGCTGCCCGACGAAGCACGTTTTGTTGACCTTTTTGCCGATGGAGGATGGGGCGCGTTTGCAGCGCGTCAGTACCTTTACCCCCGACGGGACGGAGCGCCGTATCGTGCTCGCGGCCCCCGCCAACTTTGCGGAGGTGACCGCGCCGGTGCAGGTGGAGGGGCGCGTCTCGGTGATGCCCTTCGAGAACACCCTGACTTACCGCTGGGTGACGGCTGACGGGCTGGATGTGCTGGAGGAGGGCGGTTTCATGGCTCAGCCGGATGACCCCGATGTGATGGGCGGCAGCGGGACGTTCTCTGCCGCGCTTCCGCTCCCTGCTGTGCCCCCGTATCTTGACCTGCAACTCCAGATTTTGGACCTCAGTATGCGGGACGGCTCCGCGCTGGCGATGGATTCGGTCTGGCTGACGGTGAAGTAGATGGCGCGCAAGAGGAACAAGGTTTACGTGGTGTGGAAGGGGCGGCAGCCCGGCGTGTACGCTTCCTGGGCGGAGTGCGAAGCCCAGGTAAAGGGCTATCCGGGGGCGGAGTACAAGGCTTTTCCGACGCGGGAGATGGCCGAGGCTGCCTTTCGCGAGACGTACGCGGCGCACCGCGGGCAAAACAGCGCCGCGCAGCAGTGGCTCTTTGCCCCCAATCCCCCCGTGACGCCCTCGTTGTGTGTGGATGCGGCTTGCTCCGGCGTGCCGGGGCCGGTGGAATACCGCGGCGTGCGTCTGCCGGATGGGAAGGAGGTCTTTCGGCAGGGGCCTTTCCCCGGCGGGACGAACAACATCGGCGAGTTTCTGGCGCTCGTCCACGCCCTCTCCTGGCTGGAGCGGGAGGGGCTGGATTGGCCGGTCTATTCCGACTCGCGGACGGCGCTGGC
>JANTFR010000252.1 GCA_024763355.1 Anaerolineales bacterium
CGGAGGGCACAACCGTGATTCACTGGCTGCTTCCTGCGCTGAGTGCCTGGGTGTTGGGTGCGACCCTTTCCCTATTGCGTCCGGAGCAAACCTGGTGGCTGGGCGTGCTCATCGGCGGCGCGGTGCTGGCCGCGGTATGCGTGGCGGAATACATCGTGGTCGATTCGCAGGATGCCCTCTACCCGTGGGCAACCAGCGGCCTGACCGTGCTGGCTTTCGGATTGTTTTTGGCGCTGGCAATCAGTTTGCACGAGGCCAACTTACGGCTTTTCTGGCGGGTTCCCACCTTGACGCTTGCCGCCGCGTTGACCAGTTTGCGCGTTCTCCACTTGCACCTGCGCGGCGCTTGGGCCGGATGGGAAACGTACACCGCAGCGCTGCTCACCGCCCAAACCGCCGCCTTCCTGCAATACTGGCCGCTATCCTCCGCCCGCTACGGCATTTTCGTGCTCACCCCCCTGTACGCCTTCACTACCTGGCAATACGCCCGCTACCGCAGAGCAACGCGCCCCTGGATAGAGGCTGTTGCAGCCATCATTCTCCTGGCGGCTTTGGGAGCCTTCCTGTGACGTTGTGCAACCAGGCAGCCCTTCCCGTGTTATAACCGACGGCCCAGGAAACGTGCAATAGGCAGGGCAGGCCATTTCTGCTTACGCCCGATTACGACACAAGGAGGAAGCAAGACTCTATGAACCCCTGGCTTTTATCCGCAGGCATCTTGCTGGTATCGTATCTGATTGGCTCTATCCCCTTCGGGTTGCTCATCGTCAAATGGAGCACCGGTCACGACGTGCGCCACGTGGAAAGCGGGCGCACGGGCGGCACCAATGCCATGCGGGCTGCCGGATTGTGGGCAGGACTGCTCACCGCCCTGCTGGACATAACCAAAAGCGCCATCACCGTGCGCATCGCTATGGCTGCCGCTCCGCAAGTCTATTGGTTGCACGTGCTGGCCCCCGTAGTGGCTATCATCGGCCACAACCACTCGATTTACCTGCCGGAACGCACGGAGAATGGCAAATGGCGTCTGCGCGGCGGAGCGGGCGGCACGCCCGCCGTCGGAGGCGCTGTCGGTCTATGGTGGCCGAGCCTTTTCATCCTCGTTCCGGTCGGTGCTCTGCTTCTTTTTGGAGTGGGCTATGCCTCCGTAGCCACGATGAGCGTAGGCGTGATGTCCATCATCATTTTTGCAGTACGCGCCGCCTACGCCAACACCCCCTGGGCTTACGTCTGGTACGGCGTTCTGGCCGAAATTCTCATCCTGTGGGCGCTGCGTCCCAACATCAAACGCCTGATGAACGGCACGGAACGGTTGGTCGGCTGGCGAGCAAAACGAAAACGCCAACGGGAACAAGACAACCAGGGAACTTGAGAAAGCCCCGCAGAGCGCAAAAAGTCCGCTCTGCGGACCTGGCACACCCAGGGTGGGGGTTCCAGCCCCACCCGCCCGGCAAACTTCCTCCTCAGGCGGCGGACTTCTCCGCCGTCTTGTTCATTCCACCTCGTACTCCGATTCCGCCGGAAGCACACCGTATTTTTGTTTGTACAACGCCTTCAGGTTGCGGTAATGCAGCGCCGAGGCCAGTCCCCCCAGCAGGATGCGGCTCTTTCCCGTCTTCTCCACGGTGACTTCCGCCAGATAATCCCACGGGTATTCGTATTCGTGCGCCCGCTCTACCTCTTCTTCGATGACATCCAGATAATGCAGGTTGGATTTGACCGCCGCCTCCACCTCGCCCCGCAGGATGACATCGCCGTGCCCTTGCACCACGTTCTCCAGCGGCAACTCCCCGATGCGCCGCAGAGAACGCCGCATGGCGGCTATGCTGCCGTCCACGATGTACGGCAGGGGCATGAAAACATCTCCCGCAAACAGGACGCGGTCTTCCATCACCAGCACGCCGATACCGTCGTGGCTGTGCCCCGGCAGAGGGATTATCCGCAGCGTCTTCTTGCCCACCTTGAGAGTCATCGTCCCCTCCCGAAAGGTCATGTGCGGCAGCACAATTTTGATTTTCCGGAAAGTAGGGTCTTGCTGACGGACGTTCTCCAGCGATGGCAGGCCGCGGGCAATCAAGTATTCGCGGCAACGAGAATGTGCCAGCACCATCGCGCCGGGGAAAAAGCAGTTCCCCCAACTGTGGTCGGCGTGGTAGTGTGTGTCAATCACATACCGCACCGGCATCCCCAGGTGCTGCTCCACAAAATCCCGCATCTGGAGAGTCTCGTCCGGCGTAGGGAGGGTATCAATCGCCACCGCCCACTTCTGCCCGGCCACAATCCCCGCCGTCACCTGGGCATACACTTCACTTTGGAAAAAATACACGTTCTCTGCTATGCGTTCGCGTTGCACCATAAGAAAAACATCCTGAGAAACCCCTTGCGGGGCGAAATTTCAACGGTCTTTTGGGAAGGATAGCACAAAGCAAGGAACAAAGTCAAGTTTTTGCCGAAATTCGTTGCCAGACGTGTTAAACTATGCGGAAATGAAACTGCGCCGCGTTTTTCTGCTCCTCTGGATGACCGCCCTGGGACTGCCCCCCTTCGGGCGGGTTGCCCGCGCCCAGGAGGTTACGCCCCCCCCGCTTGTGGTTACCGCCCCCCGCCCCGGCGAGGCTCTCCAGGGCACGGTGGACATTGCCATCGAAGTGCCGCGCGGCTCCCCGATGGCCTTCGGCGGCCTCTATTTTGGCTATACGCAAGACGCTTCCGGGGTACGCTTCCCCATCTGGGAAGCCGAATCCCCGCGCGGCGGCGACCCCCTCACCCAATGGGATACCACCACCCTGACGGACGGCAACTACACCCTTTACCTGCTCATCCGCCTGGAGAACGGCGAGACCTTGCAAGCCACCATCCCCGACCTGCGGGTACGCAACTACACCCCCATCGAAACCCCCACCCCGACCCTGACCCCCACCCCGCCGCCGGGAGAGACCACCCCCACCCCCACGCTCACTCCCACCCTGCCGCCCCCCACGGCTACCCCCTTGCCGCCCAATCCGGCCTCCCTCACCCCCGCCGCTCTGGAGGAGAACCT
>JANTFR010000253.1 GCA_024763355.1 Anaerolineales bacterium
CGGAGGCCCCTGCAAGGGAGGCCGTTCCGCAGCAATCTGGACGGGGCGAGGGCATCATCACGCTGGAGCCGGAATCTCCGGCGGTTTACCATCTCAAGTACGCTTGCGTCCTCATCCCCAGGCTGCCCGGTCATTACCTCACCGGCGACCTGGCGGGGCGGCTCTCCGAGTGGGTGGGGCAGTTGTGCCTGGCCTTCGCCTGGCGGTTGGAATACATCGCCATCCGTCCCGACCACCTGCACTGGATTGTGAGCGTCCCCCCCGACACTTCGCCCAGTTACCTGATGCGGATTTTGCGTCAGCACACCTCCCAGCGCATTTTTGCCGCTTTCCCCGCCCTGGCCGAGGAGAACCCTTCGGGCGACTTCTGGGCACCGGGGTATCTCATCATGGGCAGTTCCCAGCCCGCTCCTCCGCGACTAATTCACGATTTCATCCGCCAAACCCGCCGCCACCAGGGGATTGGGTGAGCGCGGGCAGTTGCCTTCTTGGGTAGTTCGGCGCTCTCTCCTCTTTCCTTTACCATCTCTTCTCATGCCTCCTCTTCTCTGCCTCATTGACGGCCACGCCCTGGCCTACCGGGCTTACTTCGCCCTGACGAGCGGTAACGCCGAGCGCTGGCGCACCAGCCGCGGCGAACCCACTGCCGGCGTGTACGGCTTCGTTAGCGTCCTGCTCCGCATTTTGCAGGCCGAATACCCCGAATATCTGGCGGTGGCCTTCGATACCGGCAAGACTTTCCGGGATGACATCTACCCCGAATACAAGGCCACCCGCGCCAAGATGCCCGACGACCTGCGGAGCCAGATTGAGCGCATCCGGCAGGTGGTGGACGCTTTCGGCATCCCCCGCCTGGAAATGGAAGGCTACGAGGCCGACGACGTGCTGGGCAGCGTGGCAAACCGGGCTGCCGAACAGGGTATGGGGGTCAAGATTTTCACCGGCGACCGCGACCTCCTCCAACTCGTCACCGAGCGCATCATCGTCAACCTGCCGGGGCGCAGCCTCTCCGAGGCCAAAGACTACGCTCCCCCCGACGTGGAGGCTTACCTGGGCGTGCGTCCCGACCAGGTGGTGGACCTCAAGGCCCTGATGGGCGATTCCTCCGACAACATCCCCGGCGTGCCCGGCGTCGGCCCCAAAACCGCCGTCAAACTGCTCAAAACCTACGACACGCTGGAGGGCGTCTATGCCCACCTGGACGACCTCAAACCCGGCTTGCGCAAGAAACTGGAAGCGGGGCGCGAATCGGCCTTCCTGAGCCGGAAACTGGCGCGCATCATCACCGATTTGGCCGTGCCCTTTGACGCGCAAGCCGCCCGCGTCGCCCATCTCGACACCGCGCCCTTGCGTGAACTCTTCCAGGAACTGGAATTTCTTTCTTTGATGAAGCGCTTGCAGGAGGTGGAACGCCGCTACCGGGAAGGATTGCCCGCCCAGGCGAATGCCGAGACCCCGCCCCCTGCGGGGGGGCAACTTTCCCTCTTTGGAAGCGGAACGGACTCCCCCGCGGCGTCTGCCGTTCCCCCGGATGTTCCGCCCTTTGAAATCGTCTCTACCCCCGCGGCCCTCGAAAGCCTTGCCCGCCGCCTGAAATCTGCCCCTCTGATTGCCTTCGACACCGAGACCACCGCCACCGACAAAATGCGCGCCGACCTGGTGGGCATTTCCCTGGCGGTCTCCCCCGAAAAGGGCTATTACATTCCCGTGGGGCACTTGCAGGGCAAACAACTTCCCAAAGAGACCGTTTTGGAGGCCCTGCGTCCCGCCCTGACCGACCCGCACATCCCTAAAGCGGGGCACAACCTGAAGTACGATTTTGTCATTTTGGCGCGGCAGGGGCTGCGCGTCGCACCCCTGCATTTCGATACTATGTTGGCCGAGTGGCTCATCAATCCCGATTCGCGCAATTTGGGGCTGAAGCGGCTGGCCTTTGTGCGCCTGCAGCACGAGATGACCGCCATCAAGGAACTGATTGGGAGCGGCAAGAAGCAGCGCAGCATGGCGGAAGTGCCCATCGAGCAGGCCGCTCCCTACGCCGCCGATGACGCCGTCGTTGTCTTGCGCCTGATGCCTCTCCTCCAGGCCGACCTGGAGGAACGCCGCGCCGTCCGTCTCCTGCACGAGATAGAAATGCCCCTCATTCCCGTCCTGGCCGAGATGGAAATGACCGGCATCGCCCTGGACGTCCCCTTCCTGCGCGGTATGTCGCAGGAATTGCAGGCCCGCATGGCCGCGTTAGAGGCCAAAGTCCATGAGACGGTGGGCGAACCCTTCAATCTCAATTCCACCCAACAACTCTCGCGGGCGCTCTTTGAGCGTCTTGGCTTGCAGCCCCCCGCCGGGACGCGGCGCACCGCGCACGGGACGTATTCCACCTCGGCCTCGGTGCTGGAAGCCCTGCGTGACGCCCATCCCGTCGTAGCCTGGGTGCTGGAATACCGCGAACTGGCGAAACTCAAGTCCACTTACGTGGACGCCCTGCCCCAACAAGTCAACCCGCACACCGGCCGGGTGCATACCTCCTACAATCAGACCGGCTCGGTGACGGGGCGGATTGCCTCCTCCGACCCCAACCTGCAAAACATCCCCATCCGCACGGAACTGGGACGCAAGGTGCGCCGCGCCTTTATCACCGCGCCGGGACACTACCTGCTGGGCGTGGACTACTCCCAGGTGGAATTGCGTCTGGTTGCCCACATGTCCGGCGACGAAGCCATGATTGCCGCCTTCCGCGCCGGGCAGGACATCCACGCCACCACCGCGGCGGCTATCTACGGCGTACCGCTGGAGCAGGTCACCAAAGAGCAGCGCCGACATGCCAAAGCGGTCAACTTCGGCCTGATTTACGGGATGAGTCCTTTCGGGCTGACGCGCTCCACCGACCTGACCCTGGCCGAGGCGGAGAACTTCGTCAAGGCTTACTTCGAGCGTTTCCCCGGCGTCAAAACCTACCTGGATTCCATTCGCAA
>JANTFR010000254.1 GCA_024763355.1 Anaerolineales bacterium
CAGACGATGGGCGGCGGCTTCGGCGGTAAGGAAGACATCGCCGGACAGATTCACGCCGCGCTGCTGGCGCACGTCACCGGCCGGCCGGTCAAATTGCTGTTCGACCGGCGAGAGAGTTTGCTGGTGCATCCCAAGCGTCATGCCACCCAGATTACCGTCAAAATCGGCGCAAAGCGCGACGGCACGCTGACCGCCGTCCAGACCACGCTTTACGGCGACGCCGGGGCTTACGCCTCGCTGAGCGAGAAAGTGATGGCGCGCGCCACCACCCACTCTTCGGGACCGTACGAAATCCCGCACGTGCGCGCCGATTGCTACGCCATGTACACCAACAACCCGCCCGCGGGCGCGTTTCGCGGCTTCGGCGCGCTGCAAGGCCAGTTTGCCATCGAGAGCATGATGGACATCCTGGCGTACGAACTCGGTCTCGACCCCATAGCCCTGCGCCGCAAGAACGCCCTGCGCGTCGGCAGCGTCACCTGCACTGGGCAGACTCTGCGCGAAAGCGTTGGGCTGCTGAAGTGTATTGACAAGGTGGAAGCAGAGATGAAGCGCTCCCTCACCCCTACCCCTAAGGGGGAGGGGCAAGGGGAGGGGGTTCGCGCCTGGGGCTTCGCCGCGGCCTACAAGAACACCGGTTTGGGCGGCGGCGCGCCCGACAAGGCCGGAGCGGAAGTGGAACTCTACCCCGACGGCACGCTGGAAGTACGCACCTCATCCGCCGAACTGGGACAGGGATTGGTAACCGTCCTGCGGCTGATTGTGGCCGAGGAGTTCAACGTTCTCCCCGAAAACGTGCGCGTCCTGGTGATGGATACTGACCTGACCCCCGACGGCGGCCCGACCACCGCATCCCGCCAGACCTATGTCACCGGCAACGCGGCGCGGCACGCGGCCATCACCTTGCGCGAGGCGCTGGCATCCACCCTCGCCGAGAAGTACGACACCCCGCCGGAGCGGGTGCGCTTCGTCGAGGGGCTGGCGCAGGTGGACGGGACGGCTATCCCCCTAGGGGAGACGGTCGCCCTCCTGAAATCCGAGGGGCGCGAACCCAAAGCGCGCTACGAATACTGGGCGCCGGAGACCAAACCCCTGGGCGAGGGCGGCGACATGCACTTCGCCTTCTCTTTCGCCGCGCAGGCCGTCGAGGTGGAGGTCAACATCCAGACCGGCGAGGTGCGCGTCTTGCGCGTGGTCACCGCCACCGACGTGGGCAAGGCGGTCAACCCGCTGGGCTTGCAGGGGCAAATCGAGGGCGGCGTCATCATGGGCATCGGCCACGCCCTGACGGAGGACTTCATCATCGAGAACGGTGTGCCCTTCAGCGACCGCCTGGCGCGCTACCGGATGCCCAACATCACCTACACACCCGAAATCACCGCTATCGTGGTGGAAGACCCCACCGCCGGAGGCCCCTACGGGGCGAAAGGCGTGGGCGAAATCGTCACCATCCCCACCATCCCGGCCATCACCAATGCCATCTACAACGCCATCGGCGTGCGCGTGGACAGGCTGCCGGTAGACCAGGAAATGCTGGTTTTGAGGTGATTGGGTGACAGGTTTTCGCGGTTTTGGCACACAGGGTCACAGAGCGCATGGAGAGTCCCGGCCAGCAATACGGAGACACTCCGTGGTCTCCGTGTCTCTGTGTGAGCAGACAAGCATCTAACCCGCCTGGAAATCCGTGCATGTTCTCATCCCTCACCGAACTTCCCCTCGGCCTGCCCGGTCGCTTCTACCGCAGCCCGATGCCGTTCAGCCCCTTCGACCGGCTGAACGAGGTCTGGGAGGCGTACCGCGCCGTGGAGGTCTCCCTCGTGACAGTGCTGGCCGAACCGCAGGAATACCTTGTCCACGCCCGGCGGGATTTGCCCGCTTTTTACCGCGCCCGCGGCCTGGAGGTGGTCGCGCACCCCATCCCGGATTTCGGGGTGCCGCGTGACCCCGAGGGGTTTCGCGCCGCCCTGAAGCGCGTCCGCGCCCACCTGGAGGGCGGTCGGCACGCCGCGGCGCACTGCATGGCGGGGGTGGGACGCACCGGCCTGTTCGCCGCCTGCCTGGCGCGGGACGTGCTCGACCTGCCGCCAGAGGAGGCCGTCGCCTGGGTGCGGCGCTACATCCCCGGCGCGCTGGAGAGTGAGGAGCAGGTGCAGTTTGTCAGTCGGCTGGTCGCGTAGTCGCTTGGTCGGCTGGTCAGGTGGTCTCCCATCCAAGGTCTACGGTCTGTCGTCCGTGGTCTGTCGTCCATTTGAGGAGTACTTATGCTGATAACACACGCGAATCTCATCACCTGGGAGGATGAAAACCGCATCCTCGAAGACCATGCCGTGCTGGTGCGCGAGGGGCGCATCGCCGAGATTGGCCCCAACGCGGCGATGGAAGCCCGTCACCCCGCCGAGGAGCGGCTGGACGCCGGCGGGCAGTACCTGATGCCGGGCAACATCGTGGCGCACACGCACTTCTACGGCGCGTTTGCCCGTGGCATGGCCATCCCCGGCCCGGCACCCAAAGATTTCCCCGAAATCCTGGAAAAACTGTGGTGGCCGCTCGACCAGGCGCTGGACGAGAAGGCCGTGCGTCTTTCGGCGCAGGTCATGCTGGCGGAGGCCATCCGCCACGGCGCAACCACGCTGATTGACCATCACGCCTCGCCCAACTTCCTGACCGGCTCGCTGGACGTAATCGCCGAGGCCGTGACCGAGGCTGGGACGCGTGCCGTGCTGTGCTACGAGGTCACCGACCGCTACGGCGAGGCGAAGGCGCGGGAGAGCATTGAAGAGAATGTGCGCTTCATCAAGCGGACGACAGACCACAGACCGCAGACCACGGGCAGTCGTCCGTCGTCCGTCGTCGGTGGTCTCGTCCGCGCTTCCTTCGGCCTGCACGCTTCCCTGACCCTTTCAGATGCCACGCTGGAGGCCTGCGCCGCGGCGGCGGAGGGGCTGGACACCGGTTTCCACATCCA
>JANTFR010000255.1 GCA_024763355.1 Anaerolineales bacterium
GTACGCCCCACCAACACCCCCCATTTTTATCCCTTGGGTGGGGGAAATACATGAAGATGCGATTACCCTGCGCAGGAGAAATTCAAACCTTGACCATTTGCCTGCTTGCGGCTAAAATCTGGGGCTGTAGATTGCCTGGCGCAAGCCAGGCTTTCTTGTGGTATCATCCTAATTCCCTTTGGCCTCTGCCTTCTTCTAATGTTCGAGAACCTGACCCAACGCCTGGACACCGTTTTCACCAATTTGCGCCGCCGCGGAAAACTCTCCGAGCGCGACGTGGATGCCGCCATGCGCGAGGTGCGTTTGGCCTTGCTGGAAGCCGATGTCAATTACGGCGTGGTCAAGGATTTCGTCAAGCGGGTACGTCAGCGCTCCATCGGCCAAGAGGTCTCCCGCGCCCTCAATCCGGCCCAGCAGGTCATCAAAATCGTCAACGAAGAGTTGATTGCCACGCTGGGCGAACCGGCTCCCCTCAATTTGCAGGGAGCGCGTCCCCGTGTCATCATGCTGGTGGGTTTGCAAGGCGCCGGCAAGACCACCCACGCCGGAAAACTGGCGAAGATGCTGCGCTCCAAAGGCGAGCGCATCCTGTTGGTAGCCGCCGACCCCTACCGCCCTGCCGCCGTCCGGCAGTTGCAGACCCTCGGGGAGCGCCTCAACGTGGAGGTCTTCGCCCAGGAAGGCGTCGCTCCGCCCGACCTGGCGCAACGCGCTGTGGAGCAAGCCCGCAAAGGCGGGTACAGCGTCGTCATTCTGGATACTGCCGGGCGCTCCCAACTGGACGATGCTCTGATGACCGAATTACAGGCCATCGTGGAGAAGGTCTCGCCGGGAGAAGTCCTCCTTGTGGTGGACGCCATGATTGGTCAGGAGGCCGTCAACATCGCCCGCGGCTTCCGGGATGCGATACCGCTTACCGGTTTGATTCTGACCAAGATGGACGGCGACTCACGGGGCGGCGCGGCTATTTCCATCCGCTCCGTCACCGGCGTACCCATCAAGTTCCTGGGCACGGGCGAGGGACTGGACGCCATCGAAGCCTACGACCCCTCCCGCCTCTCCTCCCGCATTCTGGGGATGGGCGATGTCATCGGGCTTATCGAACGGGCAGAAACCTCCCTCGACCAGGATGCCGCCCAAAAGCAGGCTGAGCGCCTCCTCAAAGGGGAATTTACCCTGGAAGATTTCGCCGAACAACTGAGTCAGGTACGCAAGATGGGCCCCATCGGTCAATTGCTGGATATGCTCCCCGGCGGGATGGGCAAGGCTGCCCGTGAGATAGACCCGCAGGAAGCCGAAAAGCAATTCAAGGTCACGGAGGCCATCCTCAATTCCATGACGCCTGCTGAACGGCGTAACCCCAAAATCCTGAATGCCAGCCGCAAGCGGCGCATTGCCCGCGGCTCCGGCACCCAGGTGCAGGATATCAACCGCTTGCTCAAACAGTACCGGGAGGCCCGCCGCATGTTCAAACGCATCGGCAAAATGGGAATGCGCGGCCTTTCCGGCTTGTTCGGTTAGCCGCGAGAACTTCGCTGCCCCCGTTTCGGCTCCGCTTGCGTGTTCCGTCCGCACGGTACCTCCCTCTCCCGAAACGGCGTTGCAGCGGCTGTTCCGGCTGACCTCCTGAAAACGAAAAAACGCATACGAAACCCGAAGGTTGCAAAGGAGTAGCAAATCATGGTTCGTCTTCGCCTGCGCCGTGTTGGCGCGAAAAAACAGCCCAGTTACCGCATCGTGGCTGCAGACAAAGAAAGCCCCCGCGACGGGCGTTTTCTGGAAATCGTCGGATTCTACAATCCCCGTACAGAACCGGTCACCATTCAAATGAAAGAAGACCGGGTGTACCACTGGCTGAGCAACGGCGCCCAGCCCTCCGAGGCCGTGGAGCGCCTGCTGAAGCAGTCCGGCGCCTGGGAACGTTACCAGCGTTTCAAGGCCGGAGAATCCCTCGAAACGCTGATGGAAGAAGCCGCCGCAGCCGCCGCGGCCCGCAACATCAACCCCAAGACCCGCCGGGACTGACCGCGCGCCAAATCTGCCGGTGAACCCCCTCACCCGCTTTCGGGTGAGGGCGGCATAGCCGGCTTGCAGGGGGCATTCCCGTATTGGGAAGGAGTGCATTGCCATGAAGGACCTGATTGAATTCATCGCCCGTTCCCTGGTAGACGACCCCACCCAGGTGGTCGTGCGCGAATCCGGCCACCGCGGCAGCGTGCATTTACATTTGCAGGTTGCCAAAGAGGACATGGGGCGCGTTATCGGGAAACACGGGCGTGTCGCCAACGCCATGCGTGCCTTGCTCAACGTGGCGGCCACGCAGACCGGCCAGCGGGTCTCGCTGGACATTGACGACCCCCGCTAATGGCCGCAAAAAACGCGTCTTCGGAGACAGGTTCGCCCCCCGGCGAGCCTGTTTTTGTCACCCTGGGACGTCTGGGACGGCCCCACGGCCTGAAGGGGGAAATCCGTATGAGCGTCTGGACGGATTCCCCCGAAGAGAGGCTGCGCGTCGGGGCAGTGGTGTATGTGGGCGAGCGGCGCACCCCTGCCGTCGTCCGCAGTACCCGCTGGAACCGCGACATTCTGCTGATTGCCTTTGAGGAATACCCCGACCGGACGGCGGTCGAACCGCTGCGCAACCAGCAGGTCTATCTACCGGTGGATGCTCTTCCGCCTCTGAGTGAGGATGAGGTATACGCCTATCGGTTGCTCGGCATCCGGGTCGTCACCGACGAGGGACGCTCCCTGGGAATCTTGCGGGAAATCCTGGAAACGGGCGCCAACGACGTGTATCTGGTGGAGACCGCCGAGGGAGGGGAAATCCTGCTTCCCGATATTGATGAGGTCGTTTTGCAAATTGACCTGGAGGCCGGAGAGATGCGCGTCCACCTTTTGGAGGGGCTTCTGCCTTGACAGGTGGCGCTTCCCTTTGGTATGCTCTGCCCGCTTGACC
>JANTFR010000256.1 GCA_024763355.1 Anaerolineales bacterium
TTTTCCATCCCGACCAGAAAAGCGCCTTCCTGCTCCGGGAGTACCGTGCGCGGGTCAAAGACCGCGCTGCCATCCTGAACGCGCCCTACGATAGGCGGGTTGCAGCCCCGCAAACGGGCCAAAAAGCGGGCAGGGTGCGGCACATCCAGCGCCAGCAGGGTGGTGGGGAGACTCTCTCCGGGCAGGCTGCCGCCCCCCACAGCGGAGCGCCCTTCCACGGCGCGGCCCTTCCCCAGGGCGGCAATCCAGCCCTGCACGCGGGCCGAGAGCATCTCCGGGGCAGTGGCAATCATCCGCCAGACGGGAATTTTATCCAACGCTTCATCCTTCAGATAGTGCAGCAGCGTGGCCGAGAGGGCGGCCAGGGCCATCTTGTCGGCGCGGACGGCCCGCGCCAGGGGATGCTTTTTGAGTTTTGCCACCAGGTCGGCGCGTCCTACGACGATGCCCGCCTGGGGGCCGCCCAGCAATTTGTCGCCGGAGAAGCACACCAAATCCGCATTTCGCAGGGCCTCCTGCACCATTGGTTCATGGCGCAATCCAAAGGGGGCGGTATCCAGCAGGGCGCCGGAGCCCAGGTCGTACACCAGGGGCAGGCCGGCTTCGTGCGTTAGCCGGGCAACCTCTTCCAGGGAGGGTTCGGCGGTGAAGCCCACCAAATCGAAATTGGAGCGGTGCGCTGCCAGCACCAGGGCGATGGGCTGTTCGGCAATCGCCTCCTCGTAATCGCGCAGGTGGACGCGGTTGGTGGTGCCAACCTCCACGAGTTTTGCGCCGGACTGCTTCATCACATCCGGGACACGAAAGCCGCCGCCGATTTCCACCAGTTGGGTACGGGAAATCAGCACCCGGCGGCGGCGCGCCAGAGCCGAGAGAGTCAGCATCACCGCGCTGGCGTTGTTGTTGACCACCACGGCAGCCTCCGCCCCCGTGATACGGCGCAGCAAACTTTCGGCATGCAGCAAACGGGAGCCGCGCTTGCCGCGCTTCATGTCGTACTCCAGGTTGCTGTAGCCCTGTCCCACGGCCTGTACGGCCTTGAGGGTCTCGGCGCTCAGGGGAGCGCGCCCCAGGTTGGTGTGGACAATCACCCCCGTGGCGTTGATGACCGGGTAGAGCGTGGGGCGCGTCCACAATTCCAGGTATTGCCCGGAACGCTGCCAAATCTCCTCCCGGCCGGGAAGAGTGGTCAGGTGTTCGGCCTGGGCGCGGATTTCATCCAGCGTGCGGCGCAAGGCGGCCAGGGTCAAAGGGCGGCCGTAAGAGGCCACCATCTCGGCGGCGGCACGGCTGCGCAAGAGGCTATCCACCGAAGGCAGGTCTCGCAGGGAAAGAGCGATCATGGGCGTTTTCCTCGTCGGGGTTTCCAGCGGGCGCGCTCCCGCAAGCGCAACAGGTATTCGATGACCCCCAGCCCTACCGCCAGGAGGAGCAAAACGCTGGTGGTCAGGACGCGTCCCAGTTGCAGCCAGGCAACGGCATCCATGTAAAGGCCAAACCAAAAGGCCTGACGCAAGAGGATGCCGTGCGTCACCGGAGCGGAGGAGGCAAAGCGGCGGTTGAGGAGCGCGGCAAAGGGCAAGGCTATCCCCGTAGATGCCAGGGTGAGGCAAAAGAAGAACAGCCAGCGCGGCCAGACGGTGGGCAAGGTGCGCGTCACCACCCAGAAGAGGCCCCCGCCGCCCGTCAGGGTCAGCAGGAAACTCGCCGGCAGGACGGAGCCCACACTGGGGGAGTGTATTTCCGGGGTATTGCTCATGGGGGGAATTATAGCATTGGTTGGTTCGTTAGTTCATTGGTTGCATTAGTTCATCGGTTCATTGGTTCATTGGTTCATCGGTGCATCGGTCTCATTGGTCGGATTGGTCGGATTGGTCGGCGGGCCGTCGTCCGTGGTCCACCGTCTGCTGTCCACCGTCCACCATCCACCGTCTGCTGTCCACCGTCCACCGTCCACCGTCAAAAAAAAGACGGTCTCCCTCATCGGGAAACCGTCCGTGGGTGTCTCGTTAGCAGGACGAGGTTCAGGCTTCGCGGAATTCGCCTTCCACCACGTCTTCGTCTTCAGGGGAGGCCGGCCCCTGACCATTGCCGCCCATTGGTCCCCCGGCGGTCGGGCCGCCCGCGCCGGGCGCGGCGCCTTGCTGCTGTTGGGCGTACAACTGCTGGCTGATGGCGTGGAAAGCGTTCTGCAAGTCTTCCGTTTGGCGCTTGATGGCGTTGACGTCTTCACCTTCCATCACCTTACGCAGGTCGGCAATCTTCTGCTCGATGCTCTGGCGCTCTCCGGCGGGAACCTTGTCGCCCAGGTCGCGGAGGACCTTTTCGGTCTGGTAAGCCAGACTATCGGCGGTGTTGCGGGCCTCGATAAGTTCCTTGCGGCGGCGGTCTTCGGCCTCGTGCTCGCGGGCCTCGCGCACCATGCGCTCGATGTCGCTCTCATTCAAGTTGGTAGAAGCCGTGATGGTGACTTTCTGCTCCTTGCCGGTAGCGCGGTCTTTGGCCGCCACGTTCAGGATACCATTGGCATCAATATCGAAGGTCACTTCGATTTGCGGGACGCCCCGCGGAGCAGGCGGAATTCCCTCCAGGCGGAAGCGGCCCAAACTCATGTTATCCGCCGCCATGGGGCGTTCGCCCTGCAAAACGTGGATGTCCACCGCGGTCTGGTTGTCTTCCGCCGTCGAGAAGACTTCCGTCTTCTTGACCGGGATGGTGGTGTTGCGGGGGATGAGTACCGTCATCACGCCGCCCAGGGTTTCCACACCCAGCGAAAGCGGGGTGACATCCAGCAGCAGCACGTCCTTGACCTCGCCGGCCAGCACGCCGCCCTGGATGGCCGCGCCGACGGCTACAACTTCGTCGGGGTTGACGCCTTTGTGCGGCTCCTTGCCGGTCAGCGAGCGGACGAGTTCCTGCACCATGGGCATCCGGGTCGCGCCGCCCACCA
>JANTFR010000257.1 GCA_024763355.1 Anaerolineales bacterium
TTCATCGAATCTACGATGCCTTCATCCAGGAAGGATGTTTCGTCGGGGTAGGGATAGGCATCCTCGAAGAGGATGTTTTCGGCAATGTATTGACGAATTTGGGATGCGATGGTTTCCATGTTAATGAAATCCTTTCCTTGATAAGGGATGAACGGACGACGGCGTTTTCTGATAGCGAAACTGTATCATCCTTTTGTCGGGGTTGGAATTTCGGAATTGTAAGGGCAGATTTCCCCCAGGCGATTCATGAATCGCCTGACAGACGCGCCTGACAATCCAATCGCCGGGCGCTCAGGCGGCATCTTCTATCTGCGTCAGCATCTCCTCCGGGGTGGTGACGGGCATCCGGCAGGCGAAACGCCGGCAGACGTAGGCAGTGGCTTGCCCCTCTTTGAGCGGACGGTCGTGGAGCAATTCGGGCGTTTCCGGCGGCGGGGGGAAAGGGGCAGTGGCCACCACCATCCGAGGGCGGTAATTTGCCCACAGGGCATCCAGCAGGGGGCGCGCGATCTGGATATCGCCGGGATAGAGCAGGGCAATTTCCAGTTCCGGCCCCAGGGCGTAGTCGGCGGCGCACAACCACTGCCCCCACCCGGTGGGGTAGCGGGACATCCGCGCCGCCTGGCCCCGCAGCATGGCCTCCGCCTCATCCCGCCAGGCCCCCTCGCCGGTGTAGGAGGCCATGAGCAGCAAGGCGGTGGCGGCCAGGGCGTTCCCGGAGGGGGTGGCGTTGTCCTGCACCTCTTTGGGACGGATGAGCAGCGCCTCGTGGTCGTCTGCCGTGTCGTAGAAGCCGCCGCGGGGGTCGCGGAAGCGGGAGAGCATGGTCTGAGTCAGAAGGCGGGCTTCCCGAAACCAGCGAGGGCGCGGGTCGCTTTGGTAAAGCGCCAGCAGCCCCAGGATGAGGGCGGCATAATCTTCGAGGTAGGCCTTGTGCCGCGCCCGTCCCGCCCGCCAGGAGCGGTAGAGTTGTCTATCGGCGGAACGCAAATGGGTGAGGAGAAAATCCGCATTGCGAATGGCCGCGGCGAGATAATCCTGGCGTCCCAGATAACGCCCCGCTTCCGCAAACGCGCGCAGGGCGAGCGCGTTCCAGAAGAGAAGCACCTTGTCGTCCGTGGCGGGACGAGGCCGCTGCTCCCGCGCTTCCAGCAGGCGGGCGCGGACGGCCTCCAGGCGCGAAGGCACTTCGGAAACGGGAACACCCAAAAGGCGGGCCAGTTCTTCGTCGCCGCGCAGTCTCCGCAAAATGAAGGCGCCTTCAAAATTGGGCGCACCGTCCAGCCCGTATGCCGCCGTCGCCCAGCGGATTGCTTCGGGGTCACCCAGCGCCCTCTGCACTTCCTCCGGCGTCCACAGGTAGTAGCGGCCCTCTCCCCCCTCGGAATCGGCATCCAGACTGGCGTAGAAACCGCCCTCAGGGTGCTGCATCTCTCGCAGCAGGAAATCCAGGGTGTGTTTGCAAGTCTGACGGAAAGCCTTTTTGCCGCTTAGCAGGTGGGCGTGCAAGTAGGCCAGGGCAAGTTGGGCGTTGTCGTAGAGCATCTTCTCGAAGTGCGGCACCAGCCAGGTGTCGTCCACGCTGTAGCGGGCGAAACCGCCGCCTATCAGGTCGTACATCCCGCCCCGAGACATGGCGCTCAGGGTGTGCTCGGCCATTTGACGGGCCGTGGAATGGCCGCGGCTGGCCTGCATGAGCAGGAATTCGATGACCATCGGCTGCGGGAACTTGGGTGCGCCTCCCCAGCCTCCATTTTCCCAGTCGTAAGCGCGCTCCAGCGTGCGGAGAGCCTGCGCCAGCGTCTCGGAAGTAAGTTCTCCCGCGCCGGCGTTCTCCTCGGCGCGCTGCAAATGACGGGCAAGGGCAGCGCTGTTGGCAAGCAACTTATCCCGCCGGTGCTCCCACAGGTCGGCGATGCTCAGCAGGAGTTCCCGGAAAGCGGGCATGTTGTAGCGGCGCACGGGCGGAAAGTAGGTTCCGCCGTAAAAAGGCTCCCCCTGCGGGGTGAGAAAAACGCTCATCGGCCAGCCGCCCTGCCCTGTCATCGCTACTACGGCGCGCATGTAAATCGAATCGATGTCGGGGCGCTCTTCCCGGTCTACCTTGATGTTGATGAAGTGGGCGTTCATGATGGCGGCGGTTCCCGGGTCTTCGAAGGACTCGTGCGCCATGACGTGACACCAGTGACAGGCGGCGTACCCGACGCTCAGGAAGATGGGCTTATCCTGGCGGCGCGCCGCCTCCAGGGCTTCTTCACCCCAGGGGTACCAATCCACGGGATTCTCGGCGTGCTGCAAGAGGTAAGGAGAATTCTCGTTTGCCAGTCGGTTGCTCATGGAGGCTCGCTTTTCATTGAGAGGAGGTGCAAGAAAACGGATGTTTGGATTGCCCCCCGGCAATACAGGGAATCGCGGCGCCTCAGGCTGGCCTGTAAGCCGCATTCTGTCCGGGGAGCGAACTCCCCTGGGCGGTCATCTCTCTGGGCGGCCTACCCGGAACTCAAGGGAGACGGGCCGCCTCCCGCCCCGAAGGGCTTCGTCCCTGCTTGGCCTTGCTCCCGACGGGGGTTGCCTGGCCGCGGATGTTACCACCCGCGCCGGTGGTCTCTTACACCGCCTTTTCACCCTTACCGGGAGTGCGGATTTTCGATTGGGGATGTGCCATCGCCAATTTGCCATCCCGCATCCCGGCGGTCTGTTTCTGTGGCCCTGTCCGAGAGGTTGCCCCCTCCCGGGATTTCCCCGGCGTCGTGCCCTGTGGAGTGCGGACTTTCCTCGACGCGGCTTGTGCCGCGCCGCGACCGCCCGGCCAGCCTGAGGCACCTGCATCATACCCGCTTGAGGGTGGGTTGTCAATCGCAGGGGAACAGGGCCATTGCATCGGCCTTGCAATGGCGCATGCCTGCTCTCAAAACGGATAGAATGGGGGGTGTTGGTGGGGCGTACGCC
>JANTFR010000258.1 GCA_024763355.1 Anaerolineales bacterium
GTCAGGTTTGCATTATACCCGTAGTCGTCCCCGCGGAAGTGGTGGGCGACCTCACAAAATCGTCTGGTCATCTCCTCCAGGCGGGGGAAAAGGCCGTCGTGCAACAGAAGATAATCGGGATGGTAACGCTCCACAGCCCACAAAGCCGTATCCTGATAGGAACTCTCAGCGTTCATTTGGGCGGCCACTTCCGGCTGAATCAATCCGGCGAAATCCACCACCGGACGGCGGGCATAGTACCCGATGATGCCGACTTCCAGCATGCCCACCGAGGCCTCCGGCGGGGTGTTCTCCCGCAGCCACACGCCAACGGTGCGGTAAGCATCCAGGCGCTTGTCGTTGTGCTGCGGCATCTGCGCCAGAGAGTATTCCATCCAGGGCAGGACGGCCAAGGCTAGCAATACCGCCACCCAAAGGCGGTACCTTCTCAACCTCGGGAGACGCAACACTCCCTCCACGCCCAGGCCAGCCAGGACGACGAAGCCCGACACCAGGGGCGTGTAGTACCAGAAATAACTGCTGACGCCCAGCACCGCGTAGGCGGCGAAGTAGAGCACAGGCCAGGTCACGAACAGCATCCAACGCGAGCACGTCTTTCCCAGGAAGACTATCCCCCCCAACGCCAGTACAGATAGCAGCAGATATGGATGGTGGGCATACCACCCCAGAATCCGCGGCAGCCCTTCCAGAAAGTCGCGGCTGATGGACATGCGTGCCTGGGCCTGTTTGGCGGCCAGCGTCACAGGGAGGGGATTGCCGAAATACCAGATGGAAAACGCGCCCCACAACGTCAGCGGAATCCCCAAAGCGGCCAGCGCCCCCCACGGGATGCCGCGGGGCACAGACTCCCTTTCAGGTGGCTGCCGTTTTCGGGAACGGTAGCAACCCCAAAGATAGTCCGCTCCCAACACCCCGGCCAGCAGAATCCCGTCGGGACGCGTTAGCGCAGTCAGGGCAACCAAAAATCCGCTCCAGGCGTACCGTTCCCAGGCATACGCTACCACCGCCCAGATGCCCAGCGCCAGGTACAACGGCGTCTCGGAGCCGGTAGTGCTGAGCAGGAGGGGGAAGAGGGGATACACCGCCAGCGCCGTCCAGCCGGCCCAGGGTGTACGCCAGCGCCGCGCCAGGGCGAAAAGCCCCAACGCTCCGAGGGCCGCGCTCAAGACGCTGAGCGCGTTCGCCAGGACGGGCATATCCAGCCAGGGATTGCGCAGGAGGGCCAGGAGCAGCGTCCACAAGGGCGTGGTGGTGCTCAAGACGCGCTCGCCGGGGTTGTAGACGAATCCCAGCCCCCGGCGCAAGTTGTCAGCGTAGCGGTACGTGATGTACGGGTCGTCATACCCCCAATGACGAAGAAACAGGAACAGCAGGGCGGCCATACCGGCCACGTAGCCCACAGCCCGGCGAGAAAGTCCTTTCAGCATGGGTAGCGCCGGGATTTGCTGCCCCCGGTCTTTTGTCGTGCGTAGATTCGGGCAGGAGATGGCTCAATCGGCAGCCATTGGCTCGGATGATTCCTGGGGTTCCTCCTCCCGCCACCATTCCAACGCCAGCGCCCCTCCCATGGACACCATCGCCCCCAGCATCCCCCCTATGACGATGTTGAGCAACTTGCGCGGCGAGGCCGGCTTGACAGGCGGGAGCGCGGTACTGGCAATCCGCACCTGCCCCACAGAATCCTGCGTAACAATGGACACTTCGTCCACCTTATGCGCCAGGGCGGTGTAGGTATCGCGCGCCAACGAAACTTCACGTTCCAGGCGGGCGCGCTCCAGTTGAGTTTCATGAAGTTCCCCCTGCGTGGCGAGAATTTGCGGTTCCAGAGCCTGCAATTCCGTGTCCAATTCCTCAAGGCGGCTGTCGATGATGTCCAGAATGGCCCGCAAGGTTTGCTTTTGCTCGGAAAGAGAGGCATCGGAAAAAGTGACCGGGTCACTCAACTGCAATTGCAAGGGGTAGTTTCCCCCTCCGTTGAAAACGCGCAATTCGAGAAACAGGGCGCTCATCTGGTCCGCAAAATCGGTCGGAGCATTCTCCGTTCTAGTCTCGAGTTTGGTCAGGAGGGCCTCTACATCCTGTCGGGCGACTACGAGCGAACGCTGGGTTGCCAGGTAATCGCGCTGGGTACTGTTAAGCGCATCCAATTGGTTCTTCAAAATAGATACTTCATCCTGGGCTACAAATTGGGTCAGGGCGTCCTCCGCCTGTTGAAGCCTTTCGCCGGCATCGGCAAACTGCGCCTGGAAGAAGGTCAACTGCTCTTTATCGCTTGTGCCGTACACCCGGTTGGCCTCGGTAACAAAGGTCTCTACCCACAGGTTGACTACCCGCGCCGCGTCCTGAGAGGAGCGCGCTTTAGCGGTAAAGGTCAACAAGCCGTTTTTACCGCTTACATCGAGCATATCGCGCAGGCCTTTAATATTCTCAATCCCAACGGGCAGGGGGTCAAGACCAGAGAAAACCTGCTGGATGACGTTGTCGCTGGTCGCCAAGCCCGTGTAGACATCCATCTGCATATTCACGGGGTCAACGACCGTTTCGATACGCGGGTCAAACTGCAATTTATACTGGGTGGGCGTCATCACAGCCAGGGCAGTGGCTTCGTAAGTCGGCGGCAATACCAAACTAACCAGCAAGGCAGCCAGGGCTGCCCCAAACGTGAGAGCCACTATCCAGCGCCGGTATTGCCAGAGAGTCTTGACAAGGCGGCGCACATCAATCGTATCGTCAAAATACAGGTCTTCTTCAGGCATGGTATCGTCTTTCCAGGGTGGTCGTGCGTTATTCACGATTGTCGATTCTCTCACAAAGGGCACGCAGCGTCAACCCTGCTACGGTACTACCCTGCGCAGCCATAAGCGCGCTTTCAAAGGCAGCCAGCGATACAGCAAGGGACGCGTTCGCGCTTTCAACGCCAGCCACGAGAGGGGGCCATAGCC
>JANTFR010000259.1 GCA_024763355.1 Anaerolineales bacterium
CTCCACATCCACAAGGACGGTATCGCCCTCGTGGAAATTCCCGGAAAGCAGTTCGATGGAAAGGGGGCTTTCCAGGTACTTTTGGAGGGCGCGGCGCAAGGGGCGCGCCCCGAAAGCCGGGTTGTATCCGGCCTCGGCCAGCCAGTCGGCGGCGGCATCACTCAGACGCACCTGCACGCCGTGTTCGGCCAGGCGTTCGCCCACCTCAGCCATTTGCAGGTCCACGATGGCGCGCATATCTTCCCGCGAGAGGGGCGAGAAGGTGATGATTTCATCCACGCGGTTGAGAAATTCGGGACGGAAGGTGCTCTTGAGGGCCTTCTCAATGTTGGCCTGAGCCTGTTTTTCATCCTCGCTGTCATTCGGCTGCAAAAATCCCAGACTGCCGGCCTTGCGGACGTACTCCGTGCCCAGGTTGCTGGTCATAATCAACACCGTGTTGCGGAAGTCCACCGTGCGCCCCTGCCCGTCGGTCAAGCGGCCATCATCCAAAATTTGCAGGAGGGCGTTCCACACTTCGGGGTGCGCCTTTTCGATTTCGTCAAAGAGGATGACGCGGTAGGGACGGCGGCGCACCGCTTCGGTGAGTTGGCCGCCCTCCTCGTACCCCACGTACCCCGGAGGGGCGCCGAAGAGCCGCGAGACGGTGTGCTGCTCCCGGTATTCGCTCATGTCGATGCGTACCAGGGCGTCTTCGTCGTCGAACATGAATTCAGCCAGGGCTTTAGCAAGTTCGGTCTTGCCCACACCGGAGGGGCCGATGAAAATGAAGGAACCAATCGGGCGGCGGGGGTCTTTCAGGCCGGAGCGGGCGCGGCGAATGGCATCGGAGATGGCCTGGATGGCAGCATCCTGCCCGATGACCCGCTCCCGCAGGCGGTCTTCCATGTTGAGGAGTTTCTCGGCCTCGGTCTCCAGCATCTGATGAACGGGGATGCCCGTCCATTGGGCTATCACGGCGGCGATGTCGGCGGCATCCACGACTTCATCCAACTGGTGTTCAGCCTCCCACCGGTCGCGGCGGGCGTTGAATTCCGTCTCCAGGCGCAGGCGCTCGGCTTTTTTCTGGGCGGCGCGCTCGTAGTCGCGCTCCAGGCCGGCCTGCTCCTCCTCGGCGGACAGGCGGTCAATCTCGGTTTTGAGTTCTTTCAATTCGGGGGGCAGGGAATACAAGGCGACGCGCAACTTGGCGGCGGCCTCGTCAATCAGGTCAATGGCCTTGTCGGGCAGGTGGCGGTCGGTGACGTAGCGGCTGGAGAGGCGGGCTGCGGCTACCAGGGCATCATCCGAAAAACGCACCTTGTGGTGGGCCTCGTAGCGGTCGCGCAGGCCGTTCAGCATCTCGATGGTTTCTTCCACGGAGGGTTCTTCCACGTAAACGGGCGCGAAGCGGCGCTCCAGGGCGGCATCTTTTTCGATGTATTTGTGGTATTCATCCAGCGTAGTTGCTCCCACGCATTGTAATTCGCCGCGTGCCAGGGCAGGTTTGAGCATGTTGGAGGCGTCCATCGCTCCTTGGGCGGCGCCCGCGCCCACCACGGTATGCAACTCGTCAATGAAGAGGATGATTTCGCCCTCCGAGCGCTTCACTTCCTCGATGGCGGCCTTGAGACGTTCCTCGAATTCCCCGCGAAAACGGGACCCGGCAATCATGGCTCCCAGGTCCAGCGAGACGATGCGCTTGCCCATCAGAATTTCGGGCACGTCGTTGGAGGCAATCTTCTGCGCCAGCCCCTCCACGATGGCCGTCTTGCCCACGCCGGCCTCGCCAATCAGGACGGGGTTGTTCTTGGTGCGGCGGCACAAAATCTGGATGACGCGCAGGATTTCGGCGTCCCGTCCGATAACGGGGTCCAGTTTGCCCTCGCGGGCGGCCTGGGTGAGGTTATTGGAGAATTTTTCCAGGGTGCGGTAACGGGTCTCGGCCTGGCGGTCGGTGACGCGCTGCCCGCCGCGGATGCGCTGGATGGCCTCGTAGACGCGTTCGCGAGTCACGCCGGCTCCTTCCAGCAGGCGGGCGGCGGGGGTGCTGCGCTCGCTGAGGATAGCGAGGAAGATGTGTTCGGTGGAGATGTACTCGTCTTTCAGGCGGTTGGCTTCTTCGTTTGCCAGGTCAATGATACGCTTGACGCGCGGGGTGATGAAAATCTGCCCCGCACCGCCGCCGAAGATGTTGGCCTTGGGGCTGGTACGCAAGATGTAATCCAGGCGCTCGGTGAGGGCCTGGGTATCCACATTGAGCATCTCCAAAATCTGGGAAATGACTCCTTCGGGCTGTTCGATGAGCGCCAGGAGAATGTGCTCGGTGTCAATCTGGTTGTGTCCGTAACGCTGAATGATTTCCGCGGCGCGCTGGGCGGCTTCCTGGGCGCGCTCGGTAAAGCGGTCGAATCGCATCATACGGGTATAGTCCTTCGCAGAAACAGGGAGGGTGATACGTCAGGGGCCGCTGAGTCGGTATGGATAACCGCCATTAACGGCACAAATGTTCACAACAATTATACCAGCGGGGGAGAGATGGGCGCGTTAGAGAGGTATTAGATGGGGGCATCCCGGTGATGGTTTCTCACGGCTGAGGGGTGGGGGAGGAAGTTGTCGTCGCCGTGAGGGAGGGCCTGCGGCTTGGGGCAGGCGTGAAGGTGGGGGTCGGTGTAAAAGGCAGGATGTACATTTCGGGAACCCAGCCGCGGCGGCCTTCGCCATCTATAATTTCAATCCATACCAGCCCGTTGAGGGTTTGCCGCCCGTAAAGAATGGTGACTTCCTGCGCGGGGCGCAGGGCGCCAATCACAGGGCCTCCCGGCGATTGACGGATGTACAGGCCCGGGAAGGTGACGCTGGCAGCGCGAGCCTGTACCGGGGTGGGAGTGGCGGTAGGCGTCTCCGTAGGGGTGCTGGTGGACGTAGCGGTAGGCGTCTCGGTGGGCGTGCTGGTGGAGG
>JANTFR010000260.1 GCA_024763355.1 Anaerolineales bacterium
CTGGCGCAGGACGCGGCGCTGCACAGCGGAAGGGAGGACGGTAAGGGCGCGCTCATCCAGTTGGAGACAGTTCGCCCCGCAAGGGTGCAGCGCCCCGGCGGAGGCCGCCCATTGGGCGATGGCCGCCTCCGCTTCGGCCAGCACGGAGGCGCTCCGCAGCAGGGCCGCCCGCACCTGCGGATTGTAGGTTTCGAGCAGGGGCAGGAGTTCGTGACGCAGGCGGTTGCGCAGGAAGCGGGTGTCGCGGTTGCTGGCATCCTCCAAAACGGGCAAATCGCGGGCGCGGCAGTAGGCCAGCACTTCGGCGCGGGAGACATCCAGCAAGGGGCGCGCCAGCGGGATGACGGCGCTCCAGGGGTTAGGGAGGGCGTAAGGGAGCATTCCTCCCAGGCCGCGCAGCCCGCTGCCGGCAATAAGGTGCATGAGCAGCGTTTCCACCTGGTCGTCGGCGGTGTGCGCCACGAGGACGACCTGGGCGTTGAGATGCTCCGCCTGCTCAAAAAGGAAATGGTAGCGCAGGCGGCGGGCGGCGTCCTCCAGAGAGAGGCCCTCGCGGCGGGCATAGTCTCCCGCGTCGCGGCGCTCCACAACGATGGGCACATCCAGGCGGCGGCAGAGGCGCTCCACGGCGGCGGCATCCTGCGCAGATTCGGGGCGCAGGGCGTGGTCGAGGTGCGCAGCGATGACGGACACCCCGACAGAGCGCATCGCGGCCAACAGGGCGGTGCTATCTGCCCCGCCAGAAAGCCCCAGCAGGACGGGGCGCTGCGGGTCAAGAGCGTATTCTTCCCAGAAGTGCAGGATACGAGTGTGCATACCGCCGATTATACCCGCCGTTAACAGTTGCCTGTCCCAATGCGGTCGTGTACAATATCAACAATAAGCCCCATTCCCTCTTACCCGAGGAGTTACCATGCCTGAGAAAATTCTGGTCGTTGATGATGATGTGGATACCTTGCGGCTGGTAGGCCTGATGCTGCAACGCAACGGCTACGACATCGTGGCCGCCAGCAGCGGGCGTCAGGCGCTGCTAACCGCCTTGCGCGAGCAGCCCGACCTCATCATTCTGGACGTGATGATGCCCGATATGGACGGCTACGAGGTGACCCGCAAACTCCGCGCCGACCCCAAGACGCTGGCTATCCCTATCATCATGTTCACTGCCAAGAGCCAGATTGACGACAAGGTAACCGGTTTCGAGGCGGGGGCAGACGACTACCTTACCAAGCCCACCCAGCCTCGTGAGTTGCTGGCGCACATCAAGGCGGTGCTGGCACGCACGGCCAAGAGCCGCATGGCAGCCGCTCTTGAACCGCCGCCGGCCTCCGCCGTACAGGAACAGGCCCAGGTTATCGGACTGATTGCACCCAAAGGGGGATTGGGAGTTTCCACCCTGGCGCTCAATCTGGGGGTTGCACTTCGCGCTCAGGCCAAGCAAAGCACCATCGTGGCCGAATACCGTCCGGGGCAGGGGAGCATGGGACTCATGCTGGGCTACCTGAACCCCCAGGGGCTAAACCAACTTTTGCAGCGTCAGGTCACAGAACTGAGTACCCGCTCTATTGAGCCGCAGTTGGTCATCCATACCAGCGGGGTGCGTTTCTTGCTCTCCTCTTACAAACCTTCCGATGCACAGCAGATAGTCCGAGGGGAGGCCTTTGAATCGCTGACCCGCACGCTCTCCTACATGAGCAAATACCTGCTCCTCGACCTGGGAACGGCTATTAGCCCTATAGCGGCCAGCACCCTTCCCATGTGCGACCGCATCATCATCGTCGTGGAGCCCATCCCTACCACGTTAGCACAAGCCAAAGCCATGTTCGATGATTTGCAGGAGATGGGTATCGGCCCCGGTCGAAGACAGGTCGTACTTGTCAACCGGGTGCGTTCCGACATCCAACTTTCCTGGAGTCAGGTACAGGAAGAATTGCAAACCCGTGTAGCGGTATCCTTTACCCCCGCCCCCGAATTGCTCTACCAGGCTACTAGCCGTAACATGCCGGCTATCCTCTATCAGAGTGAGAGTTTGACCGCCCAGCAATTCGGCAAACTTGCCAAACTGATTCTCCAGGCTGCCTGAGACAGGCCTGCCATGACGAAAACACTGCCAAACGAAGCCATTCGCAAAGCCGCGGCCCTGCTGCGAGAGGCCCGCAACGGTATAGCGCTGACCGGAGCAGGCGTTTCAACGCCTTCCGGTATCCCGGATTTTCGCTCGCCAGAAAGCGGCCTATGGAAGCGCTACAACCCGATGGAGGTGGCTTCCCTGCGGGCTTTTCGGTACAACCCGGAACGCTTTTACGCATGGTTACGTGAAATTGCCAGCGGTATTCGCGCCGCCCAGCCCAACCCGGCCCACTATGCGCTGGCTGCTTTGCAGCAGGCAGGGTACATCCACACCATCATCACGCAAAACGTGGACGCCCTGCATCAGCGTGCCGGGGTGCGGCGTGTGCTGGAGGTGCATGGCACATTGGAGACGCTCACCTGCACCCGCTGTTACCACAAATTTCACGCTGCCGATTACATAGAAGATTATCTGGAAAACGGCAACATCCCGCGTTGCCCGGATTGCGGGGGCGTTCTCAAGCCAGATGTTATCCTGTTCGAAGAACAATTACCCTTCCTGGTCTGGAATCAGGCCCAGGAAGCCGCCCGCACCTGTGACCTCATCCTGGTGGCCGGTTCCTCTCTGACGGTCATGCCGGTAGCGGGTCTCCCCGTCCAAGCCCTCAACAACAACGCCCGAATGATAATCATCAACAAAGCCCCCACCTACATTGACGTGCGCGCGGATGTTGTGCTGCGCGGCGATGTAGCCGAACTCTTGCCCTTGCTTGCCGAGGAGGCCTTGCGTGGCTGACACTCTCCCCCCCGATACCGACCTTTCGCTGGCTCACCGCTATCGCAGCCTGCTGGAACTCAGCCGCGACCTGGC
>JANTFR010000261.1 GCA_024763355.1 Anaerolineales bacterium
GTAAATGCGCACACTGTCTTCTTTCTCGTTCAGAACTTTTTCCAGTTGTTTTTCCAAAACCCGTAACTCCTGGTCGGTCATCCAGGCCTCGAAAACGCTGTATTGCACGCGTTCGCCCAGCGCCTCCAGTTTTTTGGCTACCTTCAGGCGGCGTTTGTCATCCGGCACATCGTAGGTCAACAGGTAAAAGGTGCGTTCGCTCATCGAAATCCCATGCCGGTATATCCCGGCTCGTTCTTTTGCAGGCGGTCGGCTATCTGGCGGGCCTGTTCGATGATGCACTGGCGCAAGGGGAGTTTAACGCCGCGCAGGGGGTGGGTAAAGCGGCGCGAGAGGCGTTCTTCGAAGGCCAGCAGGAAACGTTTGCGTCCTTCTGCCGAAAGGATGACCGGCCGTTCCGGCGGGCCGGGGGTGAAATCCTGAGGGGTGACTTGTCCGCTGTTGCAGGCCCACAAGGCGATGCCATCCACTACGGGGCGGAATTCTTCTACCAGGTCCAGCCCCAGGGCAGGCCGGTTGTAGGCGATTTCGTGCAGGAATCCGGCGTAGGGGTCCAGGCCGACGGTTTGCACGGCGCTGCCAGCCAGATGCGTCAGGAGGGTGTATCCGAGCGAGAGCAAGACATTGACAGGGTCACGCGGCGGGCGGCGGTTGCGGCTGTCGAAATGCCAGGCCGGGTCGAAGAGACGGCGCAAGCCGCGGAAATAGGCCTGCGCGGCGGAGCCTTCGCGGCCGCGCAGGGAGGATAATTGGGTACGCCGCGGCAGGCCGTCGAGGGCATCTTGTATCCGGGCGATGGCCGTGGCAATTTGGGGGTCGTTCCGTTCGCGGTTGTGCCGCTGCAGCAGGGCGCGCTGGTGGCGCAGTTTGGCGGTGACAAAGCCGCGCGCCATTTCCAGTTTGAAGGCTTCATCTCCCAGGGCGCGGTACTGGGCCTTGCGCAGGGGGACGTGCGGTGTGAGGCCGGAAGAGAGGCGCCCTTTGAAACGTCCGTCCTCGGTGAGGAAGACCACGTCGATATCGCGCCCCAGCAGGGCGCCAATGGCCGGGGTGCTCAGGCCGATATTGCCAAAGAGTACCACTTCGGAGACGTGGCCGAGCGGCAGGTGTGCCAGGGTTTCGCCGTCTTTTTCCACCAGCAGACGGCCTTTGCGGATGCGGATTTTGGCCAATTGATGAGTGAGGTAAAGGGGCGGCATGGCTTGTTTTTCCCCTGAGGACCATTCAGGCGGTGTGGCGGGGCGGCTGGCCGGTCAGAGGGCGGACCTGTCCCAGCCCCTGGGGAGTTCCTGCGCCCACGCCGGCGAAGAGGGCGAAGCGCGCCAGGGTGTGCAGGACGCTCATCCAGTAGCGGTCGTAGTTCAGGGTGTAGAAGGTCACCTGACCGACGGCACCGATGCGCCGTCCGCCGGCTTTGGCATCTACGCTCAGGCTGCGCAGGCGATAATGCTGGATGGTCAGACATTCCGCGGCGTAGCGGCGGGTTTCCTGGGGCAGGGCGAGGGGCGCAAAGGCGTTCCAGCGCGTCAGCAAACTGCCGAAAACGAGTTCCGGGAGGGGGATGGGGAGGTGTCGTCCGCCGGTCTTGAAGGTGGTGGGCGATGCCAGGCGCAGGTGGATGCGGCGGGGCGGCTGTTTGGCAGCCATCAGGTAGGGGGAGGCGATGCCCGTATAGGTTTCGGAAGCAGCCCACAGGTGGTCAGCCGGGTTTATGGCGGCCTGCAGGATGCGGAAAGGCAGCCCATCCAATTCGATTACCGCACCCGGGGCGAGTTCCCCGTCCCCCTGGCTGGCCTGCAGCCAGATGCGGCTGATTTCCGCGGTCAGGCCGGTCAGGCGCAGGGTGTAAGCGGTTTCTTTCAGGCCGTTCTGGGGACGGTATTCCCACAGGGAGGAAGCGGTGAGAGGGCGCGGGGCGTTTGCGCCATCGTGGATGCGGGCTGCCAGGGACGGGTCGTGGCGGTCGATGACGTGCAGCGCCAGGGCGTGGGCGGCGCGTCCCCACCAGGCGGGCAGTTCGCGCTCCGGGGGATGCGGCGGCTGCAGGGTGAGCACAAGTGAAATGAGGTCGGTCATAGGTCTCGGCTCTGGCGGGCTTTCTGGCGGATGTGCTGCAGGTTGATGATTTCGGCCACTTCGAAGCGCGGCGGCAGACTGTCGGGGACGGGGCGGGTGCGCACGATGGGCGGGAAGTAGCCCATCAGGCCGTGCAGGTGCGCCAGCAGCACGGCCGCGCTGAAATTCAGCGCCGGCGGCACGATGAGAATGGGCGTGCTCTGCCATTCCTGCGGCGTCAGGTCAATGGCGGCCACTTTTTGGGCAATTTGGGGGGCAAAGGGCTGGGTGTCGTCCATCTGGGAAGGGACAGTGCGGATTTCGGCAATGGGGTTGCCGGTGATGATTTCGATTTGTTGTTTTTGGGTGTCGGTGAGGGGGTGAGAAAAGTTGAGAATGAGCATATCAATCTCCGGCATTCAAAAATTTCGATGTTGGGAGGTAGGGTAGACACTGCCTTCGTCTACCCCCACCCGATTGCCGTCGCCTACCCCGTCCACCCCGCCTACCCCGGCCTTCAAATAATCCACAATCCGTCGCGCCGACTTGCCCTTGACGGCCCAGGCGATTCGGGAGATGGTCAGGTGGGGCAGGGCGTCGGCATCCCACCAGAGCAGCAGGTGGACGTGGTTGGGCATGACCACGAAGGCGATGCCGTGAAAGCCCATGTTGACGCGGGCGGCCTCCAGTTCTTCACAAAACAGGCTTGCGCAGGCCGGCACTCCAAAGAAAGGAGTGCGGCGGAAGGTGACCGCCGTCAAAAAAAATGCGCCCCAATGTTGAATTTGGGAAGACGTTTTGGCATAGGCCACCTCATTTTATGGGGTAGCCGAAGGCAATGCCTTCGGCTACCCCTGCATTCTACCTGGAAGGGCAAAGTTTT
>JANTFR010000262.1 GCA_024763355.1 Anaerolineales bacterium
AGAAATCGGGATGGATAGATTGAGAGATTGGGATAGTCGGTAGTGCTATTCTACCCCCTCAGCGCGCTTTGCGCCCGTTCCAAGAGCGGGTATAATGCTTTTGTCGTGTACTCCCAAACCACCCGCATTTCAAGACGCAGGAGGAACCATGGCAACTCAGGTGCTCGTGCCGCTGCTAGGCGAAGCCGTCGAAGAAGTCACCATCATCCAGTGGCTGAAAAAAGAGGGCGATTCGGTCAAGGAACTGGAACCTATCGTAGAAGTGAATACCGACAAAGTGGATACCGAAATCCCCAGCCCGGCCACAGGCGTCGTGCTGAAAATTCTCGCACAAGAGGGCGAAACCGTTTCCGTGGGGACGGTGATGGCCGTGATTGGAGAGCCGGGAGAAAGCATCGAGGGGCTGACCAAAGCCGCGCCCCCCGCAGGGGCGGCCCCTGCTGCCGGGGAACCCGCTCCCGCGGAGGCTCCGCAGGCCGCCGCGCCCCCGCCGCCTCCTGCCGTCCCGCGGGGTGAACCCGTCAAACCGGGGCGGCATCCCACCCTGGGCTACATCTCGCCGGTGGTCGCCAAACTTGCCACCGAACACAACCTCGATTTGAGCCGGATTCGCGGCACCGGGCAGGGAGGGCGCATCACCAAAGCGGATGTGCTGGCCTATCTGGAAGGAAAACCCGCCGCACCGCCGCCTCCTGCCGCGGCTGCTCCGCCACCCGTTGCCGCTCCGCCGCCCGCTGCACCTGCCCCGCCGCCTCCTCCCTCGCCCGCCCCGACACCTCTCCCCGCCGCCGGCCAGCCTGCTCCGGGGACGCTGGTGCCGCACACCATCATCCGCAAGCGCATCGCCGAGCATATGGTCAATTCCAAGCGCACCAGCCCGCACGTGCTGACCGTCTTCGAAGCGGATATGTCCCGCGTGGTAGCGCACCGCGCCGCCAACAAGGATGAATTCGCCCGCAGCGGCGTGCGCCTGACCTACACCGCCTACTTCGTGGCCGCCGTAGCCCAGGCCCTGAAGACCTATCCGCGGGTCAACTCCACCTGGCGCGAGGACGGCCTGCTCATCCATCCCAACATCAACATCGGGATGGCAACCTCTCTGGGGGAGGACGGTCTGATTGTGCCCGTCATCAAGAACGCCGATTATCTTTCCCTGCTGGGGATTGCCCAGACGGTCAACGACCTGGCGAACCGGGCGCGGGCGCGGCAACTCAAGCCCGACGAAGTTCAGGGCGGCACCTTCTCGATTACCAACCACGGTATCAGTGGGTCGCTGTTCGCTTTCCCGGTCATCAACCAGCCGCAATGCGGCATTCTGGGCGTGGGTAAGATGCACAAGCGTCCCATCGTGGTCACCGATGCGGAGGGCAATGACTCGATTGCCATCCGCCCGATGGTGTACCTCTCGTTTGTCTTCGACCACCGCATCCTGGACGGCGCTTCGGCGGACTGGTTTGTGGCGAAGGTGGTGGAAGTATTGGAAAATTGGAAGTGAGTACGGCGTACGACGTACCACGTACCATGTACCACGTACGACGTACCAAGTAAGGAACCGGACTTTATGAACACATACGACCTTATCGTTATCGGTGCGGGGCCGGGCGGATATGTCTCTGCTATCCGGGCCGCGCAACTGGGCTTGAAGACCGCGATTGTGGATAAACGCTGGCTCGGCGGAGTGTGCCTGAATGTAGGCTGCATTCCCTCCAAGTCGCTTTTGATGAACGCCGAACTGGCGCACACGCTCCGCAAGCGCGGCAAGGAATTTGGCTTTTCTTTCGAGAATTTGCAACTGGACTATCCCGCAGCCGTCAAGCGGAGCCGCAAGGCCTCCGACCGCCTGACCCGCGGGGTAGGCTTCCTGATGCGCAAGAACAAAATAGATGTCCACATGGGAACGGCGAAAGTCACGGCCCGCGATACCGTTGTCGTCACCGACGCGGAGGGCAAAGCCAGCGAACTCAAGACAGGCAACATCATCGTTGCCACCGGGGCGCGCCCGGCCATGATTCCCGGTGTGGAAGCCGACGGCGAGAAGATTCTCACCTACGAAGCGGCCATCCTGCAGGAGAGTCTCCCCAAATCGGTAGTCATCATCGGCTCCGGCGCTATCGGCGTGGAGTTTGCCACCATCTGGGATTCCTACGGGGTAGAAGTCACCATCGTGGAGATGCTGCCGCGCATCGTCCCCCTCGAAGATGAAGAGGTCAGCAAGGAATTGCAGAAAGCCTTCCGCAAGCGCGGCATCAAAACCCTCACCGGCCATCGCGTCGAAAGTGTCACTCCCACGGAGAAGGGCGTGCAGGTAGCCGTCTCCAGTGCCGAGGGAGAGCAAACCCTGGAGGCCGAGCAGGCCCTGGTTGCCATCGGCTTCAAGCCCAACAGCGGAGGCCTCGGCCTGGAAGCGTTGGGTGTGCAGGTCGACCGGCGCGGCTTCATCGAGATTGATGAGCGCATGGCGACCAACGTGCCCGGCATCTGGGCTATCGGCGATGTGACCGGCAAGTTGATGCTGGCGCACGTCGCCTCGGCGCAGGGCATTGTGGCCGCCGAGAACATCGCCGGCGCGGAAACCATCACCCTGAACTACGAGATGATGCCGCGGGCCACTTACTGCCATCCGCAGATTGCCTCCTTTGGCCTCACCGAAGCGCAGGCAAAGGAACGGGGCTACGAAATCAAGGTCGGGCGCTTTCCCTTCCAGGCCAACGGCAAGGCGCTGGGATTGGGCGAAGGCTCCGGCTGGGTGAAAATCATCACCGAGGCGAAGTACGGCGAAATTCTGGGCGCCCACCTGATTGGCCCCGAAGTGACCGAACTCCTCCCCGAACTGACTTTGGCGCAGATGATGGAAATCACCACCGCCGAGATTGCCCGCAACGTCCACGCCCACCCCACGTTGACGGAAACGCTCATGGAAGCAGCGCACGCCGC
>JANTFR010000263.1 GCA_024763355.1 Anaerolineales bacterium
CGGCAATCGCGCGGGCCATTGCGGGACGCATGGGGTGCTCTTGGGAGGAAATCCAGGCCATAGAATGGGCTGCTTTGTTGCACGACATCGGAAAAATCGGCATTCCCGACCACATCTTGCGGAAGTCTGAATCCCTGAGTGACGATGAATGGGAAGTTATGCGGCGTCATCCCGATATCGGAGCGGAAATCATCGCCCCTGTACAGCGCCTGACGTATGTCGCCCCCATTGTGCGTTCCCACCAGGAAAAATTCGATGGCAGCGGTTACCCTCGCGGTCTGAAGGGCGAAGAAATCCCGCTTGGGGCGCGCATCCTGGCTGTGGTGGACGCTTACAGTGCTATCACTGACGAGCGTGTCTACCGAAAAGCGCGTTCTCATGAAGATGCTCTGGATGAAATCCGCCGCTGTGCCGGGACGCATTTTGACCCCCGTGTGGTGGAAATCTTCCTTGACCTGATGGCTGCTGAGAAGGAGAGGTAACCTCCCTAGACAATCAGCATCGCATCGCCGAAAGAGTAGAAGCGGTACCCCTCCTGTTTGGCAATCTCGTAGGTTTGCAAGATGCGCTCGCGCCCCGCGAAGGCGCTTACCAGCATCAAAAGGGTGGATTTGGGTAAGTGGAAGTTGGTAATCATGGCATCCACCGCCCGAAAAGTGTACCCCGGTAAGATGAACAAGTCCGTCGCGCCCTCGAAGGAGGCTACCGTTTCCCCCGGCGCGGCTTGCCGCGCCGCGCTTTCCAGGGTACGCACGCTGGTTGTGCCCACTGCTACGATGCGGCCTCCCTCCTGCCGCGCCCGGTTGATGCGCTCCGCTGCCTGGGGGGCGACCTGGCACCATTCGGTGTGGATTTTGTGCTCTTGCGGGGTTTCCTCGGTGACGGGGGCGAAAGTATCCAGCCCCACGTGCAGGGTGACGTGGGCGATTGCCACCCCCTGGGCCTGTAAACGCTCCAGCAGTTGGGGGGTGAAGTGCAGCCCGGCGGTGGGGGCGGCGACCGAACCGGCCCGGCGGGCATAGACGGTCTGATAGCGTTCCGGGTCGTTCAGGGGGGCGGTGATGTACGGGGGCAGCGGAACGTGTCCGGCGGCGAGGAAGTGGTTTTCTATCGGCTCGGAGAAACGCACCAAACGCCGCGCCCCTTCCAAAACGGCGACGATTTCGGCCTGCGGGCCGTCTTCCACTTGCAGGCGTTTTCCTTCCCCCAGGCGTTTGCCTCCCACCAGCGCTTCCCAGGTGTGAGCGTCCTCCCGCCGCAGGAGCAGGATTTCCGCCTTGCCGCCGGTAGGGATTTTGCGGGCATACAGCCGCGCCGGGATGACCCGCGTCTGGTTGATGACCAGCACATCTCCGGGGCGCAGGTATGCCCCGATGTCGCGAAAGCGGCGGTGTTCAATGCTTCCCTCGGCGCGGTGCAGCACCAGCAGACGAGAAGCATCCCGCGGCTCGGCGGGATGTTGGGCGATGTATTCAGGGGGGAGATGATAGTCGAAATCGGAAGTGCGCATAGGCGAAGGCGCGGTTTACTTGTTCAGGAAGCGCGCCAGCAAGTTGAGTATCATGGTTAGCAAAATCGAGAGCAGCAGTGAGGTCGCCAGGGGGAAGACGCAGGTGAAATTTCGCCCTTCGATGTGGAAATCCCCCGGCAGGCGGCCCAGCGGGATGTCGAAGCGTGCCAGGAGCAGCAACAAGCCGCCCAGCACGATGAAAATCAGTCCGACGATGAGAAGGACGCGTCCGATGGCGTACATGGGTGGGGTAGTCAGGTGGTCGGGTGGTCAGGCAGTCAGGTGGTCGGGTGGTACACAGCACTTTCACAACAAGCGCCCCTGTTCCGCCTGCGGATGGGGAATGCCCAGGTGTTCGTAGGCCCGGCGGGTTGCCATGCGTCCCTGGGAGGTGCGCTCCAGAAAGCCGAGTTGCAGCAGGTACGGCTCCACCACGTCCATGATGGTATCCGGCTCCTCGCTGATGGAGGCCGCAATCGTGCTTAGCCCCACCGGCCCGCCGTTGTACTTCTCGATGATGGTGCGCAGGACGCGGCGGTCCATGTCGTCCAGGCCGAGGGCGTCCACGTTGAGAAGTTCCATTGCCTGCACTGCGATTTCCTGGGTGATGGTGCCCTCGCCGCGTACCTGAGCGTAATCTCGCGCCCGGCGGAGCAGGCGCAGGGCGACGCGGGGGGTGCCGCGGGCGCGGCGGGCCAGTTCGAGAATGCCCGCCGTTTCGGCGGGGACGTTGAGTTTCTCGGCGGCGCGGGTGATGATTTCCTCCATGGCGGACAGGTCGTAATACTCCAGGCGGTAAACCGCCCCAAAGCGCGCTCGCAGCGGGGCGGTGACCAGCGCCAGGCGGGTGGTAGCCCCAATCACGGTGAAACGCGGCAGTTTCAGGCGGATGGAACGCGCCGAAGGCCCTTTTCCGATGACGATGTCCAGGGCGAAATCTTCCATGGCGGGGTAGAGCACTTCCTCCACCGCCCGTCCCAGACGATGCACCTCGTCAATGAAGAGCATGTCGCCCGCCCGCAGGTTGGTCAGGATGGCCGCCAGGTCGCCGGCGCGTTCGATGGCAGGGCCGGCAGTCACCTTGAGATTGACGCCCATCTCGTTGGCGAGAATGTGCGAGAGGGTGGTCTTCCCTAACCCCGGCGGGCCGTAGAATAGGACGTGGTCGAGGGCTTCCTTGCGGTGGCGGGCGGCGGCAATCAGGATTCTCAGATTTTCTTTGACGTTGCCCTGGCCTATCAACTCATCCAGGCTGCGGGGGCGCAAGGCGTGGTCCAGGCGGTCGTCCGGTTTTGGTTCCGGGCTGGTGGGGCGGTCTGGTGTATCGCTCATGGGGCACATTATACCCGGTTATGGTGGACGGTAGACGG
>JANTFR010000264.1 GCA_024763355.1 Anaerolineales bacterium
TGGAGGCCGGACAACAGCCCGCGAACGACCAGCCCCCATCCACGGACTATGGTCAACCATCCACGGTCTCCGGTCAACCGTCCACCGTCCAGACCGCGACCCGCGTCCTCCCCAAACTCATCGTCACGCCCGAAAAGTCGCCCTACCAGACGGTCGGCAAGCCGGAGCCGAAGGTGGACGCGGTCAAACTGGCGCAGGGCAAGCCGGCTTTCACCGCCGATATCGAGAAGCGCGGCCTGCTGCACGCCAAAGTGCTGCACAGTCCGGTGGCGCACGCCCGCATCAAGCGCATTGACGCCAGCAAAGCCCGCGCCCTGCCCGGCGTGGCCGCCGTCCTCACCTGGCAGGACATCCCGCGAGTGGCGTACTCCACGGCGGGGCAGTCGCACCCCATTCCGGGACCGCTGGACTGCTTCTCGCTGGACAACAAGGTGCGCTTCGTCGGGGACCGGGTGGCCTTCGTGGCCGCGGAAACACCCGAAATCGCGGAGCAGGCGCTCTCCCTCATCGAAGTCGAATACGAGGAACTGCCCGCCATCTTTGACCCTGCCGAGGCCATGAAACCCGGCGCGCCCGTCATTCACGACGAGCCGGACTACGTCAACTTTGCCGATTCCGACCCCAGCCGCAACCTGGCTGCAAAAATTCGGATTGACATCGGGGACGTAGAAAAGGGCTTCGCCGAGGCCGACCGCATCTTCGAGGGAGTATACGAGGTGCCCAAAGTGCAGCAGGCCCACATCGAGCCGCATGTCGTGGTCACCTGGTGGGATGAGGACGACCGACTGGTGATTCGCACCTCCACGCAGGTACCGTTCCACGTGCGGCGGCAGATTGCCCCCGTGCTGGAACTACCCGTCAAACGCATCCGCGTCATCAAGCCGCGCATCGGCGGCGGGTTCGGCGGCAAACAGGAGGTGCTCATCGAGGACGTAGCCGCCCACCTAACGATTGCTACCGGCCGCCCGGTGATATACGAATACACCCGCGAGGAAGAGTTCATCGCCGCCCGCTCGCGCCACCCGATGAAAATCTGGATGAAAACCGGGGTCAAGGCCGACGGAACCATCACCGCCAACGAGATGCGCGTCCTCTCCGATACCGGCGCAAACGGGGCGCACGCTCTGACCGTGACCGGCAACACCGGTCACAAAGCGATGGCGCTTTACGTGGGAGACGGAAAGTACCGCGAATCGCCAAATATCCGTTTTTACGCCGACATCGTCTACACCAACACCCCGCCTTCGGGGGCTTACCGCGGCTACGGTGTGCCGCAAGGCTTCTGGCCGCTGGAACGCCACATGGAGAAAATCGCCCGGGCGATGAAATTCGACCCCCTGGAGTTCCGCCTGAAGAACGCTCTGCGCCCCGGCGAATACCACCCCTTCAGCACCGCCTGGAACGAAGGGCGCGAACCGCGCCCTGAAATCATCCACACCGTCGGGCTGGAGCAGTGCGTCCGGCAGGGCAAGGCGGCAATTGGGTGGGACCAGAAGTACGGGAACGAGGCATGGCATGCAGGACAGTGGACGGTAGACCGTAGACCGTCCACCGTCCATCGTCCATCGTCCAGAAAGGGCATCGGCGTCGCGATGGTCATGCAAGGCACGGCCATCCCCTACCTGGATATGGGCGGGGCGTCCATCAAGATGAACGACGACGGCTCCTTCAACCTGCTGGTCGGCGCCACCGACCTGGGCACGGGCTCCGACACCGTATTGGCGCAAATGGCCGCCGAAATCCTGGGCGTTCCGCTGGAAGACATCGTGGTGTACTCCAGCGATACGGATTTCACCCCCTTCGACAAGGGTGCTTACGCCTCCAGCACGACCTACATCTCCGGCGCAGCGGTGGTACGAGCAGCGGAGAAAGTCGCCGAGCGCATCCGCGTGCGGGCTGCCAAGATGCTGGAACTCCCCGACCCGGCGGTGGTGGAACTCGCCGACCGGCGGGCAATCGCCCCGGATGGCCGCAGCATCACGCTGGAAGAAATCGCCCTGGATACTTTGCACCGCAGCGAGCAGGAACAAATCATGGCAGTGGCTTCCTACGTTTCGCCTTCCTCGCCGCCGCCCTTTGCCGCCCAGTTTGCCGAAGTGACCGTGGACACCGAGACCGGTCAGGTAAGGGTGGACAAACTCGTCATGGCCGTGGATTCCGGGGTGATTGTCAACCCGGCAACGGCCTCGGGACAAATCGAGGGCGGGATGACGCAGGCCCTGGGTTACGCAGTCAGCGAGGAGATGACCTTCGACGAACGCGGGCGGGTGCGTGAAACCGATTTCGACAAGTATCACATCTTCCGGGCGAACGAAATGCCGGAGATGGAAGTCATTTTCGTGGAAACCTTCGAGCCAAGTCATCCCTTCGGGGTCAAGGCAGTCGCCGAAATCCCGATGGACGGCGTCGCCCCGGCGGTCGCCAACGCAGTCCGCGACGCGGTCGGCGTGGATGTGGATGCCAACCCCGTCACGCCGGAGAAGGTGTGGCGGGCAATGCGGAGATGAAAACGCAAAGAGAAACAAAAAACTCTGCGTCCCCGCATCCCCGCGTCCCTGCGTTGAGAAAACGCAAAGACGCCAAGACGCAGAGACGCAGAGATTATCGTGGCACACGGAGCCGCAGAGAACACGGTGAAACGCAGCCGAATACCAGGAAAACTCCGTGTTCCCCGTGTCCCTGTGTGAATAGCCAATCAGGATACAGGGACTTCACCGCGCGCAGGCGGTATAATTGACCCATACCCTGCTCACCGACCAAAGGAGAACGCTCGTGGCCCCCATTTACGTCATTGGGCACGTCAACCCGGATACCGATTCGATAGCCTCCGCCATCGGCTACGCCTGGCTGCTGCGGGAACGCGA
>JANTFR010000265.1 GCA_024763355.1 Anaerolineales bacterium
CTGGAGCGTGCTCGGCAACATGGCGCTGACGATTTCTCCCCCACCGCGGTAGTATCCCCCACCCCGGCCCTCCCCCTAAGGGGGAGGGGGGTACGAGAGCCCGGCCCTCCCCCTTAGGGGGAGGGGGTACAAGGGCCCGGCCCTCCCTAAGGGGGAGGGAGCGCGGGGGCTCGGCCTCCCCCAAGGGGCGAGGGGGAGGAGGGAAAAGGAGCACACATGACACATCTTCCTCCCAGCGCTCGAAAAGTTCAGCAGACCCTGCGCGACCTGGGCTGCGCCTGTCAGGTCGTCGAGATGCCGGTCAGCACCCGCACGGCGGCGGATGCGGCGGAGGCAGTCGGCTGCCGGGTAGGGCAAATCGCCAAGTCGCTGGTCTTCAAGACGCGCAAGAGCAAACGCCCCATCCTGGTCATCACCAGCGGGGCAAACCGGGTGGACGTCAAGCGTATGCGGCAGGTTGTGGGGGAGAAATTGGGGAAAGCCGACGCAGATTTCGTGCGGGAGGCCACCGGCTACGCCATCGGCGGCGTCCCCCCGGTAGGACACGCACACCCCATCGAGACGTACATCGACGAAGACCTGATGCAGTACGAGGCAATTTGGGCGGCGGCGGGCACGCCCCGCGCCCTGTTCCGCATCGCGCCGCAGGAACTGGCGCGCATCACCGGCGGGAAGGTCGTGGCCGTGTCTTAAGGGAGGAGACATTGCCTGATTGACTGACAAAACGCGCCAATGCGGATTGGTTCACCCGGAGACACAGAGAGCACAGCGTCTTTGTGATGATTTTCCGTGTTCTCCGCGGCTCCGTGTGCCACAACAGGAGATTTGTCAGTCAACCAACCCACCGCGCAGAGAAGGAGAACGTAGTCGAAGCGCAGATTCCGGCCGTTTCGACTGCGATTGCTGCGCAATCTCCGCTCAACGCGGGAGGCCATGTTTTATCCGCAACTGATGGTTGTGTTAGCGCAGGAAGGGCAAAATGGGGGGATTTTCAGGAGAGTGGCCCTCCAGCCAAAATTCAGCCCGTAAGCGCCTGAGAATGTCGCTGCCCTGCTGCCACAAGGCGCGGCGGGTACGCTCGTCCTCGTTGTATTTGGCTTGCCAGAGCAAACAGGCGGCCTCGTCAAAGGGGCGCTCATAACGGCGGGCAATATCCAGGGCACGCTGCAAAAAGAAACGGGCGTCCTGCAGAGGCAGGACGAGAGATTGGGCGCGCAATCCCAACCCCAGTAGAATTTCGGAGTCGAGACGCCTGGCCACGTCCAGGGTCTCTTGCAAGAGATTGAGACCACAGGAAGTTCTGCCCGTCATCACGTAAGCCACACCGAGGAACAAACTGCTCACCGCCCAGGAGCGTAACATGCCATTGGCCCGCTCTTGAGCGCGTTGCTGCTCCATACCAGGAATAGCCCCCTCGTAGTCTCCCTGAGAAAAATAGACCATAGCCAGGTTGCACTCCGCCCGCCAGGTCTCGTGCTGCAAACCGCTTTGCCGGGCAAGGGCGCGCTGACGAAGCAAATAGGTCTCAGCGAGGGGCAGGTTGCCGCGCGTCAGATACACGAGCGCCAGGTTGCCCACGTCCACGGCCATGCGCCCGCGGGCATTGAGTTCCTCGCTGATGCGCAGGGATTGGCGCAAACTGGTTTCGGCCTCATCCAGAGCAAACATGCTCCAATAGACCAGCCCCAGGTCGCCCAGAATTTCCGCTTCGGCGAAGCGGTCTTCCAGGCGACGGTAGTAAGCCAACGCCTGGCGCAGGTTGGCCTCCGAAGCCGGAAAGTCCTCCTGCTCCCAGGCCAAAGCACCGGCGCGGACAAATAACTCGGCCAGCAAGGGAAAGTGAATCCGGTCCGCGGCGGCCTGCAAGCCGCGGATAACGCCTTCAATCCGCTCCAGGGCCGGCTGAATTTCTCCTTTGCGGCGCAGGATGGGGTCGGCAGCCAGAGCAAGGTAGGCGCTGGCCTGGAGGCGCTCATCGGGAGGTAGGGAGACCTGGGCGGAGCGCACGGCGCGTTCCACCGCGTGGAGTTGCTCCACAGCATCCTCGAAACGCTCCATCGCCAGGAGCACGCCGACCCAGCGGTATCCCGCCTGGGCGAGGGTTACGCTGTCACCGGTTTCGGCGGCGAGAGAGAAGGCGCGGGAGAAAGCATCCTCAGATTCGGCATGGCGGCCGGTAGCCTCCAGAATGTACCCCAGATGAGTCCAGAAAAGCGCTTTTTGGGTCGGCGGCAGGGAGGTTGCGGAGAGCACATGCCGCATATGCGCCTCCCAAACAGCCCAATACCCCCACCGCAGCGGCCAGGGGTGCAGGGCGGCTATCAAGGCAGCTGTCTGGAAGGGGTCCACCTTCCGCCGATACGCTTCTTCCAACAGAGTAAGCAAACTGGGAAGCCGAGGGCGGAGGTCCTGCGGCGAGGCGCGGCTGGCAAACTCCACGGCCCAGGCCAGGCGGCCTTCCAACAGGCCATCGTACAGATTCCGCCATCGGGTTTGCTCGCGTTTCCATCCCAGCGGGAAGAAGGTCGAGAGGTTCATGGCCGGTCAGCATCCCACTGCTGCAAGATTTCACTGCGCAGGAAGGCGCCGGTAAGGCGATGCAAATGGAAGGTCGGAGCCTCCAAACTGCCGGTAACCTCCAGAAGGGAGTATTCCTGCAACTGCTCCAAAGCGGCAGAAAAATCGTCTTCGGGCAAGGCGCTCATCTCCTGAAGCCAGCGGGCATCTTCTCCATCGGGAGAAATCCACAGGGTTGAGAGCAGTAAACGGCGGGCGGCATCATCCAGCATCATCCAAATCCGCCGGTAAATGTAAGTGTAGAGGGCGTCTTGTCCCTGCCCT
>JANTFR010000266.1 GCA_024763355.1 Anaerolineales bacterium
GGGCGCGATGTGCAGATAGACCCCAAAGCACTGGAGCATCTCGTCCGCGTGGCCGGAGGGGATGCCCGCAACGCCCTCAACGCCCTGGAACTGGCCGTGGAATCCACTCCGTCGGACGCGGAGGGCCGCATCCACATCACGCTGGAGGTAGCGCAGGAATCCATCCAGCAGCGCGCCGTGCTCTACGACAAGGACGGCGATGCCCACTACGACACCATCAGCGCCTTCATCAAGTCGGTGCGCGGCTCCGACCCGGATGCCGCTCTCTATTGGCTGGCGAAGATGCTCTATGCCGGCGAAGACCCGCGCTTCATCGTGCGGCGGCTGCTCATCCTGGCTGCCGAGGATGTCGGTTTGGCTGACCCGCAGGGGTTGGTGGTCGCCAATGCCGCGGCGCAAACTTTCGAGTACATCGGCCTGCCGGAGGGCATCTTCCCCATCGTGGAAGCCACCCTCTACCTGGCGACCGCCCCAAAATCCAACACGACCACCTCCTACTTCAAAGCCTGGCAGATGATTGCCCAGGAAGGCGCAGGCGAAGTGCCCGACCATCTCAAAGACCCCAGCCGCGATGCCCGCGCCCTGGGGCACGGCAGGGACTACCGCTATCCCCACGACGACCCCAAACACTTCCTGCCGCAGCAATACCTGCCCCGCCGCCTCCTGGGGACGTACTTCTACCGTCCCTCTCAGGTGGGCTACGAGAACGAAATCGCCGCCCGCCTGGAACGCTGGCGCGAAGCACAGCGCCGCGCCCTGGGCATCGAAGAGACCGTCACCCTGCCCGACCTCTCGGAGGCAGAAATCAAGGCCATGAAGAAGCGATAACCGTCCACCGCGGGCAACCGGGCGAAGGCCAAACTGCACACCGCCAACCGGGACTTTGCGGGGGAAACTATCCCCATCAGGCAACGCTTCCTGAAACCATCCACTCCAGTTACACGCCGCCATCTTTCCTATTCCCCCCGTGTGAGTCACGTATGGAACAACGCTTCCTCCCCTTGCTGATTGTCACGCTGCTGGCCTTTCTCATTCCTCTATTCCTGTCGCGCTGGCGTTCCATCCCCATCGTGGTCGGTGAAATTTTGGCCGGCATCCTGATTGGGCCTTCCCTGCTGGGATGGATTCGGCCCGACGAGCCTACGCTGGAAATTTTGGCCGAGATTGGCTTCGCCTTCCTGATGTTCGTCTCTGGCCTGGAAATAGATTTCGCCATCCTGCGCCTGCCCGCCAACCATGAGGAGGGCGCGAAAAAATCGCCCATCCTGTTGAGCACGGTTCTCTTCGGGCTGACTCTGGTGCTGGCTTTCTTCGTCTCGGAAGGTTTCTACCGCGCCGGTTATCTGCCCGACCCGTGGATGCTGACGTTGATACTCTCCACCACCTCGCTGGGCATTGTGGTGCCGGTGCTCAAAGAACGCGGTCTCCTTACCTCGCGTCTGGGACAAACCCTGCTGCTTTCGGCACTGCTGGCCGATTTCCTGACCATGTTCTTCATCACGGTGTACGTCACCGTGCACGTCAGCGGCCTGTCCTTCAACATCCTGCTGGTGGGGCTGCTCTTCGTCCCTCTCGTAGCCATCTATCTGGTCATCAACAAGCACCTGAAAGATACGCGCCTCTGGCATTTGCTGGACGACCTCTCCGGCGCTACGGCGCAAATCAAGGTGCGCGGCGCCTTTGCGCTGATGATGTCCTTCGTGGTGCTGGCCGAAAGTTTGGGCATAGAGTTGATTTTAGGTGCTTTTCTGGGCGGAGTGTTGATTTCTCTCATCAGCACACCGCAAGACGAAGCGGTACGCAGCAAACTGGACGCCATCGGATACGGGTTCTTCATTCCGCTCTTCTTCATCGATGTCGGGGTGCAGTTTGACCTGCACGCCCTGGCTGCCGACCCGCGGGCGTGGGTTTTCTTTCCGTTGTTCCTGGCCGCGGCGCTGCTCATCAAACTGGCAGCAGCGCTGGTGCTGCGAGTTGCCTTTCGGTGGCGCGAAACCCTGGCGGGGGGCTTCCTGCTCTCAGCGCGGCTCTCGCTCATCGTAGCGGCTTCGGCTATCGGGCTGCGGCTGGGCGTCATCAGCGAGGCTATCAACGCCAGTATCGTGCTGACTGCCGCAGCCACGGCCACCCTTTCCCCCTTACTTTTCAACACGATACTGCCTGTCAAGCGCCGCACCTCCCGCCCCGTGATGCTGGTGTACGGAAACTCCGCTTTAGCCCTGCAGGTGGGCCGCTATTTGCAGGCTCACCAGGACACGGTATACTTCATCGTCTGGGAGCCCGAGGCCTGTCAGCGCCTTCGGGAGGCCGGAATGCGCTGCCTGCCGCAAGACAGCCCACACCTGGACGAAGCGCTCGAATCGCTGCCAGAGAACGTCCATATCCAGGCCATGCTGGCGCTTTCCGAAGATGATGAGCGCAACCTGGAAGCCTGCCGACAGGCACACGAGCGGGGCATTTCTCATCTGGTGGCTATCACCGACGACCCTGCCCGGCTAGGAGAGTACAGGGCCGTAGGCGCCCAGGTGGTGGCTCCGGCGCTATTCCGCCCCGCTCTGCTGGGACTGATGGCGCGCAACCCGGCCATTTTCGCCCTGCTCACCACCACTACCGACGACAAGGACTTGCGCGAAATCCGGCTGGACAACCCCAGCCTGGATGGAAGGCGCCTGCGCGATATTTCCCTGCCGCAGGATGCGCTCGTCCTCGCCATTCGCCGCGGCGGCGAACTGCTCGTTCCTCACGGGAACACGCGTCTTGAATTGCACGACTACCTCAGCGTGCTGGGTACGCTCACTTCGCTGGAAGATATCTCTCACTACCTGGGAACAGGCGGGT
>JANTFR010000267.1 GCA_024763355.1 Anaerolineales bacterium
CCTCGCCTCAGAGACCTTCGCGAAGCGTCTCTCCCGGCGCTCTGCCCCATCCGGGGAGGGCAAGCCCGACCGTTCCCTTTCTGCAGACGAGATTGATGAATGGATGAAACTCTTCGGGAGAGAGAAGTGAATCCCAAAGAAGACAAAGATTATCCAATACTTCTCATTTATTTCTAATGATTTTTGCACGAAAATTGATGTATAGTAGAAACACGATGCCTGCACACAATTTTAGCGGTATCCCAGGCATCGTGCCCCAAATCTCTCAGCATGTCCCCCCATGTTGAGCAGACATGGTGGCCCTCCTAAAACGCTGCCGGGCGTGTCCCCCCCACGTCCGGCAGGTTTTGTTTTAACCCCGTGCCACACGCCGGCCCATCGAGAGTACGTTTCCATCCCCCTTATTCCCGCTGATAATCCGATAAAACTGTAGTGGTCAAAGGCACCTTGGACAACTGTCATTGCGAGCGCAGCGAGCGTAGCGAGCGTAGCCCGCAGAGCGAAGCAATCCCCCTCTCAAACCAGGAGATTGCTTCATACGCTATCGCTCCTTCGCAATGACACGATTACTGCTCAAGGTATTCCTGACCACCACGATAATTCGACAAAATACATCTGTATTGACAGAATACAGCCCCCCTGATACAATCCGGTATCCCCCACCCCCCTGGGGGGGGTACAGGAGACCAGCGCATGATTGAACACAAGAACACCCTCAAACGCCTCAAGACCATCGAAGGGCACATCCGCGGCATCCAGCGCATGGTCGAGGAAGACGCCTACTGCATTGACGTCATCCGCCAAATCAACGCCGTGCAGGCCGCCCTTCACAAGGTCAGTGCCCAAATTCTGGACGCCCACCTGCACTCCTGCGTCACCACCGCCATTCGCGGCGAAGACCCGGCAGAGCGCGAGCGCGTTCTGGAAGAAATCGTGAGCATTTTCGAGGCCAGTACCCAAGTCTGATTCGACAGGAGCATTTCCCATGACCACCGTCACCTACCACATCCCCAACATCACCTGCCACCACTGCGTACACACCATCAAGATGGAAGTAAGCGAACTGCCCGGCGTGAAGAGCGTCGAGGGCGACGTGCAGGGCAAGACGGCCACCATCGTCTTTGAAGCCCCCGCCACCGAAGAGAAAATCAAGGCCCTCCTGGCCGAAATCAACTACCCGGCAGCAGAGTAAGCCCTCTTTCAGGGAACCGACAAGAAGGAAGACTTTTGGCTTTTCTCCGCGCCCCCGCGCTGCAAAGGAACCTATGAGCAATCCCCAACAAGTTGTCCTCCCCATTACCGGTATGACCTGCGCCAACTGTGTCGCCACCGTTGAGCGCAACCTGAAAAAAGTTGACGGCGTGGAAACCGCCAACGTCAACCTGTCCTCCGAACGCGCCACGGTGATTTTCGACCCCGCCGCGGCCGGCCTCCCCGACCTGATTTCCCGCATCGAGCGCGCCGGCTACGGCATCGCAACCGGTGAAGCCGACCTGCTCATCCAGGGGTTGAGCGACGACAACGACGCCCGCCGCCTGGAAAAGGCCCTCTCCGCCCTGGAGGGCGTGCTGGAGGCCCAGGTCAGTTTCACCACCGAAAAGGCCCGTCTGCGCTACATCCCTACCCTGGTCAGCCAGAGGGACCTGCGCACCGCCGTGCAGGACGCCGGCTTCCACGCTGTCGTCCCTGAGGGCAGCATGGAGGACGCCGAGGCCCGCGCCCGCGCCGAAGAGACCGCTCACCAAAAGCGCCTCCTGACCGTCGGGCTGCTTTTCACCGTGCCGCTCTTCCTGCTCTCCATGGGCAGCGATTTCGGTCTCCTGCCCGCCGCCCTCGCCGAGGCTCCCTGGCTGCGCTGGGTGATGTTCGCCCTGGCAACGCCGGTGCAGTTCTACGTCGGATGGCAATACTACGTGGGCGGCTACAAAGCCCTGCGTAACGGCGCGGCCAATATGGACGTCCTGGTCGCCCTCGGCTCCAGCGTAGCCTACCTCTACTCCGTGGCCGTCTTACTGGACGCCCTGCCCGGCCACGTTTACTTTGAGACCTCAGCGGTCATCATCACCCTCATCCGGGTCGGGAAGTTTCTGGAGGCGCGTGCCAAAGGCCGCACCAGCGAAGCAATCAAGAAACTGATGTCCCTCCAGGCCAAGACCGCCCGCATCGTGCGTGACGGGCAAGAGATGGAAGTCCCCGTGGAAGAGGTGCTGGTCGGGGATTTGGTGCTGGTGCGCCCCGGAGAGAAAATCCCCGTGGATGGCGTGGTGGTGGAAGGCCGCTCCGCCGTAGATGAATCCATGCTGACCGGAGAATCTTTGCCCGTGGAAAAGGGGCCCGGCGACCCGGTGATTGGCGCGACCCTCAACAAACTCGGCCTCCTCAAATGCGAAGCCACCAAAGTGGGCCGCGAAACCGCCCTGGCGCAAATCATCCGCCTGGTGGAGGAAGCGCAAGGGAGCAAGGCCCCCATCCAGAAGTTGGCCGACCAGGTCTCCGCTATCTTCGTACCGCTGGTCATCACTATTGCCGTGTTGACCTTTCTCGGCTGGTACTTCCTGGGACCGCCTCCCGCCGACCCCGCCGTAAGCCAGTTCACGCGGGCGCTCATCAACATGGTAGCCGTGCTGGTGATTGCCTGCCCCTGCGCCATGGGACTGGCAACGCCCACCGCCGTGATGGTCGGGACGGGCAAAGGGGCCGAGATAGGCATCCTTTTCAAATCCAGCGAGGCGCTGGAACGCGCCGGGCACGTGGACACGGTCGTGCTGGATAAGACCGGCACGATTACCCGCGGGCAGCCCGCCGTGACCGACATCGTCACCGCGCCGGGCTGGGC
>JANTFR010000268.1 GCA_024763355.1 Anaerolineales bacterium
CCATCCGTAACCTTAAGCGCAAAGCCGCTAAGTTGGGCATGCGCATCGAACCCGTTGGTGTTACATGAACTATTCTTTTGTTAAGTTTCTTAGTAGCCCCGAAGGGGCGACCTGTGCCCTGAAAGGGTAAGCAATCCCCCTCAGGCCGCCAGGAGACTGCTTCGGCGGTTATGCCGCCTCGCAGTGACATCCCCATAAGAAATTTTCGGATAGGTTCTTGTGTCTCTATTGTCCGTTCAACTGCTCCATCTGCGGACATCTGCGTAAAATCTGCGCTATCTGCGTTCCATTTGGTCGAGTCCGAGCAGCCGTTACTTGGAAAAGTAGCACCCCCCTCACGGCATGAACGTATACCCCACGCCGCGCTCGGTGAGCAGGTGGCGCGGGTTGGCCGGGTCTACCTCGATTTTCTGGCGCAGGCGTCCGATGTAGACGCGCAGGTACTCAGTTTCCTCCCCGTATTCCTGCCCCCAGACCTGCTTCAGGATGATGTGGTGCGGGAGCACCTTGCCGGCGTTTTGCATCAGGTAGACCAGCAGATTGAACTCCGTGGGGGTGAACTCCACCGGTTCCCCTTTGACCAGGATGGTGTGGGTCTCCAAATCGGCGACGATGTTGCCCTGCACGATGCGCGTTTGCTGCTGGGGCGGCGTGTTCAGCCAGGCGGCGCGGCGCAGCACGGCGTGGACCCGCGCCAATAGTTCGCTCACTCCGAAGGGTTTGGTCAGGTAGTCGTCCGCACCCAGGTTGAGCGCCTGTACCTTGTCGTTTTCCTCGCCCAGGGCTGAAAGCACGATGATGGGGACGAGCGACTGCTGCCGAATGCGCCGGATGGTTTCCAGGCCGTCCATGTAGGGCATCATCACGTCCAGGATGACCAGGTCAACCGGATGATTTTGGAAGTGCGCCAGGGCCTCCAGCCCGTTGGAGGCCACCAGTACGTCGAATTGGCGCACTTCCAAATTGCGGCGGACGAAATCGCGCAGGGATTTCTCGTCATCCACGACCAGTACGGTGGTGCGCGTCATGGTGTCTCTCCTGTAAGTTGGGTGGCGGGAGTTTGTTCAGATACCTCCCCGACCGGGTGCTGGGGCAGCGTGAAAGCAATCGTCGTGCCCGTGTCGCTGTTGGCAATCCAGATGCGCCCTCCGTGGGCGTGGACGAAGCCTTGGCAGATTGCCAACCCCAGCCCGGCGCCGGGCGCGGAGCGGGTCAGCCCGCTTTCCACGCGGTAGAAACTCTCGAAGATGCGCTGCCGGTGTTCGGGGGGGATTCCCGGCCCCTCGTCGGCAACTTCTATCTGGATGGCATCCTCCAGGCGGCGGGCGCGCACGAAGATAGGGGTCTCTGCGGGGGCGTATTTGGCGGCGTTCTCTATCAGGTTGCGGAGAATGACCTCCAGGCGGCGGGGGTCTGCTTCAACCACGTCCGCTTCGGGGGGAATTTCCAGGCGGAGGCGCTCTTCGGGGTGCGGCCGCGCTCTCTGGGCGGCGCGATACACCAGGTCGCTCAAACGGATGTTGACCGGTTCGATTTTCAAACTGCCCGCTTCCACCCGCGATAAATCCAGCAAATCGTTGACCAGCGTGCTCAGACGGTCGGTTTCATCCGAGATGATGGTCAGGAATTCGCGTTGGGCCTCGGGGTCCCAGCGGACATCTTCGGCCAGGAGGGTGGTGGCGTAGCCCTTGATAGCGGCCAGCGGGGTGCGCAACTCGTGTGAGACGGTGGAAATCAGACTGGATTTGAGGTTGTCCAGTTCGCGGTCGGCGGTGATGTCGTGCCACAACTGGCCGCGGCCAATAGCCATGCCGCGCGGGTCGGTAACGGTGAAAACGTGCAGGCGCAGGTACGTTATGCGGCCCTTGAGCAGGAGGGCGATTTCGGCTGCACCGTCCGTTTCCGAACGAATCGCCTCACGGATGGCGCGGCGACTCTCCTGGGGCCTGTGCGCCTGAGCAACGATGCGCTCCAAAAGCACCTCGGATGGGGTGTTGGGGATATCTTCGAGGGGCATCTCGCTGATGACGCTGATGCGCCGGTTGGCGTACACTACGCGCCCGTGCAAATCTTCGAGAATCAGGCCGTCGTGCAGGGATTGAATGAGGGCTTGCAAGCGGCGGGTCTGCTCTTGCAGGCGCATGTCGCTGCGGGCGTAAAGCGTGGCGTTTTCAATTGCCATCGCGGCGTGGTTGGCGAAGTTAGTCAGCAGGTTGATTTCGCTGGAAGTGAAAACATGGGGGGCGGCGCGGTAGACCACCAGGGCGGAGGGCGGGGCGTGCTGCGTGTGGAGCGGAATGGCAATCACGGCGCGGTATCCCTCGGCGCGGGCGCGGGGGCGCAGTGCCCGGAAGGATGGGTCGCTTTCGGTGTCGCTCACCTGCACCGGCTCGCCGGTGCGCAAGGCGCGCAACGTCACCGAGACGGGTTCGCCGGGGTCAATGCGGAGTTGTTCGGCGTAGTGAGGGGAGAGATTGCGGCTGGCGCGGGCGCGGAACACGCCCTTACGCTCGTCGAGGGCGATGATGGCGCTCTTATCCACCTGCAAAAGACGTTCCAGTTGCTCGAGAATGCGGTGCAGCACGGTTTCGGTATCCAGTGTGGAGACCACCGCCGCGCTGGTCTCCAGCAGCGTGGAAAGTTCGGCCAGGCGGGCCTCGATGGCCTGCTCCATGCGCAGCAAACTTTGGACGAGGTGCCCAATCTGGTCGGAGCGGCGTGCCAGAGCCTTGAGGCGGACACGTTGGCCGAGAGGCAGTTTGGTTTGTCCGATACCCTGGCTGAGCGAAGCCAGGTCTTCCACGGGGCGGATGACGGTTTGGGAGAGGG
>JANTFR010000269.1 GCA_024763355.1 Anaerolineales bacterium
CCTGGAACTGGCCGGGGACGACCTGCCGCCGGAGTTCAAAATCCTGGGCCTGAAGCCCGAACCCTGGCAGCCGACCGATTCGCTGGTCTTCGGCAAATTGCTGGCCTGGGGGTTGAGCAACAACTATCAGCACGAACTGGTGTTGGCCGACCTCTCGACGCGCACCTCGTGGGAGAAATTGCTGGAACTGCTGCCCGAATACCCCGGCCCGGACGTGATTCCCGACGCCCAGGGCGCCGCGCTCCCCGCAGGGGGCGCCGCCGCCCTGCTGCAGGCCGCTGGCCGTATCCAGGCCGTCAACCCGCTCTTCCGCCCCGACCAGGGCAGCAACGCCTGGGTGGTCGGCGGTTCGCGCACCGCATCCGGTATGCCGCTGCTGGCGAACGACCCGCACCAGAGTCTCTCCATGCCCTCGCTGTGGTACGAGGTCGGCCTGCGCGCCGCGGACGGGACGTATCAGGCCGTCGGTGCTTCGCTGCCCGGCATCCCCGGCATCGAAATCGGGCACAACGCCGCTATCGCCTGGGGCGTGACCAACGCCCGCCCCGACGTGCAAGACCTGTTCATCGAGACGCTCAATGAGGACGGCACGCAGTACCTTTTCCAGGGCGAATGGCGCGACGTGACCGTCCGCCAGGAGGTCATCGAGGTCAAAAAGGGCGAGCCGGTGAGGCTGACCGTGCGCGAGACGCACCACGGGCCGTTGATTTCCGATGTGGTGGACGGCATCGAGGGCGATTGGGCTTTGCGCTGGACGGGGCTGGAGGCCCATCCGCTGTTGCAGGCCATTCTGGAACTCGACCGCGCCGCCGATTGGGAATCTTTCCGCGCCGCGGTCGCGGATTGGGAGGTGCCCGGCATGAACTTCGTCTATGCCGACGCGGCGGGGCACATCGGCTACCAGATGAGCGGGCAGGTGCCCATCCGCTCCAGCAACGACGTGCAGGGGCTGCTGCCGGTGGACGGCAGCGACGGGGTGCACGAGTGGACGGGCTTCATCCCTACCGAGGAGATGCCGCACGCCCTCGACCCGGCGGGGGATTTCTTCGCATCGGCCAACAACCGCCCGGTGGGGGAGGACTACCCCTACTTCCTCTCGCGTTACTTCCAGCCGCCGTACCGCGTGGCGCGCATCAGCGATTTTCTGCGCCGGGGGACGGGGTTCACCCCCGAGGATTTCGGCGCGATTCAGGCGGACCGGTTCAGCGGAATCAACCAGGCGGTGGCGCAGGCCCTGGTGGAGGAGGCCCACCCCGAAGGCGCGGCCGCGCAGTCCGCTTTGGAGTTGCTGCGCGATTGGGATGGGGTCATGTCCCCCGAGAGCGGCGCGGCGGCCCTGAGCGAGGCCGCCCTGCGGCAGGTCATCCGCCAGGCCATCTCCCCCGAAGTCGGCCCGGAGGCGGCGGAGGCTTACCTGAGCCTGGCGGCCTACCCCTACATGTTCCTGCAAAACATTCTGGACGACCCGCAGAGTTCGTGGTGGGGCGGCGACCGCGCCGGGATGCTGACCCGCGCCCTGGAGGACGCGGTGGCCGAGTTAAACCCCCTGCTGGGCGACGACGCCGCGGCCTGGAGGTGGGGCGGCATCCACGCGATGACCTTCGCTCATCCGCTGGGCAAGATTGGGCCGCTGCGCCCGGTCTTCAACCGGGGACCGTACCCCGCGGGCGGCAACTGGAACACGATTGATAGCGGCGCGTACTACCCCGATACGCCGTATGCGATGGGGCTGGGCCCGGCCTACCGCATCATCAGCAACCCGGCGGACTGGGACGCTTCGCTCTCCATCATCCCCACCGGGCAGTCGGGGCATCCCTACAGTTCGTACTACGACGACCAGATTGAACCCTGGCTGGCGGTGGAATATCATCCTCTGCCGTTCAGCGAGGCGGCGGTGGAGAAGGCCGCGGTGCACACGTTGAGGTTGGTTCATTAGTTCATCGGTTCATCGGTTCATTGGTTCAGCAGAGGGCTGAGGCGGTGCATTGAGTGTATCGAAATGTTCTCGAAGCCCGGCGCTGGTTTCGAGAACCTCAACCAGCGCCTTCTCGAATTTTCGGATAGGTTCTTAGTTCATCGGTGGTTGTAGCGCAAGGCTCCGCCTTGTGCGGACAAGCCAAAGGCTTGTGCTACAAACACCGTGGCGTAACTGTGTGCCAGCAGCGAACCCGTTTGCCGCCGAAGCGTAGCGCAGGGCTCCGCCTTGTGCGGACAAGCCAAAGGTTTGTGCTACGAACACCCGCGCGCCGATTGCGAACCAGTCCGCGCAGGCGGACTTTGCAGACGTCGCCGCGAATTCATTCGTCAGGTGCGGGCGCGCCCTCAGGTGACCATCACTTCGCAAGTGACTGTCACCTGACCTGCGTCACCTGACGGCAAACGCTAGTTGCCGCGCCGGGTACCGGCCGTCCAGGAGGATGAAATCAACGGCGCGGGCGGTGTTCACCCCCAGGGCGCGCAGTTGACTCAGGTGGCGCAGGCGCTTCTCGCGGCGGGCGCGCAGGATGGCATCCGCCCCCTTCGGGCCGATGCCGGGGACGCGCAGCAGGGCTTGACGCGGCGCGATGTTGACCTCCACGGGCGCATTCCGCAGGTGCGCCTCGGCCCAGACCTGCTTGGGGTCGCGGTCGAGGGGCAGACTGCCGTCGGCGGCGAAGGGCAGGTCGTCCACCCCGAAGCCGTAATCACGGAGCAGGAAGGAGGCCTGGTACAGGCGGTGCTCCCGCGCCGGCGGGGCGGGGGGCAGGTTCTCCAGCGGGGTATCGGCGATGGGGCGGAAGATGGAGAAGTAGGCCCGCGTCAGCCCGGCGCGGCGGTGCAGCG
>JANTFR010000270.1 GCA_024763355.1 Anaerolineales bacterium
ACCGTGGGCGTGATGACCGCGGCCAGGAACGCGATGAGGACGATAGCCAGCCGCCACTGCTGCGCCAGCGTGCGCGCCTCCACCCAGCCGAGGCGGGCAATGGCGGCGATGACGAGCGGAAATTCAAAAGCCACCCCAATCCAGAACATCACCCCGGTTACGAAGCGGATGTAGGACGAGGGGCGGGGGGCGGTGTTGAAGCCCATGAAATTGAGCAGGAAGGGCAGCGCCACGGGCAGCATCACGTAGTAGGCGAAAGCCATACCCGCTATGAACAGCAGGGTGGCGAAGGGCATTACCAGGAAGACCATCACGACTCGGGTGCGGCGCTTTAGCCCCGGCGCGATGAAAAGGATGAACTCGAAGATGATGTAAGGCAGCGCCAGCACGAACCCGCTGAGCAGCGAGACGCGCATGAAGACGCCGATAGGCTCGGTGACCTCGATGGCCTGCAAAACACTGATGCCGCCTTGCAAAGGAGCGGCCAGCCAATCCAGAATGTAGCGGGCGAAGGTGAAAGAAAACGCCGTGGTCAGGAACGTGACCGCCAGTGCACGGAAGATGTGCCGCCGCAAGGCGTTGATGTGGGGGAGCAAATCCCGCGGGGAAGAGATGGCTTTGGCGGCGGCTTCCGGCAGGGGGGCGTCTTCCGGCTCCTGGGTGAAAAATTCCCAGGTAGCGATGCGGGCCTTGTAGAGTCCGAGGGCCAGCGTCTTGACCAGCCAGATGAAGAAGCGGAAAGGGGCGGTGACGATGCGCCACAGGGCGATGAAGAATTTCATAAGGGATTGGTAAGACCAGAGGGGAGAATAACGACGGGCGTCTCTCCGTAGTGCGCTTCAGCGTACTTCCTGCGCCCGGCCGATGGGTTCCAGCCATCGGCGAGCGGCATCTACTCTTCGGCAGGGGAGGGCGGGGGCGGTTCCTCTGACGTGGTGGTGGGTGTCTCCGGCGCGGTTTCTGCAGGGGCAGGCGGAGAGGCGGGGGTGGCTTTGGGAGCCTGCCCGGCCCAGGTTCCGTAACCGGCGGCGCTGTTGGGCACCGGCGCGGGCGGCGGAGGGCTGTCTACGGAGATGGAGGCCGCCGCGGCTTCGTTCAAGGCCAGGAGTTGCTTCTGAGCATCCTCCACAAGCCCTTTGCCGGCAGCCAGCGGTTCTTCGATGGCTTTGACCGTTTTCCGCAGGTCTTCCATCTCCTTGCCTTCCAACCCGGCCTCGCGCATGAGCGTGTTGGGCAGATACCGCAACTGACGCAGACCGGCGTTGAAGGTGCGCCACTCCTCGGAAAGCACGATGCGGCGCAAAAAACGCCCGATGGTGCGTCCGGCTTTGACCATATCGTTGGGGCCGAACAAAATCAGGGCGATAAGCAAGAAGAAGAGCAGTTCCAGTGGACCAATGCCGAGAATTTCCATAAGGTAGAAAACAGCAGAGAGGGAGCGGCCAGATGCGAGGAGGGGTTGATTGCCGCTCAGCGCAAGGTTTGTTTGATTTCCTCGATGTGGTCGGCGATGCTCCCCAGTACGCCGTTGACAAAACGGGGAGAACTGTCCGAGCCGTAGGTCTTGGCGAGTTCCACGGCTTCGTTGATGGCGACCTTAAGCGGCGTGCCCTCATAGACCGCCATTTCCCACAGCGCGATGCGCAGGATATTGCGGTCTATGGGGGCGACGTCTGCAATCGGCCATTCGGGGGCGTACTGGGCGAGAAGCGCGTCCAGGCGGGAACGCCGCTCTGCGACATGCTGCACGATGAGCGATGCGAAGCGGGCGTGCCGGGCATCCAGGTCGGATGTTTCCTCCAGACGGTGCTGGAAGGCCTCCCCGGCGGGATGTCCGCTCATATCGGCCTCGTAAAGGGCTTGCAGGGCGATGCTCCGGGCGCGGGTACGCGGTTTCATGGTGTCCGGGCCTGACGGCTCATTCCTGTTCGACAGGGATGTTGTTTTGCGGCTGCGGATAGGCGATATCTTCTATGTGGATGTTGACGCGCCCCACCGGCATGCCGACCATCTCGCTGATGGCGCGGGCCACGCGCTTCTGGATGTTGCGGCTCACGTTGCGGATGTTGACGGAATTTTCCAGAACGACGTAGATATCGGCGTAAACGCGGTCATCTTGAATTTCCAGGCGGATTCCGTCGGCGTACCCGCGGTGGAAAAGGCGGTTGACCCCGCCGGGGACGGGGCTGAGGCTGTGAACGCCGCTCGTTTCTTCCGTAGTCAGCCGCACGATGTCAATCAACACACCGGGGGCGATGGTGGTCTTTCCAGGGGGGCGGTCGCTTGCGGTTTGGGTGGTTTCCATGAGTTTGTTGTATCTCACCTCGCGAACATTCGGAAAATGCTTTCGCTCCTATTCTACCTCACATCATCACCATTCCGCCATCTACGCCCAAAACCTGTCCGGTGATGTAGGAAGCATCGTCCGAAGCCAGGAAGGCCACGGCGTAGGCGATTTCCTCAGGTTTGCCCATGCGCCCCATAGGGGTGGCGGAGAGAATGCCCTCTTTGATTTCTTCTGGCAGCACCTCGGTAAGCGCGGTGGGGATGATGCCCGGCGCGACGGCGTTGACGGTGATGCCGCGAGAGGCCACTTCCCGCGCCAGGGCCTTGGTGAAACCAATCAGCCCGGCTTTAGAGGCCGAGTAGTTGGTCTGCCCGGCTTGCCCTGCCTGGCCGGAGACCGAGGAGATGTTGACGATTTTCCCGTAGCGTTTCTTCATCATGCTGCGGATGACGGCTTTCGAGCAGTTCCAGGCGCCTTTCAGGTTGATGCTGATGACGTCGTCCCATTCCTGCTCT
>JANTFR010000271.1 GCA_024763355.1 Anaerolineales bacterium
GCGCGGCGCAGTTGCAGGGCGTGACGGGTGTGCAGCGTCAGGCGCTGGCTGAGTTCGTCCACGCGCTGCTGGTGGGTGCGGATGAAGCGCAGCGGTTCGGCGCGTTGCAGGCGGGCGCTGAGATGCTCCAGCCTGCGGCGGCGCACGGAGACCTGCCCCAGCGCCAGAGTTTCCAGGCGGCGGGTGAGTTCCTCCAGGGCAAGGCGCAGGTCGCGCTGGTCGGGGGTGGCAAGTTCGGCGGCGGCAGTGGGGGTGGGAGCGCGCAAGTCGGCGGCAAAATCGGTGAGGGTGAAATCGGTCTCGTGCCCCACCCCGCTGATGACGGGCACGCGGCTGGCGGCCACTGCCCGCACGACGCGCTCGTCGTTGAAGGCCCACAGGTCTTCGAGGGAGCCGCCGCCGCGGGCCAGCAGAATCACATCCGGGGGCGGCTGGAGGGCCTGGAGCCGCTCCAAAGCGCGGACAATCTGGGGGGGCGCGGCCTCCCCCTGTACGGCGGCAGGGGCCAGGAGCACTTCCACCAGAGGATAGCGTCGTTTCAAGGTATTGAGCATATCCCGCAAGGCCGCGCCCGTCCCCGAAGTGACAATCCCGATACGGTGCGGCCAGGGAGGGATGGGACGCTTGCGCTGCGGGTCGAAAAGGCCCTCGGCCTCCAGGCGGGTTTTGAGGCGCAGGAAGGCCTCGTACAGATTGCCCCGCCCCGCGGGATGGATTTCGTCGGCGTACAACTGGTACACCCCGCCGGTCTCGTACACGCTGACGCTCCCGTGGACTTCCACCGCATCCCCGTCGCGGGGGCGGTAGGTCTGGCGGGCAGCAGTGTTGCGCCACATGACGCATTTGAGGGCCGCATCGGCATCCTTGAGGGTGAAATACCAGTGTCCGGAGCGCGGCCGCGAGAAGTTGGAAATCTCGCCCCGCACCCACAGGTCTTGCAGGTCGGGGTCTTCCTCCAACAGGCCGCGAATGTGACGGTTGACATCGCGCACATTCCATACGGGCGGCTCAAACAGGGGCAACTGGCTCATGTGCCTGAGGATACCCGTATTGAGGAGAGATGTCAACTACCGCGGATGGGGAAATTTTGCTACAATTGGTGCATTGGTTGCATTGGTTCATCGGTTGCATCAGTTCATCAGTTGCGTCGGTTGCATTGGCGCCGCGCTGAGCCTGTCGAAGCGTTGCATGAGCCTATGCACTCATCCCACTTGCAAACTTTCGCACTTGCAAACTTTCAAACATGAATCATCTCTGGTCTCCCTGGCGTATGACTTACATCCAAAATGACTTGAAGAAACCCGGCGGCGGGTGCGTGTTTTGCGCGGCGCAAACGATGGAGGACAGCCCAGAAAATTTGATTGTGCACCGCGGGGAACACGCTTTCGTCATCCTGAACCGTTACCCCTACACCACCGGCCATTTGATGGTGGTGCCCAACGTCCACGAATCCGAACTGGACAACCTGGACGATGCCACCCGCTCCGAGATGATGAGCCTGACGGCGCAGGCCATCCGGGTCTTGCGGCAGGTCTACCACCCGCAGGGCTTCAACGTAGGGATGAACCTGGGGCGCGTGGCCGGGGCGGGCATCGCCGCCCATCTGCACATGCACATCGTCCCGCGCTGGGGCGGCGACACGAATTTCATGTCCAGCATTGGGGAAACTCGCGTCCTACCGGAGGCTCTGGAGGACACTTACCGCCGCGTGCGGGAGGTCTGGGAAGACAGAAAATAGGCTGCAAGGTGCGCCCGTTCCCCTTTGTGGGCGAGGCGCATTTTTTTTATGCGGTGAGGAACCGCTTCCAGCATTCAGCATTCACCCTTTAGAAGGAGTTGTTATGAGCAAAGAAAGACAACCCGTTATCTTGAGCGGCGTCCGTACCCCTCTGGGACGCTTCCAGGGAGGCTTGAGCAGCATCCCTGCCCCGCGCCTGGGCGCGATTGTCGTCAAGGCCGCCGTGGAACGCGCCAACCTGCCCGACCTGGAAGAGATTGACGAAGTCCTGATGGGCAACGTGGTCACTGCCGGTTTGGGGCAGAACCCCGCCCGGCAAGCCGGCATCTTCGGGGGCATCCCGGCGACCGTCGGGGCCGTGACCATCAACAAGGTGTGCGGCTCCGGGCTGAAAACCGTCATGCTGGCGGCGCAGGCCATCCGCGCCGGAGACGGCAAACTCTTTGTCGCCGGCGGGCAAGAGAACATGAGCGCCGCACCTTTCCTGGTGCACGGACGCGGCGGTCAATTGCGCTACGGGCATGCCCAACTGACCGACGCCCTGCTAAACGACGGCCTGTGGGACCCCTTCGAGGACTGGGGGATGGGCAACGCGGCTGAGTTCATCGCCCGCGAATACAACGTGACCCGCGAAGCGATGGACGAATTTGCCTACAACAGCCACATGAAGGCCATCGCCGCCATTGACGAGGGACGTTTCAAGGAGGAAATCGTGCCCGTGGAGGTCAAGGGGCGTAAGGGCAAAATCACCATCGTAGATACGGACGAAGGCCCGCGGCGCGACACATCTCTGGAAGTCCTTGCCAAACTGCGCCCCGCCTTCGAGAAGGACGGACGCGTAACCGCCGGTAACTCCCCCGGCCTGAACGATGGCGCCTCCGCCCTGGTGGTCGCCAGCGAAGCCTACGCTGAGGCGCACGGCCTGCCGGTCATGGCGCGCATCGTGGGCTACGCCCAGGCCGCCGAACCGCCCAAGTACCTGTTCCGCGCCCCGGCCAAGGCCATCCC
>JANTFR010000272.1 GCA_024763355.1 Anaerolineales bacterium
ACAAAACCCGCCCGACAGATGCTTTTGTCGAGCGGGTTCGATTTTGCTAAAAGCCGCAGGGCGCGCTCAATCACCGGCCACCACATTGAGGAATTGCTCCACCACGCGGCGCAGCATGGGTTCAGGCAACGCCCCGACCTGACGATGCACTACCTTTCCCCGGTGGAAAAACAACATGGTGGGAATGCCCTGCACGTCGTATTTCATCGCCCAGCGGGGATTTTCGTCCGTGTTGACTTTGGCAACCAGCAATTTGCCGGCATATTCGCGGGCCAGTTTTTCCAGAACAGGGGCTACCATCCGGCACGGCGCACACCACGGCGCCCAAAAATCCACCACCACGGGGATTTGGGACTGCAACACCACTTTCTCAAAAGCGGCGTCGGTCACATGGATGGGTTCGTCGAACATAAGACAGCACTCCTTGCGGGTGGGAGACGGTGAACAGAAAACCGCCGCCCACGGACAACACACCACGCGGTCGCCAAACTAATCAGACTAATCAGACTAATCAAGTATAGCATAAACTCGGGTATAATCCCTGCACCATGAGCATCGGAACCGCCGCCTACCAGGCCCCTGCCTACAACATCAGCACACCGGTTTACGAAGGCCCTCTCGACCTGCTGCTGCAACTCATCGAGCGCGCCGAATTGGATATCACCCGCCTGGCGCTGGCGCAAGTCACCGACCAATATCTGGCGCACCTGCAAGAAGCCCGGCAACGCGCCCCCGAGGAGGTTTCGGCTTTTCTGGTGATTGCCGCCCGGCTGGTACAAATCAAATCCGAGGCTCTGTTGCCCAGGCCTCCGCAACACGAGAGTGACGAAGAAGACCCCGGAGAAGCCCTGGCCCGGCAATTGCGCATCTACAAACGTTTCAAAGAATTGGGAATTTACCTGGGGGAACGCGACAAAAAGGGATGGCGCGCCTACCTCAGGTTAGCCCCCCCGCCCACAGTGGAAGCCAAACTTGATTTGCAGGAGGTCAGCCTGCCCGATTTGGTGGAGGCGGCCCGGAGCGTCTTCCGTCAAGAGCATGCCAGGCAATCTCTGGATACAGTAGTGACTGCCCCCCAGGTGACCATCCGGGAGAAAATTCGAGCCATAGCGACCGCCTTGCGCCGCATGAAGCGGGTCACTTTCCGCGCTTTGCTGGGAGAAAAGCGCAACCGGGTAGACGTGGTGGTCTCTTTTCTCGCTATGCTGGAACTGGTCAAGCGCCGTTTCATTCAGGCCCAGCAAGAGAGTTTGTTCGGCGATATCGCCCTGGAACCCGCCGCAGAATGGGACGAAGAGGCCGATTTCGAGTTGGAATTTGGGGAGTGAGGCAAGCAAGAATAGGGGGGATGGCTCAATCAGGTGCGTCGCGGCTCTGCCTATGCGCAAAATGGCGAGAGAGCAGCCACACCGCCAGGGCTGCACCGAAGGCGTCCACGAGAATATCGCGCCAATCGGCGGTACGCCCCGGCACAAAGGATTGATGCCACTCGTCGCTGAAGGCATAGAGTACGCTCCAGCCCCAGGCCGGCAAGGGATGCCTGAGCGCATACCACCAGGCCGCGCCCAGCAAGGCATATCCCAGCAAATGACCGCCGTTCTCCCACGCTGCATCCCACCAGGTGTAGCGGGTAAAGACGGTAGAGGGCTGCGAAGAAAGGAAGAAAATCGCCAGCATCACGCCCGCGGGGGGCAAATAGCGAAGGGGACTATCAGTTCGTCGCATAGTATTGGGGATAGGGGAGGGCGAGCACGTTGAGGACTTTTTCTAGGGCGAAGCGCCGGAAAAACTCCCCAAAACGCGCTCTGCGTCCCTCCCAGCGTTCCTTTCACGGCCCGAAGCCGGAACGTTTGAGGATACCTTCCAGATGCCGCAAAGCGTACTTCATGCGGCTCTTGACCGTCCCAACGGGAACGCCCAGCACCCAGGCAATCTCTTTGTAAGCCATCCCCTGGCCGTAAGCCAGTTCAATTACAGCGCGATGCTTGGGGGAGAGGGAATCCAGCGCCTTCCGCAGCGCCTCCATATTCTCCCAGGCATCCAGATTCTCGTCTTTGCGCCAACCATCGTCCCCGCGAGCCAGGACAGTATCGTCCAGGGTTAAATGTTCCCGATTGCGGCGCAGCCACGAAACCGCCTTGTGATGCCCAATGCGGAAAATCCAGGTCTTGACCGCAGAACGTTCCTCGAAGAGGGCTGCCTGTTGCCATACGGTGACGAAAGTCTCCTGCAAAATCTCCTCGGCAATCTCTCCGTGGCGCACCAGACGCAGGAGGTAGTTGAAAAGGGCTGCACTGTGTCGGGCGTAGAGTTGTTCAAAGGCGTGTTCGTCGCCCTGGGCGGCACGCCGCAAGAGGAGCACATCATCGGGAGAAGAAGAAAGCGTCACAATTCCCCTCAATGCTCACATTCGCCGCGCAGGACGGCCTGTCCCAGGGTGTAATTGCTCGTCCAGGCGTATAGACGCCCATCGAAAACGGCCAGCACGGCGGCAAAGGTACGATAGTCGTTCAGGCCGGGAGGCGCGGCCAATTGCCAGCCGCCTGTCTCGCCCGTGGATGTTCGCCACACCTGCACGCCGCTCTCCGGGTTGAAGACGGCAACGTACAATGCGCTCTTGTAGACCACCGCGCCATCCACAATCGTATCCGCATTACGAAAATCGCGTCTCATGCCCGGCGCGCTCGCCTCACGCCACGAACCCGCCGCCCCACCGGAGGAACGCCACACCTG
>JANTFR010000273.1 GCA_024763355.1 Anaerolineales bacterium
TAAGTACCCCTTCCCTGGAGGGAAGGGGTTAGGGGCTGTGTCGGCCTCGGCTCCACCAGCCTGGTGACCGACGCCGCCGGGAACAAACGCGCTGAAAAGTCTTACTTTGCGCTTTTCTTCAGGGAGGCAGGCAGGCGGGCTACGGAAGCCACCGTATCCCCCCCTTTTTGGACGTTCATCAGGGTGATGCCGCGGGTGACGCGCCCGTAGCGCCGAATCTGCTCCACCCTGGTACGCAGCACCACCCCGTTGGTCGAGATGATAGTGAGGTCGTCTGCCGGCTGGACGACGCGCGCCCCGACGATGTGTCCCACTTCGGAGATAGCCCGGTGGTCTATGGTCAGCACGCCCTGGGTAGCGCGTCCCTTGCGGGGATAATCTTCCAGAGCGGTGCGTTTCCCGAAGCCGTTCAGGGTGACGACGAGCAGGTCGCCGCCCGGTTCGACGATTTCCATGCTGGTAACCCGGTCGCCGGGTTTCAGGCGGATGCCGGTTACCCCGCGGGCAGGGCGTCCCATGGGACGCACCGCCGTTTCGTGGAAGCGCAAGGCGCGTCCCTGTTCGGTGATGAGGAGAATATCGTCGTCTCCGCTGGTGAGACGCGCCCAGCCGAGTTCATCGTCGCCCTGCAAACCCATCGCAATCAGCCCGGAGGGGCGCACGGCGGCAAATTCCGAGAGTACGACGCGCTTGATTTTTCCCTTGCGGGTCGCCAGGGTGCAATACTCGGCGGCCTCGAAATCGGGCACGGCAATCGCCGCCGTGACGGTCTCGTTGGGGGCCATATTGAGAATGTTGATGACGGCAATGCCGCGGGCCGTGCGTCCTGCGTCGGGGATGCGGTAGGCCTTCTCGGAATAAACCTTCCCCTTGTTGGTAAAGAACAGGATGGTGTCGTGGGTGTGGGCGGCCATCAGCATGACGACCTCATCCTCGCCCCTGGTGGCGTGCCCCTGGATGCCGCGTCCGCCGCGCCCCTGCGTGCGGAAGGTCTTGGTGGGCTGCCGCTTGATGTAGCCGCGCTGGGTGATGCTGATGAGAACGGGCTCGTTGGGAACGAGGTCTTCTTCCCGGAAATCTTCGCTTATGTCGTGAGCAATCAGTGTGCGGCGTTCGTCGCCGTACTTCTCGGCCACCTCCTCCAAATCGCTGCGGATGACGGCCAATACCTTGTGCGGGTCGGCCAGCAGGGAGCGCAGGTAAGCGATGCGTTCCATCAATTCTTTCTGCTCGTTCTCGATTTTTTGCCGTTCCAGGGCGGCCAGGCGGCGCAACTGCATGTCCAGGATGGCCTGTGCCTGCTTGTCGCTGAGTTTGAAGCGGCTTATCAGGCGTTCTTTGGCGACCTCGGCATCCGGCGACTGGCGGATGGTGGCAATCACGGCGTCCAGGTTTGCCAGCGCAATCAGCAGCCCTTCCAGAATGTGCGCCCGCGCCAGGGCCTTGTCCAACTGGAATTGGGTGCGGCGGGTGATGACTTCGATGCGGTGCTCGATGTAAATCAGCAGCGCCCGCTTGAGGGAGAGCAGGCGGGGTTCTCCCCGCACCAGCGCCAGCATCTGCACGCCAAAGGTGGACTGCAGGGCGGTGTACTTGTAAAGTTGGTTGAGCACCTTCTGAGGGTAAGCCCCGCGTTTCAATTCGATGATGATGCTCATCCCGCGGCGGTCGGATTCGTCGCGCAGGTCGGAGATGGCGTCTATCCGTCCGCTGCGGGCCAGGTTGGCAATCGTCTCAATCAGACTGGTCTTGTTGACTTGATAGGGAATCTCGGTGATGACGATGCGGTGGCGTCCCCCTTTCATTTCTTCGATGTGGGCTTTGCCGCGCATTACGATGCGCCCTTTGCCCGTTCCGTAAGCCTGACGGATGCCCTCCGTGCCCACAATCACGCCCCCGGTGGGGAAATCCGGGCCGGGGATGTGCTGCATGAGGCTTTCCACCACAATCTCGTCCTGCGTGTCGTAGTTGTCTATCACGTAGAGCAGGGCGTCCACCACTTCGGGGAGATTGTGGGGCGGGATGTTGGTCGCCATGCCGACCGCGATGCCGGAGGAGCCGTTGAGCAGCAGGTTGGGCAGGCGGGCGGGCAGGACGAGGGGTTCTTGCAGGGAGCCGTCGAAGTTCTCGGTGAAATCCACCGTGTTTTGCTGGATGTCGGTGAGCATTTCTTCGGCCATACGCCCCAGCCGCGCCTCCGTGTAACGCATGGCAGCCGGAGAATCGCCGTCAATGGAGCCGAAGTTGCCCTGACCGTCCACCAGGGGGTAACGCAGGGAGAAATCCTGCGCCATGCGGGCCATAGCGTCGTACACCGCCGCGTCGCCGTGAGGGTGATACTTGCCCAGTACTTCCCCGACGATACGGGCCGATTTCTTGTACGGCCCGCTGGAGCGGATGCCCATATCGTGCATGGCGTACAGGATGCGCCGATGGACGGGTTTGAGGCCGTCACGGGCGTCGGGCAAAGCCCGCGCCACGATGACGCTCATTGCGTAATCCAGATACGCAGAGCGCATCTGTTCGTTGATGTCTACGTGTTGAACGGTGCCGATGTCCATAATAAGGAAACTCTCTGGAGAAACTGATAGATTCTGCCGGGTGACAGTTGTTTCCGAAAGGACTGTCACCTCTTCAAAGAAAAACCCCGCAGGTCACGGAAGCCATCGTGTCGTGAAAGTGCGCCTTTTTGCAGAGGAATCTCCCGCCGAAAGGGCCTCGTTTCAG
>JANTFR010000274.1 GCA_024763355.1 Anaerolineales bacterium
CCCAGGCGGAAGAGGCCGTCCTTGCCTTTGTCTATCAGCATGAAGCCCACTTCGTCCATGTGAGCCGCCACCATGACGCGGGGACGTTTTCCGCCCCCCGAGCCGCGTTTGACGGCCAGCACGCTGCCCATGGCATCCACGGTGACCTCATCGGCATACGGACGAATTGCTTCCAGCACGATGCGGCGCACCGCGCCTTCATCGCCGGAGACGCCCGCGGCGTTGCAAAGTTTTTCAAGGAGAGAGAGGGAGGGGAGTTGGGTCATGGTAGTTCATTGGTTCATTGGTTGCATTGGTTCATTGGTTGCATTGGCGTCGCGATGAGCGTGTCGAAGCGTTGCATTGGGGCGTGGTACGTGGTGCGTGGACACTTGATACATGGTACTTGACACCTGACACTTCATTGACACTTCACTCCACCGCGGGCCGCCAATCGGCTTCCAGCGAGGCGATGAACTCCGCCAGCAGGCGTCCCATGCGGCGCACGTCTTTGCGGGAGACCATCTCGACCGGGGTGTGCATGTAGCGCAGCGGAATGCTCACCACCGCCGTGGGGACGGCTTCGGCGGCAATCTGCAAGGCCATCCCGTCCGTGCCGGAATGCCGGGGAGCAAATTCCTTGTGGACGGGGATTTCAAGGGCCTCGGCGCGTTTCTTCAAGGCCTCGAAGACGCCGCGGTGTGTGTTCGGCCCCCAACTGAGGGGCAACCCCTCCCCGATTGAGAAAGTCAAGTACTCAGGGGAGCCAGGCCCGTCGCCAAAGGTGACGTCCACGGCGATGGCGATGTCGGGGCGCAGGTCGAAGGCGGAGGTCAGCGCGCCGCCCAGGGTCTCCTCCTCCTGCACGGTTGCCGCGGCCCACACGTCCCAGGCATGGCTGCGTCCTTGCAGCAACTCCAGGCAGTAGGTCAGGGCGGCCACCGAAGCACGGTTATCCAGTGAGTGCCCGGCGATAATCTCTTCGCCCATCTGCAGGGGGGGCTGGGCAAAGGAAACCAGGTCGCCGGGGCGCACAAGGGAAGCGGTCTCTTCGGGCAGCAGGCCGGTATCTACCAGGAGGTGCTCCATGGGGACGGGTTTTCCGTGCAGGTCATCGGGGAGCAGGCGGTCGGGGGTGGCGACCACCACACCGGGCAAGTCGCGCCGCCCGTGGACGATGACGCGCTGTCCCGGCAGGACGCGGGGGTCTACGCCACCGATTCCGGTGATGTGCAGGTAGCCCTCTTCCAGGTGGGTGACCATCAGGCCGATGGCATCCATGTGGGTGGCAATCAGGATTTTGGGGCGCGGTTCGGGGGCGCTGCCCCTCTTGAGGGCGTGCAAACTGCCAATCGGGGTGGTGCGTATCTCGTCGCTCAGTTCCCCCCAGCGGGCGGCGATGCGCTCCCGCACGGGGGCCTCGTGCCCCGAAAGGCCGGGCAGAGAAATCAGGTCGGTGAGAAAATCGGAATGGTCATTCATAGGCATCAGGGGCGGCAGGGTCAGCCCGTAGTGGAGGTGGTGGTAGGCCCCACTTCAAGCGTCTCGGTAGGCAAGGGAGTAGGCGTCTCGCTGGGGAGCGGGCTGGGCGTCGCAGTCGGTGCGGGGGTGTCGGTGAATGTGGGGGAGGGCGTCACGGTCGGCGTAGATGTTTCCGTGGGTGTCGCTGTCTCCGTGGGAGTAGGAGTCTCCGTGGGGGTCAGGGTCTCTGTCGGGGTGGCCGTCTCCGTAGGGGTCAGGGTAGCGGTGGGAGTATGGGAGGGCGTGGCAGAGGGGATGGGCGTGAAGGAAGGCAGCGGAGTCTCCGTCACGGGGGGCAGGACAGTCGGTTGGGGGGCAAACTGCACCAGGACAATCCCGAAACAGTAGCAGGGCAGGGTCGCCAGGATGACAAAAATCAAAATCTGGCGGATGCGGTAGCGGCTTTGCACATCGGTCTGCATGAAGCAATGATAACATTAGGCAGACGCAAAAACAAGGAGAACCGTATGGAATGGATTTACCTTTCCCCGCACCTGGACGATGCCGTTTACTCCTGCGGCGGGCTGATAGCCGCCCAAATCGAGGCCGGCGAGGAGGTACTCATCTGGACGATTTGCGCCGGAGAGCCGCCTGCAAGGCGCTTTTCTCCCTTTGCGGAGGCCATGCACGCGGCCTGGGGGCTGGACGGGCCTTCCGTTGTGCGCCTGCGCCGTGAAGAAGACCGGGCGGCCTGTGCGTTTCTGGGGGCGGAATGGCGGCACGACGAGGTTCCCGATTGCATCTACCGGCAGGATTCCGCCGGGAAGTTTTTCTACACCTCCGAAGAAGACCTGTTTGGGACGCCCGCCCTTGGAGAGGCTCCCCTTATCGAGAGTCTGGCGCGGCGTTTCAGGGATTCCCTCTCCCCCGCCGCCCGGATAGTCGCTCCCCTCACCCTGGGGAACCACGTAGACCATCAGGTAGTGCGCCGCGCCGCCGAGGCCTGCAGCCTGCCCCTGTGGTACTACGCCGATTATCCCTACGCCCGGCAGGCCGATGCCCGCGCTCTAATAGCGAAACTTCCCGCCGGGGCGCGTCTGCGTCGCTTCCCACTGCGGTCTGCCCACGTGGAACGTCACATCGAGGCGATGGCGCGTTACGCTTCTCAGTTGACCTCTTTCTGGCAAGACAAAACCGCCCTCGCTGCCGAAATGCGCGCCTGGGCGGAAGCGCTGGGCGGGGCGGTGTTGTGGGAG
>JANTFR010000275.1 GCA_024763355.1 Anaerolineales bacterium
TGGACGCCCGCGACGGCATCGTGCGGGTGGAGTTCCAGCCGGCCATTTACGGCGGACTGACGAAACAGATTTCGGTGCGGGCGATTTTGCCCGACGGGGATGCCCTCTACCTGCTGGACGGGAACAGCGGGGCGGTGGTGCGGGCGGAACTGACCAGCCGCGGCTATCAGGTGGATGCTTCCTTCCGCTGCGGGCCGACGCCCCGCGTGGGAAAGTTGGTGGACGTCGTCCTCCTGCCCATGGGCAACAGCCTCAACGCCGTCCTGCTGGGGGTGGATACGGACGGCAACCTGCTCTACTGCCGCGTCGGCGAGAGCGCCCTGGAAGCGGTGCTGCCCTCTCCCAACGGGAACTGGGGCGGGCCGCAGGCGCTGGATTTTTACGCCGGCAACCTGTACCTGCTCGACCCGCATCCCCGTGCTAACGCGGTGTGGGTCTATCCGGGGCAGGATGCTTCCTTCCGCGGGCTGCCGGTCTTCTTCTTTGATAACGAGATTCCCGTCCTGGAGACGGCGGTGGATATGGCCCGCACGCCCGACGACCTCTTCCTGCTCCACGCCGACGGGCACCTGACGCGCTGCACGGTGGGCCGCGGTGAAGCCGAGACGCGCTGCGCGGACCCCGCTCCCCTGCGTGACGACAGGCCGGAAGGGGCGGCGGAGCCGGCCTTTGCGGGGGCGCACTTCGCCGCTATCCAGTACGTCTCTCCGCCCGACCCGGCGCTCTACCTGCTGGACGACGCCCGGCAGGCGGTGTACCTCTTCAGTTTGCAGTTACGTTTCTTGCGGCAATACCGCTCCCTGTACCCCCTGGAGGGGAGCGCTCCCACCGCCTTCGCAGTGGACAACCTCTCGCGCCGCCTCTTCCTGGCGCTGGGGAACGAAGTCTACTACACCGTGCTGCCGTAGGGGCAGAAGCAGGTGACAGTCACTTCCAAAGTGACTGTCACCTGCCCCGCCCGAATGCGGTAAAGGGAGATTTCAGGGCCGCAGCCAGAGATAGACCCCCAACACGGTCAAGACACTCAGGGCGCACAACCCCAGAATGAAAAGCGCCGCGAACCCGCCGAGGAGAGCCATGTCCCGGCGGGCTTTTTCGTCGGCGGGAGAGGCGGGTGGAGAGGCGGGGATGTCCACCGCTTCGAGTACCACCACGGTGATGTTGTCGCGCCCGCCGCGGGCGTTGGCGCGTTCGATGAGCGTATCCGGAACCGCGTCCAGGTCGGGAAGGCGCAGGATTTCGGCGATTTCTTCGTCGCTTACCAGGTCGGTGAGGCCGTCGGTACACAGCAAGAGGCGGTCGCCGGTTTGCAGGGGCATTCCCTGGTGCGATTCGGCCTGGCGGTCGCTCTCCGCGGCGTCCATGCGGATGCGGAAATCGGGCGGCTCGGTGCGCGGCGAACCGAGGTAGCGGCGCACGATGTGGGCATTGGGGTGTCCTCTGGCCTGCTCCGGGAGCAGCGCCCCCGCTTCGACGGCCTCCTGCACCCAGGTATGGTCGGTGGTAAGTTGGCGCAGTTCCCCGCCGCGCAGGAGGTACAGGCGGGAATCCCCCAGGGAGGCGGTGTAGAGATGCTTCCCCAAAATCCAGGCGGCGACGCAGGTGGTGCCCATCCCCTGGCGGCTGTCCTGCGCTCCGGCGGCCTGATTGATGCGGCGGTTGGCCTCCATGAAGGCCTGCCCCAGCGTTTTGGACGGGTGTTTGCCGTTGGAATCCGTCACCTTCCGGACGACGGTCTCGATGGCGAGTTCGGCGGCGACTTCGCCGGCCTGATGCCCGCCGATACCGTCGGCGATGACCGCCAGGAGGGATTCCTTGCCCGCTACGGGCGCGTCCACGACCGCGAAGCGGTCTTCGTTGTTGGGGCGGCGCAAACCGGGGTGGCTGCGTCCCGCGGCGCGCAGGCGGGGAGAGTCGGCGGTGCTCATGGGGCGCGCTCCGGGCGGACGGGTTCCACGCGAATTTCGCGGAGGGCGGGGCGGGGTAGCTGCAGGCGGTAGGCCATCCTGCCGATGTGGATGAGGTCGCCGTCGTGCAAGGGCGCGCCCTCTTGCGGGACGGGGGTGTAGTTGCGCCACGTCCCTGCCGGGGTGCCCAGGTCGAAAAGGGAAAAGCCCTCTTCGGCACGGTATGCCAGGCGGGCGTGTGCCGGCGCGACGGAGGCATCCCGAATGACGACCTCCGCCTGGGCGCGGTCGCTGCCTATCACGATGTCCTCCGAGACGAGTCGGATGGGGACGGCGTGCCTCCCGTTGCCGTTGACGGGGATGAGTTGCCCCAGGTAGGCCGTCCCGCCGCGGGGTGTGCGGTGCAGGAGGCGTTCCGCCCAGGGCGGGGCGGCGGGACGGGACGCCGCCGGTTTGCGCGCCTTACGCGGCGCGGCAATCCCGATGCGCCGCGGCTGCAGGCGTCCGGAGACCACCAGATACCAGAAAACCAGCAGCAACCCCAGCCCGGCGGCGACGCCAAACGCCAGGGGCAGATGCTGACGAATGGCATCTCTAACGGTGGGCGTGGGCGTAATGACCTGCACGGAAACCACGGTTTCCGCGCTGCGCCCGCTCAGCCCCCAGGCATCCACCACCTCGACTTGCAGGCGGTGTTCGCCCGCCTGGGTATAGGGCTGCAAATCCCAGCGGAAGGATGTGTAAGGAGGCGCGGTGTTCTCGGCGGTCAGAACTCCGT
>JANTFR010000276.1 GCA_024763355.1 Anaerolineales bacterium
AAACGCGCCTGGAGGGTGAATACCGCCCTCGGAGCGGCATCCGCCGCCACGAAGCGCCGCCCCAGCCGCGCCGCCGCCACCGCCGTCGTCCCCGACCCGCAGAAGAAATCCCCCACCAGCCCCCCCTCCGGCGCAGAAGCCTTGACGATACGCTCTAGAAGGGCCAGCGGTTTCTGGGTCGGGTATCCGGTGCGCTCGGAGTGCAGGCGCGCCACCACCGGGAAGTACCACCAATCCTCGGGAACCTTGCCGCGCTGCAAATCGGGAACCTTACCGAAACCGGCCTTCGGCGAAGATTGAAAGGTCTTTACGGTGTTGGGGTTGTACGGCTCGCGCACCGCGTCGGCATCGAAAAAGTAATCCTTGCTCCTGGTATACGCCAGGATGGTATCGTGCTTGCGGTTGAAGGCCGAACGGATGGGTGAGGGACCATGGTACACCCACACAATCTCGTTCAGCAGGCGCTCCGCCCCGAAAATTTCATCCAGCAGCAGGCGGGCGTAGGCGTTGGCGTGCCAGTCCAGGTGCAGGTAAAGCGTACCGCGGGGCGAAAGCAGGCGGTGCATTAATCGCAGGCGGGGATACAGGAAAGCGAGATAAGCGTCCAGGTCGGGCCAGTGGTCGGCGTAGCCCTCGGCCAGTTGCCAGGCGGAGGGCCGGCGGGAATCCTCCCCGCGCCCGACGCGCGCCTTGAAGCGCCGGTTGGTGAAGAACGGCGGGTCGGCGTAAATCACATCGAAGCGGCCTTCGTAATCGGGGAGCAAGGCGGCCATCACCCCCAGGTTGTCCCCCAAAATGAGGCGGCTGGCAGGCGCGGCATCGGGATACCCGTTTCCCTGCGGATAAAGCACGCCTGCGGTACGCAGACGCGCCGGCGCAGGTTCGTCGAAGGTCTTTCCGGGCCAGGTTAGCGTGGGCATGACTTTTTCCCAGGCCCAAGACTTCCGAAGTCTTAAAGACTTCGGAAGTCTCAGTTCTGGATGAACGGTTATTTGCCGAACTTGCCCTTGAGAATATCCTCCAGGGTAGGCTGTCCGATTTCCTGCAATTCGTAGCGCACCCGCTGGGTGGGCTTGTTGATTTCGATGACCCGGTTCAAGTCAATCGGCGTGCCGATAATCACCAGGTCCACATCGGAACGATTGATGGTCTCTTCCAAATCCTTCATCTGCTGCCTGCCGTACCCCATCGCGGGCAGGATAGTGCCGGTATCGGGGTATTTTTCGTAGGTAGCAGCAATGGATTTGACCGCGAAGGGGCGCGGGTCCACGATTTCGGCAGCCCCAAAGCGGCGGGCGGCCACGTACCCGGCGCCGTACTTCATCCCACCATGGGTCAGCGTGGGGCCGTCCTCCACCACCAGGACGCGTTTGCCGCGAATGGCATCGGGGTCGTCCACAAAAAGGGGCGAAGCGGCCTCAATCTGGACGGCGTTGGGGTTCAGAGCGCGCAGATTCTCGCGTACGGCAATCACCGCCTCCGGGTCGGCAGTATCCACTTTGTTGATGATGAAGACATCCGCCAGACGGGCGTTGGTCTCACCGGGGTAGTAGGTGGATTCGTGCCCCGGACGGTGAGGGTCGGCGACCACGATTTGCAGGTCGGATTCGTAGAAGGGGAAATCGTTGTTGCCGCCGTCCCACAGGATGATGTCCACTTCCTGTTCGGCCTGGCGCAAAATGGCCTCGTAATCCACACCGGCATACACAATCACGCCGTTGTCAAGGTGCGGTTCGTACTCCTCGCGCTCCTCGATGGTACATTCGTATTTATCCAGGTCGCTGTAATCGGCAAAGCGCTGCACCGCCTGTTTCGCCAGGTCGCCATAAGGCATGGGGTGGCGGATAGCAGCCACTTTGTAGCCCATCTCGCGCAGGATGAGCGAAACGCGGCGGGTGGTCTGGCTTTTGCCGCAGCCCGTCCGCACCGCGCACACCGAAACGACCGGCTTACTGGATTTGAGTTGGGTGCTCTTCAGCCCCATCAGGCGGAAATCCGCGCCCGCCGCGTTGACGATGGATGCCTTGTGCATCACGTATTCGTGCGGCACGTCGCTGTAGGCAAAGACCACCTGCTCCACCTGCAATTCTTTAATCAGACGGGGCAGTTCTTCTTCCGCATAAATCGGGATGCCTTCGGGGTACAGTTCGCCCGCCAGAACTGCCGGATAGACTCGGCCTTCGATATCGGGAATTTGGGTAGCAGTAAAGGCCACAACATCGTAATCCCGATTGTCGCGGAAGAAAACATTGAAGTTGTGGAAATCGCGCCCTGCGGCGCCCATGATGAGAGTACGGATACGACTCATAGTGTGAGAACCTCCTGTAAAAAGGGGATATCTCACCGGGAAGGCCCCACCGGCGAGGGGATAGAATGACCCGCAAGACCGCGGGGGATGTGAGCCTTCTAAAATGGGCGGGAAGCCCAGGGCGCTATTGTATCCGAAAATGGGGCAAGCGGGTAGGAAACGATTCCACCGGGGATAGGCTTCGCATCCCCTAGCATACACTTCTCTTGTACAAACGTCACAAGAAGAGTATTATTAGACCCGCAAAAAACCACAGGAGGTTTTCATGATTGCTCCACTCTCTGCCCATGCTATTACGCTGATTTCACATCCTGGGGAGGGTCGGTATCTGATTATTGACGGCCAGAC
>JANTFR010000277.1 GCA_024763355.1 Anaerolineales bacterium
TACAGGATTTGAACCGGCACGAAGGAGGGTAGAAAGCGGGCGATGATTTTATCCAAAGCGGCCATGACAACGTAGTGCGACAGATACAAGCCGTAGGTGTTGGTGCTCAAGTCGCGGACGAATTTTCTCCATCGGGTGGGTACGGGAATGTTGGGATAGACCATGAAGCAGAAAATCAGCCCCAGGGAGAAAAGCATGGAAGTTACTTTTACGTGGCTATCTCCGTGTTGCCAGTTATCGCCCAGAAATCGGTGCGCGAAACTGCTTTCCAAAATGGAGAGTCCGAATGCCAGCGCAGTCAGCCAGGGGAGCGCTTTGCGCCAGCGCAGCAGGGAGGCGAAAGCGGCGGGCTTCATCCCCGAGGCCAGCCCCAACGGAAAGTAGAGGGCGAAACGCAGATATTGGAGCAGGGTAACGTCCAGCAAGTTTCCGTTTTGGAGGCCAGGAGGCAGGGTGTGCGGAGCGTACACCTGGAAATAGAAGAGACTAACGCCTGCCAGTTGCAACAGGAAGACGAGAATGAGCAAAGTCCGCAAACTGCGCCGAGCGAGGCTTACCAGGAAGGGGGCCGCCAGGTAGTAGACCATCAGCATAGGGATGAAATAGTACTGGGCGAAAAGGGCCAGCAGGATGCTGCGGGTGTTGAATCCCAGCGGCTCCCCGCCGGAACGCAGCCCCAGAATCTGAGCGGAGACCTGCATCCCCAGCCAGATGAGTGCCCACAGTACCCAGGGCCAAAACAATTTGCTGATGCGGGTGTTTACCACGTTCCAGGCCAGGGGTTTGCGCCCGCCGTTGGTGGCGTAGGCGATGAAATACCCGGCGATGAACATGAAAGCCGGAATGGCAATTTTGCCCATCTGGTCGAGGGGAAGGTAGATGTATCCATCGCCGGCGCCGGCGGGGCTGGCGCTGATTACTTGCCAGACGGCATGATTGAGCACTACGCCGATGATGGCAAGTGCGGAAAGGAGAGGAATGTTGCGGCGGGGAACAGTGGTAGCAGGATTGCGCATGGGAAGGGGGAATGGCGGGTGATGACGACGGACGACTGACAGCAGACCACGGACGACGGACGACTGACCACGGAGGACGGAGGGTGGACCACGAACGACGGACAGCAGACCAATTGACCAACCGACTAACCGACCACCAGACCAGGCGACTACCTGCCTACCACCCACGCCAGGTTGACGAGGTTGTGAGCGATGACGCCGGGCCACAGACTCTCTGTGCGCTCGCGCATCCATCCCAGCCCCAGGCCAATCCATAATTGCATGGTAAGCGTTTGCCAGTAGAAGGTGACTCCGCTCCCCAGCGCGGCGCGCCAGGCATGCATGGCCCAGAACAGAATGGCGGTAATCACCCATCCCCAGCCGAGCGATGCGCCCCACAAACGCCAGGGGCGTCCGTAGATGCGGTTGAGTTGCGGTTGTATCACGCCGCGGTAGGCCAGTTCTTCGGCCAGACCGGGGAGGGTTGCCAGGTAAAACAGGTAGGGCAGGGAAAGGACGTTCTCGGCCTGCGGAAGGTCCAGCCGGGCTATCAACAGGTTACGTCCCAGGGTGAAAGCCACCATCAGGGCGGTCATCCAGACTGCGGCGCGCCACGCGTCGGGAGAAAGTTTCCAGCGCAGACCGGCTTGCCTCCAGGCCCCCGTTCCCCACAGTATCCCGGCGGCCAGGATGAAGCGCACCCCCATCACCCCCCAGGGCTGTGGCAGGGAGCGCAGGCCGGGCGCGTAAGGTAGCAGCCGGTCGAGGAGAAAATAGGCGCTCAACGTCAGCAGGGTGATGGTGCTATACGCGCGCCGCTCTGCCGGTAAACTGCGCTGTGCCAGCAGCACCGCGGGGAGGGCAGTCAGGAGACAGAGGAAAGCGGGCAAGTTGGTAAGTGAAGAGTGCGGGGTGCGAAGTGCGGGGGTGCGATGTGCCCCTCTCCCTTCGGAGGAGGGGCTGGGGGTGGGGGAAGGTTCAGGTGCGGAGGTGCGGTGTGCCGTGGTCTATCGTCCGTTGTCTGTGGTCTGTGGTCTATAGTCTATCGTCCACCGTCCACGGTCTACGGTCTATCGTCCAAAAACAACGTCTTTTGCCGCAGGTAGGCGGTGGTGCGCTGCTTGCGGCGGATGTCGGCGATGACGCGCTCTACCTGTTCCGTTTCCAGGCCGAGACGGGCGGCAATCGCGGCGGCCTCCTCGTCCCGGTCGTAGCCTTCCCAGATGGCATCCAGGGTGGCGAAGGGCAGGCGGAAGAAGAATTCCTCCTGGGTGCTGCCGCCGGGGTAGGTGTCCGAGGTGGGGGTACGGCTACGGATTTCTTCGGGAATGTCCAACAGTTCGGCCAGTTGGTAGACCTGGGTTTTGAAGAGGTGCCCGATGGGCTGCAAATCCACACCGCCGTCGCCGTGCTTGACGAAGAAGCCCAGGCCGTGTTCGTTGCGGTTTGCGGTGCCCACCACGGCGTAGTTGCGCGCTTCGGCGTGGTAGTAGAGCATCGCCATGCGGGCGCGCTGCTTGAAGTTGGAGGCCGCCACGATTTGCAGGTACTCGGCGGGCGGCAAGCGTTTGGTGTGCTCTTCCCCGTTGGGGTCGGTGACCGTCAGGTAGAAGACGTTCAGGGTGGGACTATCTAGCAGGTTGCCGGGCAGGACGATTTTT
>JANTFR010000278.1 GCA_024763355.1 Anaerolineales bacterium
ACCTGCTGCAAGAGACCTATGGTCAGGAGGCCCTCATCCCCCTGACCGACCTGTGCCACGGATTCCCGCGGGATGCCGCCGGCGCGCTGCTGGCCTACGCTGAATCGCAGTCCTTCACCGCCTTCCTGCATGGGCAGTACGGGCGCTCCGGAATCGAGACCCTCTTGAAAACCTACGCCGACGGGGTGGAGTGTGAGCGCGGCCCGCAACTGGCCCTCGGCAAATCGCTCTCTCAGTTGGAACATACCTGGATTCAGCAAACGCTGGCCCAATCCGCCTGGGCGACCTTGCGGGAAAGTTATCCTTACTTGTTCTTGCTGGGCCTCCTGCTCGCCGTGCCTTTACTGGTTGGCTGGCGGCGAAATTCTCCTCGCGGGGAAGGAGCCATCTCCCCATGAGCGGATTGCTGGCCGCCAACCCCCTTCTTTTCTTGTGGCTCAGTTTGATTGGCGCAGGACTCACCCTGCTGATTGCCGCCTACCTGCGCCCCTACATCCTGGGCGGCAATGATGACCCTCTCCAGCACACCGCTTTGCGCCTTTTCCAGGGGACGGCCGTCCTGACGGGAGTGTTTCTGGCGGGGGGATTGCTGGCCGCTAACGCCCTGCTGACTCGCAAAGCAACTGCCCCCGCAGAGACCCCGCCCCCCCAAGGGACCGCCACGCAACAAACCCCCTTTGGAGAGGCCACCGCACCCGCGGGAGATGCCGGCCCTCAGGTGATACTCGTTCCTACCAGCACCCCGGCGGAGCCAAGCCCTACCCCCCTCCCACAGGCGCGGGTGGTCAACACCGGCGGCGCGGGGGTCAACGTGCGCCTCAAACCCACCACCAACGCTCAAATCGCCGGCATCGCCGCCGAGGGCACGCTGGTGGAACTCCTGGGCGAGACAGAACAGGACGAGAATTTCACCTGGGAGCGCATCCGCACCCCCGAAGGGCTGGAAGGCTGGGTGGTGAGCCGCTTTCTGGAATTGCAGCCGTGAATCTGCAACACAAATTCATCCGCCACGGCAAGCGGCTTTGGCTGCACGTGCGCCCTCGTCCCCCGCAGCAACGCATCTACTTCATCCTGGGCTGCCAGCGTTCTGGCACCACCCTGCTACTGAACATCTTCGCAAAAGACTGGAACGCCCAGACCTACCATGAGGTTAGCGTACTCTCTCGCGCGCCGGGGGAGCATCGGTTGCAGCCGCCCGAAGCCCTGCAGAACATCTTCGCCCGGCAGCGCGCCCCCCTCATCGTACTCAAGCCGCTGGTGGAATCGCAGCACACCGCCGACCTGCTGGCTGCCTTCTCTCACGGGCGCGCCGTGTGGATGCTGCGTCACTACCGCAATGTGGCGCACTCCAACCTGCGCAAATTCGGAATGCACAATGGAATAGACGACCTGCGCCCCATCGCCCGCGGGGAAAGCGGCAACTGGCGCGCCGAGAATTTGCCGGAGGCGGTGAGTGCCTTCATTCGGGAGCGCTTCTCGGAGGACATGCCGCCTTATGAGGCCGCGGTCTTGTTCTGGTATGCCCGCAACGCGCTTTTCTTCGCCCAAAAACTGGAAACCCACCCGCGGGTACGTCTGTGCCGCTACCGCGATTTGGTCGCCGCACCGGAAACCTGTATGCGCTCCCTGTACGCCTGGCTGGAGCGTCCCTGGCCGGGAGAACGGCTCGTGCGGCAGGTACGCTCCGATGCCCGGCTCGCGCCACCCGATTTCCCTCTCGACCCGCGGGTGGAGGAAGCCGCGCAGGCCTTGTGGAAACGATTCTTGAACGTCTACGCGATGCAGGAGGAAAAACGATGAGTGACGAGGCCCCCGAAACCGCCCGCCTGCATGCCCTGGTGGAGGGCATCGTGCAAGGGGTAGGATTCCGCTTCTTCGTGCAGCAGCGCGCCGCCGCCCTGGGCGTGCGCGGCTGGGTACGCAACCTGTGGGACGGACGCGTGGAGGTCCTTGCAGAAGGGCCGCGTCCGACCCTGGAAACCCTGCTGGGAGATTTGCGCCGCGGGCCGCGGGCCGCTCAGGTACGCGGCCTGACCTTCGAGTGGCAGCCCGCTACCGGGGAGTTCTCGGGGTTCCACGTGCGCCCGACGGGGTGAGAGATACGCTGCGCCCTTAGCCCGTCCACAAATTTTGGCTATGCGCAAGACAGCATCAGTCGCCGGGGGATAATGCCGTCTGGCGGCCCGTGCTCGTTACATGCCACCACCCATCCAACACGTAAACCAGCAACCCCATCCACACCAGACTGAAGCCCAGCAAACGCTCCATGGGGAAAGGCTCCCGATACACCAGCACGCCAATCAGAAATTGCATCGTCGGGGCCAGATACTGCAAGAATCCAACCATGGACAGCGGAATACGGCGCGCGCCCGCCCCAAACATCAGCAGGGGAACGGCGGTGACCACGCCCGCAAAGGCCAGCAGCGTCGTCATGCGGGCATCCTGGTGACCGAAGGCAGCCCGGCCGGCAAATTCCAGGTAGAGCAGGTATCCCAGAGCGGGGATGAACAAGGCCATCATTTCGGCAGTCAATCCTCTGGGGGCATCCAGGGGGGAGGTCTTCTTGACCAGCCCGTACAGCCCAAAGGTTCCGGCCAGCGCTAACGCAATCCACGGCAGCGCGCCGTATCCGAAGGTCAGGTAGAG
>JANTFR010000279.1 GCA_024763355.1 Anaerolineales bacterium
CCCCGCCGACACCCCCGCCGAACGCGCCGCCCGCCTGAGTGTCCTCCTCCCCGAGGCCCGTCAGTCCGCCCAAACCCTGCTGGAGACCTGCCATCGGATATGCTACGCCCCCCCCGGCCAACCTCTCCCCCCTGCCGAATTGCTTCGCCAGGCCGCCCGCCGGGTACGCCGCCTCTCCCGCCGCGCCCGCCTCGAGCGCGCCCTGGACGACCTCGGCCTGCGCGCCGAATGAGGGACGGCGGATGACAGACGACGGACGGCAGACCACTTCGACCAATCCGACCGATGAACTGATGAACCAATGCAACCAACAAACCAACCCGACTACCTCTGGCTTCACATCCGCGAACTCCCCTACTTTCGCTCGCTGGTGCGCGCCGTAGAAGCGCGTTTCTACCAGGATTTCGACCTGCCGCACCCCATTCTGGACGTGGGCTGCGGTGACGGACACTTTGCCTCCGTCACCTTCGACCAGCCGCTGGATGCCGGCATCGACCCCTGGACGGGGCCATTACACAAGGCCGTCCGCAGCGGGGCTTACCGCCTGGTGGTGCAGGGCGACGCCGCCCAATCGCCCTTTCCCGATGCGTACTTCGCCAGCGCCATCAGCAACTCAGTCCTGGAGCACATCCCCCACGTGGAGGCCGTATTGAAGGAAACGGCGCGGGTGCTCCGCCCCGGCGCGCCGTTCTTGTTCTGCGTCCCCAACCACAACTTCCTGCCCTCCCTCTCAGTGAGCAATACCCTCGACCGCCTCGGTCTGCGCCCGTTAGGGGATGCCTACCGCGCCTTCTTCAACCGCATCTCGCGGCACTACCACTGCGACCCGCCCGAAGTGTGGACGCAGCGCCTAAACGCAGTTGGGTTTTCCGTGGAACGCTGGTGGCACTACATCCCGCCCAGCGCCTTTCACGTCGTCGAATGGGGGCACTACTTCGGCCTGCCCTCCCTCCTGCTCCACGCCCTCACCCGCCGCTGGATTGCCCTCCCCGCCCGCTGGAACCTGCGCTTCCCGGCGGAATACCTCACCCGTCCGCACTACGAAAACCCCGTCAGCGAGGCAGGGGTGTATACGTTTTACGTGGCGCGCAGGCAGGGGTAGGGGGAAATTCAGCCAAGACTCGCCCCATCCCTGGAATGCCCGCCTCGCTCTCCTGCCGCCGCCATAATGGTAAAATGGCCTCCATTCCTGCCGCCTGCCACGTGATACCTGACACTTGATACGTGATACTTCATGGAAGAACCCACCGTCCTCGACTACATCAAATCCAAAATCTTCTTCTGGAAGGAAAGCGCGCTTTCGCTCCCGGCAGACGAACCCGCCGAGGCCGAAGCCCCCGCGCCCGAGGAACCTGAAACTGCCCCTGGTGTTGCCCGCCCCTCACCGCACATCCCCTGGTACAGTCTCGGCGCGCTGGGATTTGCACTTCTGGGACAACTGGCCTTCGAACCGCCCGACCGCGCCCTGCAAGGCGGACTGGTCTTCTACGCCGCGGCGGTCTCCCTGCTGCTCCTGGCCTTCCGCCGCGGGGAGTGGAGGCTTCCCCCTCTTCCAATCCCCCACCCCCAACCATCCCCCCGGAAGGGGGAGGAAGTTTCCCCTCCCCTGCCCCCCTCCCCCTTAGGGGGAGGGGTTGGGGGTGATGGACGGGGATGGCAAAAACGCCCCTTTTTCCTCGGCCTCCTCCTTCTCCTGACCGCCTTTCTCACCTTCGGAAACAACCGCTTCACGGCCTTCAATCTCTACACCTGGCTGCTGGGCATTGCCGCCCTGGTGAGCGCCTTTCGCGAGCAGGACGCGTCTCCCTCCCTCTGGCAGCGCTCCCTGACGTGGATTCGCCGCCCCACGTGGGAGTTTCGCCTGACGCGTTGGCAGGCGCTCTGGATAGTTGTCTTCGGCGCGGCGGTCTGGTTCCACTTCTACCGCCTGGGGAGCGTCCCGCCCGAAATGGTCAGCGACCACGCCGAGAAACTCCTGGACGTGTGGGACGTGCTCCACGGGCAGCCGCACATCTTCTTCCCGCGCAACACGGGGCGCGAGTTCTTCCAGATGTACCTCACCGCGGCGGTCATTTTGCTCTTCCGCACGGGGTATTCCTTTCTGAGCCTCAAAATCGGCACGGCGCTGATGAGCCTCTTCGCCCTGCCGTGGATTTACGCCCTGGGCAAGGAACTGGGCAACAGGCGCGCCGGTTTGCTGGCGATGGCGCTGGCCGGGATTGCCTACTGGCCCAACGTGATTGCCCGCGCCGCCCTGCGTTTCACCCTTTACCCCGCTTTCACCGCCCCGGCGCTCTACTACCTGGTGCGCGGCCTGCGCCGACGGCGGCGCAACGATTTCATCCTCTCCGGCCTGTGGCTGGGGCTGGGCCTCCACGGCTACAGCACGATGCGGATTGTGCCTTTCGCGGTGGCCGTCGTGGTGGGGCTGTACCTCCTCCACCGCCGCACCCGCCCAGAACGCCTGGACGCCCTCCAGGGTTTCCTCCTCACCGGCCTTTTCTCCTTCGCCGTCTTCCTGCCCCTCCTGCGCTACATGCTGGAGAACCCCGAGATGGTGAACTACCGCGCCATGACGCGCCTGACCGGTCTGGAACACCCCCTGCCGGGGCCGCCGCTGCAAATTTTCTTCTCCAACCTGG
>JANTFR010000280.1 GCA_024763355.1 Anaerolineales bacterium
CCGACGGAGACCCCCGTGCCGAGTGACACATCCGTCCCGGCCACACCGCTCCCCACGGCTACCATCCCTGCAGCGGCCACGGCCACGGCTACGCCCGCCCCTCCGACGGCGACGGCTACCATCTCGTGCGACCAGGCCGCCCCCGGCACGCCGATTGACGTCACCATCCCCGACGATACCGAAATGTATCCGGGGCAGGTTTTCGTCAAGACCTGGCGGCTGGTCAACAGCGGGACTTGCGCATGGACGACCGACTACGAAGCGGTGTGGTTCTCCGGCGAACAAATGGGTGCCCCCGCCGCGGTCTCTTTGCCCGCCAACGTCGCCCCCGGCGAAAGCGTGGATATCAGCGTAGAGATGACCGCGCCCCAGGAACCCGGCACGTATCAGAGCAACTGGAAATTACGCAATGCGGGCGGCGTCATCTTCGGGATTGGTCCCGGCGAAGGACTTCCTTTTTACGTGCGTATCAAGGTCGCACTGATAGACACCCCCACACCGACGGCCACCCCGACCGTCACGCTGGTTCCCACCAAGACACCGGAGGCTACGCCCGCGGCGCACGTCTCCGGCCCGGCCACCCTGCTGATTGGCGATACGCTCGACCTGGATACCAACCTGGTCAACAGCGCCGCGGGGATGGATGTACTCTACGCTTCCGATACGGAGGGCGCGCCGCAATTGCTCCCCCAGGGCAACGCACAGATGAGCGTTTTCGGCGACGCAAAGCCGGAACTCACCGATTGTCAGGCGGCAGGGTTGAGCAGCGACCCCGTTGCCGTTGACAGCCTTGCCGTGGGCACATACCTGTGCTACCGCACCGACGAAGGGCGCTTCGGCTGGCTGCGAATCACCGGCTATCTCAGCGATACGCAGGCCCTCAACTTGAGCGTTTTCACCTGGGAGACGCAGTAGTAGAACGAGACCTCACAGGTCTGGGAGACCTGTGAGGTCTTGCCGCGGGTGAGGACTTGCCGCATTTTCAGGGGGAAGTCCAGCCCCGCCCATACCAGCGCAGGTATTCCTCCACGTGCGCCTGCCAGTAGGCCTCCTCGTGGTATCCGCCGTAGAGATGCCATTCGTGGGGGATGTTATGCTTCACCAGGAGCCCTTCCAGCCAATCGTTGGAGTCGCGCAGGTAGTCCTTGTCGCCGATGTCCAGGTACAGGCGCGGCAGGGAATCCCGCGGAATGGCCTCTATCCAGTCCTCCAGGTAGGGGGTGTCGCTCCAGAAAACCGGCGCGCTGTGTCCCCCGACCACGCCGAACATCTCCCAGTTGGCAAACCCGAAGTGAATCGCCCACGCCCCTCCGCGTGACAGCCCGCCCACGGCGCGGTACTCCCGTCCCGGCAGGGTGCGGTACGTGTCCTCCACCCAGGGGATGAGCACATCCAGAAAGGCCTCGTCGAAGTTCGTCTCCGGAGGGTCCTCCCACAAGCGGTCGTGGGGCATGACGATGATGTAAGGGGGCACTTCTTTGCGCCCCATGAGCGCGTCGGCCACAGCGGGGACGCCGAGGCGCACCCACTGTTTTTCGGTGTAGTTCTGTCCGTGCAGCAGGTAGAGCACGGGATAGGAACGCTGCGGCATCTGGTCGTAACACGGCGGCAGGTAGACCAGTACCTCCATCGGCAAGGTCAGTAACGGGGTGGAAAGGCTGTGCGCCTCCACCCTCCCGCCTTCCTGCCAGCAAGCCGCGGGGGACAGGGTCGGCGTCGAGACCACCGGCGTAGGCGGGACCGGCGTGGAGGTAAGGGAAGGGAGGGATGTTGCAGTGGGCGCAGGGGGGCTTGCCGAGGGCCGTACGGTCAAGGTGGGAGGAACCTGCCCCGCCAGGGGAGAAGGGGGCGGCTGACCACATGAAGCCAGGATACCCCCCAAAAGCAGGAACAGCAGCAAGCCGGTCGGCTTGCTGCTACGGGAAATGCGGTTTGCTTCTCTCAACGGGTTCAAAATGCCGCGTGGGAATCGAAACAGTCCGGGTCCGAACCTCCCCCTGCCGGACGTCTATTCAGGCAATCGCGTCTTCGTCCTGGTCCAGGCCTTCCACGGAGCGCGATTCAACGGAAAAACGAATGGCCGTGCGCACCTTGTCTTCGATGGTGATATCCACGAACTCCACCCGCATCAAAATTTCCAGATTATCCCGTTTGAGATAACGCTGCGCCAGCGCCAGAGCCTTGACGGCCTGGTTGACGGCCTGTGCGCCGATGGCTTGCACGTCGGCCTGCCCGTGTTCCCTGATGACACCGGCGATTGCGCCGGCCACCGCCGAGGTGCGAGAGTTGCCGGATACCTTGATGAGTTCCACCATGATGGCTTCCTCCTTGGAGAGATAGTGCTGCCGGTTGTGCCTTGTCTCCGGAATCAACTGCCTTGCTGTGATTGTACAGGATTTTCGGGGCGCAGGCAAGTAGGGTAACGCCGGGAGAATGGAGTTCGGTCGAGTCACCTACCCTCGACCCCAGATAGGATTGGTGTTAAACTTGATTGCAAATAAGGGACGGTGTGTACCATTCGCTGGGATTCGAGAAAAGCCAAAGGCCCGGCCGGGCCGCGCCGAATCTCGAATGTTCCACCTCCCGATGCATGCGTCCGTTGCGAATAACGGCATTGGAGCCTGTGTCATCTGCGTT
>JANTFR010000281.1 GCA_024763355.1 Anaerolineales bacterium
TCACCTCCCCAGTGACCAGTGCCCGGCGTAGGCGAAGGCCAGCATTTTGGCCGTCTTGCCCGCGAAAGTCCATAGCAGGAAGGGGAGTACCGGAATTTTGAGCGTTCCCGCGGCGATGCCGGCCAGGTCGAAGAGCGGATTGGGAATGAGCGCCATCATAAAGATGAGGGCGTAGGCCAGGGAGCGCTTGCGGCGCATCCAGGCGGTGATTTGTTCGTAATGCCGCAGGTCTCCGACGATGGCTTGTCCGCCGTAGCCTGCCAGGTAGCCGGAAAGTTCTCCCAACGCGGCTCCCATTCCGGCAGCGAGGGCGATGCCCCAGGCGGGAAAGACCCCGCCCATGGCAAAAGCCACCATCACCCCCGGCGCGGGCAGGATGATGGTGGCGTTGGCAAGCAGGGAAAGCAGAAAAATACCGGCGTAGCCGTATCCCGCCAGCCCCTCCATCTGGTCCCGATAGATGTAGATGGCGATGGTGAGCAGTATCACCGCGGCCAGGGCGAGGAAACGCACCGTCCGCTCGCGCAGAGGTTGCCCCGTCAATTGTTCACCGGAAGGTACGCCCGCACGCTTCTCCACGTATCTTGCCTGCTTGCTCGCTTTTACTGCTCCTCAATGGTGACGCGTTGCAGCGTAACCGCGGGCGCGTTGACGAAACGCGGGTCGCGCTCCGGGATGGAGAGGAGCACTTCCATGCCTGCGACGACTTCGCCGAAGACGCTGTGCTTGCCATCCAGCCAGGGCGTGGGGACGTGGGTGATGAAAAACTGGGAGCCGTTGGTACCGGGGCCGGCGTTTGCCATCGAGAGAATGCCGGGTTTGTCGTGCTTCAAATCGGGATGGAACTCGTCGGCGAAGCGGTAACCGGGGCCGCCGCGCCCCGTCCCGGTGGGGTCGCCGCCTTGCGCCATAAAGTTGGCGATGACGCGATGGAAGATGGTGCCATCGTAGAAGCCTTCCCGCGCCAGAAAGACGAAATTGTTGACGGTGCGCGGGGTTTTGTCGGCAAACAGGCGGATGACGATATCGCCTTTGTCGGTGTGCAGGGTGGCCGTGTACGCTTTGTTGGGGTCAATCTGCATTTCGGGGGGGGTGTTCCATTGTTTGGGCATGATTTTGGTTTGTTGGTTTGTTGGTCGGTTGGTCTGTTGGTCGTATAGTCCGGTAGTCGGTTGGTCGGGTAGTCCACCGTCCACGGTCACTCATCCAGCAGCCGCAGAATGCGCGCTACCACCATGTCCAGCGCCACGGTGTTGAAGCCGCCTTCGGGAATAATCACGTCGGCGTACCGCTTGGAAGGCTCTACGAACTCCAGGTGCATGGGACGGACGGTCTTCAGGTATTGCTCGATGACCGATTCGGTCGTGCGCCCGCGCTCGGTGATGTCACGCTGCAAGCGGCGGATGAAGCGGATGTCCGGGTCGGTATCCACGAAAATCTTGACGTCGAAGAGACGGCGCAGGCGCGGTTCGGCGAAAATCAGAATGCCTTCCACGATGATGACTGGCTGCGGCTCGACCAGGATGGTTTGCTCCGTGCGGCTGTGGGTAGTGAAGTCGTAGACCGGCAGGCGGACGGACTTGCCCTGCTTGAGACTCAGGATATGCTCGATGAGCAGGTCGTTCTCCAATGAGTCCGGATGGTCGAAATTGACCAGGGCGCGCTGGTTGGGGGGCAGGTGAGTCAGTTCTTTGTAGTAGGCATCGTGGGGCAGATAGGCAATCCGTTCCGGGCCGACGCGTGCCCGCACCGCGTTGGCAACCGTGGTTTTGCCGGAGCCGGAACCGCCCGCTACGCCGATGACCAAGTGCTTTTCGGGTTCCATGGGATGAATTATACCGTAAGCCACCCTGAAAAAGGACGCTCCCGCCGGGAGGGGGAGCGTCTCTGTTACAATCGCAAGAGCCACCGATGGGACTCGAACCCATGACCTGACCATTACGAGTGGCCTGCTCTACCAACTGAGCTACGGTGGCGTTGCGGCGAGATTATACAAGAGATTGGATGAAAAGGCAAGAGAAATGCCCGGCGAAAAACTGCGTATAGCCATACTGTCGTATCATACCTGCCCGCTGGCGACTCTGGGAGGCAAAGATACCGGCGGGATGAATGTCTACGTCCGCGACCTGGCGCGCCAACTGGGGCGCATGGGGGTGGGGGTGGACGTTTTTACCCGCTCGCAAGATGAGCACGTTCCGCACGTGTTGCATGATTTGGGATTTGGCAACCGTGTTGTCCACGTCCCTGCTGGGCCCGAAAAGCCGCTTCCCAAAGAGCAACTGGCCGTTCACTTGCCGGAATTTGCGGCCAACGTGTGCGCTTTCGCCCGCCAAAAAGGATTGCGCTACCACCTGATTCACAGCCATTACTGGATGTCCGGGGTTGCCGCCCTGACGTTGCGGAATTGTTGGGGAGGCGTGCCTGTGCTGCACATGTTCCACACCCTGGGGATTATGAAAAACCGCGTTGCCCAGAATGACGCTCAGAAAGAAGGTTCCTACCGCGTGGAGGGAGAGCGCCGCGTTCTGGAACAGGCCGACCGGATTGTGGCTGCTACGCCCGCAGAGGTGGCGCAACTCCAATGGTTGTACCACGCCGATAC
>JANTFR010000282.1 GCA_024763355.1 Anaerolineales bacterium
GGTCGCCGGTCTTGAACCAGTTGGCCTGTCGGCGCACGAACTGGCGCGTCAGGCGCTTGATTTGGGCAACCGCCTCCTCCAGGGTGCTCTCTCCCCGTAGGTAAGCGGCAATCTGCTTGTAGCCGATGGCGGACATGGCGGGCAAATCGGGTGCATAGCCGCGCGCCAGCAGGGAACGCACTTCCTCCACCAGGCCGGCTTCCAGCATGGCCTGGATACGGGCATCCACGCGGGCGTAAAGTTCCTCCCGCGGGCGTGTCAGGCCAATCAACAGGGTGCGGTAAGGCGCTGCACCGCGCCGCCGCTGGGCGGAGAAACGCTTTCCCGTCAGGAAAATCACTTCCAGCGCCCGCACCGTGCGCCGCAGATTACGCGGCTCGATGCGCGCCGCCGCCTGCGGGTCCAGACGGGCCAGACGGGTGTGGAGGGCTTCAGGGCCGATGGATTTTCCCCAGGCCTCCAGCGCGGCGCGCAAACGGGGGTGCGGACGCTGTTCGGGAAGTTCCCATCCTTCGTACACAGCGCGCAAGTACTGCCCTGTGCCGCCCACGAGGAAAGGCAGTTTGCCACGGGAGTGAATATCTGCAATCGCCTGATGAGCAGCACGTTGGAAGAGCGCTAAACTCCAGGTCTCATCGGGGGCGGCTATGTCAATCAAGTGGTGAGGGACGCGGGCGCGCTCCTCCGGGGAGGGCTTGGCCGTGCCGATGTCCATCCCCCGGTAGAAGAGGCGCGAATCGGCGGAGACAACTTCCCCGTTCAGGCGCTCGGCCAATTGGAGGGAGATTTCGGTCTTACCGACCGCGGTCGGTCCCAGGATGACAATCAGCGGAGGTTTCATGCCAGGACGTTCTCGAAATGGGTGATTTCGGGGGGAAGGTCTGCCGCAGGGCGATAAATAGCAACTACGTCCACGCGCCAATCGGCGGGCAGTTCGGGGTGGGCTTGCAAGTAATGTTGGGCGGCGGCCAGCAGGTGAGCCTGCTTGCGCGGCGTGACCGCTTCTTCGGGGTAACCAAAAGCGCGGCTGGTGCGCGTCTTGACCTCTACGAAGACCAGTTGTACGCCCTGCCGCGCCAGAAGGTCAATCTCCCCGTAAGGGGTACGCAGGTTGCGCCCCAGGATGCGGTAGCCGCGGTCGGCCAGGTAACGGGCGGCGGCATCCTCTCCCCAACGACCGAGAACCTGATTGCGTCCCATGCTTATTTCCACATATCCACGAATTGCAGCCAGCGCGCCCGCAGGGAACGCCGCCGCGGGCTGGAGGCATGGACAAGGCGCTCGTAGTGCGCCAGCACCAGACGGCTGGTGCGGCGAATATCGTACCGGGCAGAGGCTTCACGGGCGCGTTCTCCCATTTGGCAGCGCAGGCCGTCTTCGCTCACCAGGCGCACCATTTTGGCAGTAAAAGCCGCCAGGTCTTCCTCCTGCGCCAGCAGCCCGGTCACACCATCTTCCACGGTGTCTCCCACCCCAGGGGATTGAATCCCTAAAACCGGTAGACCGGCAGCCATAGCCTCAATCACCGAGAGAGGATGCACCTCAGTCACGGAAGCCGTCACGAAGGCGTCCGCCGCCTTGTAATAACGGGGAATCTCATCGTAAGAGACCAATCCCGTAAAGCGGACGCGTTCCTGCAATCCCATGTGCTGGACGCGGTCTTCCAGGTTCTCCCGCTCCGGCCCATCCCCCACAATCAACAGACGGGCATCGTCCAGGGCCTCCGCCACGCCTCTGAAAGCCCGTAGCAAAAAGGGGAGGTTTTTTTCGCGGCCCAACCGTCCGACGTATATCAGAATGACATGATGCTTGTCAAATTCCAGGGCCTCCCGCGGGATGGGTGAGATTTCTTGTTCAAAGCGTTGCAAATCTACCCCATTAGGGATAACTTCAATGGGAGAATCTACCTGCAAACGGCGCAGCACATCGCGCAAACCGGCGGAAGGGGCAATCACCAAATCGCATTGTCGGCAAAAGGAGGGCAGATAAGCCTTGAGGAAAGATTCCCCTACGCTCTCCGGGAGCATGGGGAGATAGATTTGCGAATACAGGTCGTAACGGGTGTGATTAGTAAAGACGATAGGGATGCCGCGCGGCTGGCAGTGCCAGAGTGCAAGGCGTCCACTCAGAAAAGGATGATGGACATGGACGACGTCCATAGTGTGCAGCAGACGCCGCGCTTCGCTCGTGTAGCGCACGTTGAGATAAACTCCCGTATCCACCAGAGGCAGGCCCGGAGAGCGGATGATATTGGTTTCCTCGTCTTCGTAATCCAGTCCCCCAAAAGTGAAGACAAAAACTTCATGTCCCAGGTTTTCGAGAAAACGTTTGTTGAGGGAAATGTAGTTGGTTACGCCGCTGACGTGCGGCTTGTACATATCGGCCAACATGCCAATGCGCATGGCAATATCCTTTCTGAGAACAATCGCCCTGCCGGCCAGCAGGGACAAGGGTATCGTACAGGATGGGGAGGGAAACGTCAAGGGAATGAGGAAAGAGGGGAGAGGGAAAATGGTACAATGCGAGTGTGCAACGCGTGACCCACCTGCCTCCCGCCGGGGCCTTGAGCCTCTTCACAGCCACGATTTTGCTGGCCTATAC
>JANTFR010000283.1 GCA_024763355.1 Anaerolineales bacterium
CCCCTCTCCCGATGGGAGAGGGGGGAGGGGTGCCCGTCGGCAGACGGGCGGGGAGGGGGGTGAGGGAACTCCAGCCAGACGTGCGGGCCGCATTCCGGGCAGGCATTCGGTTGGGCGTGGAAACGGCGGTCGAGGGGGTTCTCGTACTCCGCCCGACAGTCCGCGCACATGGGGAAGACGGACATGGTGGTGTTCGGGCGGTCGTAGGGCAGCGATTGGATGATGCTGAAACGCGGGCCGCAGTTGGTGCAGTTGATGAAGGGGTAGCGGTAGCGCCGGTCAGCGGGGTCGAAGAGTTCCCGCAAGCAATCGGGGCAGGTAGCGACATCCGGCGAGACGAGGGTAAAGCCGCCCGCGTCTTCGCTGTGGACGATGACGAACTCGCCGCCAAAGTCGTTGGGAGGCAGGGGACGGCGGGTGATGCCGGTGATTTGCGCCAGGGGGGGAGACTGCTCCCGCAGGGCGCGGAGAAAGGACTCCACTTGAGAGGGGTCGCCGCTGACTTCGATATCCACGCCCCGACTGTTGTTCCGCACCCAGCCGTGCAGGCCGCGTTCCGTTGCCAGGCGGTACACGAAGGGACGGAATCCCACGCCCTGGACGATGCCGTCGATGTGGATGTGCCACGTTTCAGGTGTCACGTTTCAGGTGTCAAGTACCAAGTGTCAAGTATCAGGTGTCAGGTGCCGGGCGTCAGGTAGGCGTCTATGCGGGCGGTGAGCCAGGAGAGCCAGGCGTCGAGGCCTTCGCCGGTCTTGGCGGAGAGGGGGAAGAAGGCCAGGCCGGGGTTGAGGGCCTCCACGCCGCGGTGGAAATAGTCCATATCGAAATCGAAGTAGGGGAGCAGGTCGGTTTTGTTGAGGATGACGGCCTGCACGCCGCGGTACATGTTGGGGTATTTGTAAGGCTTGTCCGCTCCTTCGGGGACGGAGGCAATCAGGATGTTGAGGTGCGCTCCCAGAGGAAAATTGGCGGGGCAAATCAGGTTGCCGACGTTCTCGATGACGAGTACATCGGTGTCTTCCAGGGCGACCTGAGGCAACGCGCCTTGCAGCATGACCGCGTCCAGGTGGCAGGAACCGCCGGTGTTGATTTGCACGGCAGGGATTCCGGCGGCGGCCATCCGGTCGGCATCAATCGTGGTGGCTACGTCGCCGTCCACGCCTGCCAGGCGATACTTGGCCTTCAGGGCTTCCATCGTGCGGAGGATGAGGCTGGTCTTGCCCGCGCCGGGGGAGGCCATGAAGTTGACGGCAAAGGTTTTGGTTTCGTCCAGACGGGCGCGGTTGGTTTGCGCAAGGCGCTCATTGGCGCCGAGGATGTTTTCTACAACGGGTACGGTCTTGGTCATCAGGGTTCCTCGTTATTGATTGTCAAAATAATCAGGTTCTTTGATACTTTGCGTGGAAGGTTGTGTGTCTGGGGGTGTTTTGCGGGCTTTGCCCGCAAAACACCCCCAAATCTTCCCATTACCTTAATCACTCGATGTCAATACTTTCCAGGCGGAATTCGTCGCCCTGGACGAGTTGGACGCGCAGACTGCCACACTGCGGACATTCCAGGTGCTCGCCGTCCAGTTGGTACTGGTGGCCGCAATCCCAGCAGCGATAGACCGCCGGGATGCGCTTGAAGCGCAGTTCCGCACCTTCGGCGATGGTGTCCTTGCTCAGGATATCCCAGTAGAACTGCACGGAGTCGTCCACGATGCTTGCCATTTGTCCGACGAGCAAATCCAGGGCCAAAACACGCCGGGCGTTGGCTTTCTCGGCGTGTTCCAGGGTGATTTTGAGGATGCTTTCGACGAAAGGGAGTTCGTGCATGAGAATGGGGCCGGGGGGTATCGTTGGCAATGTGCTCCCCAGTATACCCGAAAACCGCAATCAGTGCCCGGAGACAATCCCTTTCAGCATAGCGTCTTCCTCGGCAGATACAGATTCCATCGCTTTGGCAACCACCGGGCCAAACATCTTGCTCATCAAGGGAATGTTCATCTCCGAGATGTACACTTTGCCATCGGATGTCTGATAAATTCCGATGCGACAGGGCATGATGGCGCTAATCCGCTTGTTCTCATCCTTTGCCAGCACTTGATAAGCATAATGCGGTTGACAAAGGGAAACCACCTTCAACGGCGGAATGTCGTGTCCGGCCTTCGCCAGGCTGTTTTGCAATTCGTAGACCTTCGGCACCTGCCAGCCCATTTCCTGGGCATGCTGGATGAAGGTCTCGACGGTTTCATCGAACGAGAGTTTACTTTCATGGGTGACCAGCATCAAGCCGGGCATCAGTTTCCAAACGGCAATGCCCGTGACGATGATGCCAAGCACAAAGCCAAAAATCAAATCAAACCAATTGATAGCCATATCTTTCTCCTTGGAAAAACCTATCCAAAAAATGCTGTAGGGCAGGTGACTGCCCCCGTCAGGGGTTCAAGATTACCTGGACAGCCTGGAAAGGCTGTTCTACGATTTTTTGGATAGACGCTTACTAAGAATTATCCGAGACAATCAGGAAGCGTTCACTTGCTTATCCACACGAATGTCATCGCGCGGTTTCCATTGCTTGCTCCAGCGCACCA
>JANTFR010000284.1 GCA_024763355.1 Anaerolineales bacterium
TACAGTACACCATCATCATCACTGCCACCGGCGGCGGGTTTAGCCAGACAACAAGCGTCGGATTGCTGGTTGGGGGTGTACGTCTGTATCTGCCGCTGCTCGCGCAGCCTTAACCGCTCTCGGCCATTCCTTCTCCCCCAATGCAACCATCTCCCCTATGACCCGTTGGACACGCTTCGTCATTGCCATCCTCATCGGCCTGGCCGCCGGGCTGTATTACGGCCTGGTGCTCAACCCGGTGCAATACGTGGATACCGCCCCGGAAAGCCTGGACGCCGCCTACAAGGCCGATTACGTCCTGATGACCGCCGAGATTTACCGCCGGGACGGTGACTTCTCCGCAGCCCTCAATCGCCTGCGCCTGCTGGGAAACACCCCCGCCGAGACGGTGCGCGCCGCCATCACCTTCGCCGAGCGCGCCGGATACGGTGAGAGCGACCTGGCAACCATGAATCTGCTCTTCGCCGCTTTTCAGACCCCTCTCCCGCCCCCTGCTTCGCCATGAACGAGACTCCCCGCGGCCCCTGGTATCTGCTCACCGGCCTGGCGCTGGGCCTCGCCCTGGGATTATTCTACGCCTGGGCGCTGGCTCCCGCCAAAGACGTAGATACTTCCCCCGACACCCTCCAGGCGCAGTACAAGGAGCAGTACCGCGCCATGATTGCGCTGGCTTACCTCTCCGATGGGGATGTGGAACGGGCGCGGGCGCGCCTCTCCCTGCTGGGCGACCCCGACCCGGTGGAGGCGCTCACCATCCAGGCGCAGCGCGCCCTGACAGCGGATAACCCCGATGAAGAAGCCTACGCCCTGGGGAAATTGGCCGCGGATTTGGGCGGCGTGCCGCGTCCCAAAGATTCGCCGCCCCCAACGGATACCCCCGAAACGCCGACCGCCACCCCCTCCCCCCGACCGACGGCGACGCGCACTCCCGCGCCGACCGCCACCCCGACGGTTCTCCCCACCTCCAGAGCGACCTTTACCCCCCTGCCGACGCGCACCCCCACCGCCACCCCCGGCGCGCCCTTCATTCTGGAGGAGCGCACCTTCGTCTGCAATCCCGACTGGACGCGCCCCCTCCTGCGCGTGGACGTGCGCGATGCTGCCCGCCAGCCCGTGCCGGGCGTCCCGATTACGGTCAGTTGGGCGGAGGGGGAGGAAATCTTCTACACCGGTCTGAAACCCGACCTGGGACTGGGCATCGCCGACTTTGAAATGACCCCCGGGCTCACCTACACCCTGGTGGCGGGACAGGGCGGGCAGGTGATTGGCGATTTGCAGGCCGCCGAATGCGAAGGCGAGAACGGCGCCCGTTATTGGGGCTCCTGGATGCTGACCTTCGTCCAGCCATAAGGCAGAAACCGAAACCAGGTGACGGTCACTTCTGACTGTCACCTGTGCATCCCTACCGCAGACGCCAATCGAGGGCCGAGTAGCGGCGGGAGACTTTGTCGTTGCCAACGGCCATGCCGATGGCGCGGCGGTTGCCAACCAGAACGCACAACCGTTGGGCGCGCGTCACCGCCGTGTAGAGCAAATTGCGCTGGAGCATCATGTAGTGCTGTGTCACCAGGGGGATAACCACCGCCGGAAATTCCGCCCCCTGACTTTTGTGTACCGAAACCGCATAGGCCAGCACCAGATTGTCGGCCTCCGTCCAGTCGTAAACTACCGGACGCCCGTCGAAATCCACAGTCAAGGTGTGCTCCACGGGGGAAAGGGCCGCCACCACGCCGATATCGCCGTTGAAGACTTCCTTGTCATAATCGTTGCGGATTTGCATCACTTTGTCGCCGGGACGGAAGAGTTGCCCAAAGAGACGTTTCTGGAACTTGCCCTCGGCGGGCGGGTTGAGCACCTCTTGCAGGCGGACGTTGAGAGCCGTCACGCCCGCGCCGCCGCGGTACATGGGGGCCAGCACCTGGACATCGCGCACCGGATGGAAGCCGAATTTCTGCGGGATGCGGTTGGCGACCACATCCACCACCCAATCGGCGGCCTCCTCCGGGGTATCGGCGGGGAAGAGGAAGAAATCGGGGAGCGGTTCCGCCCCCGCGGGGGGAAAGACGGGCATCTCGCCGCGGTTGATGCGGTGGGCGTTGGTGATGATGTACGACCCCGCCGCCTGCCGGAAGATGCGCGTCAGCCGGGTGACCGGCACGCTCCCGCTGGCGATGATATCCCGCAGCACGTCCCCCGCGCCGACCGAGGGCAACTGGTCTACATCGCCCACGAGCAAAAGATGCGTGCCGGGGGCCAGCGCCTTGAACAGGTGGTAGGCCAGGACGATGTCCAGCATGGAAGCCTCGTCCACCACCAGCAGGTCGGCGGGGAGGGGATTTTTCTCGTTGACCTTGAAGCCCTCGGCGGGCGCATACTTCAACAGGCGGTGGATGGTGCTGGCAGGGCGTCCGGCGGCCTCGGAAAGGCGCTTGGCAGCCCGTCCGGTGGGAGCGGCCAGGGCACAGGTCTTCCCGGCGGCCTCCACGACGGCAATCAGCGTGCGGATGGCGGTGGTTTTGCCGGTGCCGGGGCCGCCGGTCAACACGCTGACGGG
>JANTFR010000285.1 GCA_024763355.1 Anaerolineales bacterium
ACTACATCGGCGGCTCCGGTTCGCGCGGCTACGGCAAGGTTGTGTTCAAGGACATTGAGGTCTATGCCCGCAGCGGCGAGGACTACAGCCAGAGAATCGCCTTTCCTCAGCCTGTGGAAACTGTTCAGGATTTGGCAAGCGCATTCGATGACCTGAAAACCTGGCTGCAATCCACCGTTCCGGCCCGCTAAGGAGGCACGCCATGCAACTGCAAACCTGGAAGATCCAGGGGCGCGCCTTCCACTTCGGGGAACATGGCATTGGGCAGGAGGGGAGCCGCCTGACCTGGCCTTCCGACAGCCTGTATGCCGCGGTGCTGGCGCGGCTGGCTGCCCTGCGGGGCGGCGAAGCGGTGGAAGCCTGGGTAGGCACGGCGGAGGCGCCCAAAGCGCCGCCCTTCCTGCTCACATCCACCTTCCCCTACGCCGGAGCGGTGCGCTTCTTCCCCGTCCCGCTGGCCGCCCTGCGCGGTGAACCCAAAGAAGCGAATGTACGCCCCAAAGACTTGAAGAAAGTGCGCTTTGTTTCCGAAGGCGTTTACCGGCGGCTGCGGAAAGGCGAGACGCTGGCCGATGTAAGCGGCGATGCCATCCGCCTGCACGGCAAAAGCGTCTGGGTGTTGAAAGACGAAAAAGATGGCCTGCCAGTCCAAACGGACGAGCGGGGAAAAAAGGTGCTGCCTGTCGAGGAGCGGCATTTCTGGGCAGTGGAAAAGCGCCCGCGCGTGGCCGTGGGACGCGCCCCCAACAACAGCAACCTGTTCCATGTCGGCGCGGTGCGCTTTGCCGATAAGTGCGGGCTGTGGTTTGGCGTGCAGTGGTTGACGACGGACGCAGACACGCAGGCGTTATTCGCTGCTTTGCTGGAAGACCTGGGCGATGCCGGCCTGGGCGCGGAGCGCACCAGCGGTTACGGACAGGCAAAAATCAAGAAAGACGCCTTGCTGGAACTGCCCGACCCCGGTGACGGCGCATGGACGACCCTCAGCCGCTACCTGCCCGCCGAAGACGAAGTCGCAGCCCTGCAAGCGCCGGAAGCGGCCTACCAGGTGACCCGTCTGGGCGGCTGGATGGACGGGCGCGGCCTGCGCCGCCGCGCCGTGACCCTGCTGGCCGAAGGCGCGGTGCTCGGTCCGCTGGACAAGCCTGCCCCCCGGGGCAGCGCAGTGGATATAAAGCCGCAGCCCGGGGAAGTAGGCGACTTCCCCGTACCTGAGCATCCTGTCTGGCGGCTGGGCTGGGCTGTTGCGGTCGGCTATGGAGGTGACCAATGACCACCTACAAACTTACTCTGCAAACCCTCACGCCCATCCACATTGGCGATGGCGAGGAACTGCGGCACGGGTTCGACTTCATCATTTACAAAGGGCACACCCGGCGGTTGGACGAAGACGCCATCCTGGAAGCCAAATGGGACCAGGTGGGGTTGAATCAGCGCGGACGGGCGCACTATAAATTACCCGGAGAGGTGCTGACGACGGAAGACGATTTCAAAAATCCCGCCTTCTTCCGCTATGTGCTACGCGGCGCGCCGCGCTCGCGCAAGGCCGATGCCCGTTTGAAGACCTGCATCAAGGACCATGAAGACCGCCCCTACATTCCCGGCTCGTCGCTCAAGGGCGCGTTGCGCACCGCCCTGGCCTGGCAGGGCTGGAAGGAAGTCATCAAGCATCCGCTTGACCGCCGCGATATCGGCAACCGCCGCTCGTGGGCCGGGCAAACGCTGGAGCGGAAACTCTTCGGCAAGAATCCCAACTACGACCTGTTGCGCGCCCTTCAGGTTTCCGACCTGCACGGCGACCTTGCCCCTAATAAAGACCTTGCCGTGGTCAATGCCCAGGTGCTCACCCGCGGCAGCCTGCAATCGCCTATTGAAATGGAAGCCTTGCTCCCCAACCGCACGCTGACCGGCAGCATCACCATTGAAGACTACCTCTTCTCGCCGCAGGCCGAGCGCCAACTGCACTTTGGATCCCGCAAGGCCTGGCTGGATGCACTCATGCCGCGCGTTCAGGCGCACAGCCATGCCCGGCTGGAAAAACTCCTGGGGTGGTTCGAAACCGTGCAGGGAGCGGAAAAAATTGCCAATTTCTATCAGCAACTCTATGCTTTAAAACTATCCAGACATCAGGCGTTGGTGCAGATTGGGTGGGGTGCCGGTTGGGATGGCAAGACCTTCTGGACGCACCTGCAAAAGGACGAACTGCTCTTCGAGAAACTGATGCGCGACTTCCGCCTGCAGCACCGCCGCAGCCGCAACGCCCCACCCACCAACGCCAGAGACTTTCCCGTCTCGCGGCGGGTGGTGGTTTCCAAAGGAAAAATCGCCGCCCCCTTTGGTTGGGCGATCATCACGCTGGAGGAGAAGCAGTGAAACTTCTGACCTTTTTGGGCACCGGAAACTATTACCAAACCACTTATTTCTGGCAGGGCAACGAGTGTACGGCCCTTTATGCTCCTGTTGCCAGCGTTTCGTTTCTCAAGCCGTCCAAACTGATCGTATTCCTGACAGACGAAGCGAAAGAGAAGGTTTTTCCGGACTTCAAGAAGGCCT